>SECS01000296.1 GCA_004211435.1 Novosphingobium sp. | reverse complement strand
CGGTGATCTGGTAGCGTGCCCGGGCATTGGTGAGTTCGCCGCGCAGCATTTCGATTTCCTCGAGCGTGGCATAGGGGTCCTGCGCGCCGCAATAGGCGACGACTTCACATTTGACGGCGCCGGGCTGCGCCGGGGCATGCGTCTTGAGCGTGCCGTGATAGCTGACCACTGCCTGGAGTTCCGCCCCCGCGCGGGCGAGTTCGAGCACGCAGTGGCCGCCGAAGCAGTAGCCGATCGCGGCCATGCGCGCCGGATCGACCTCGGGATGGGCGCGAACGGCCTCGAACCAGGCGAGCGAGCGCTCGCGGACGTTCTTCATGCCGTCGTCGAGGAAGTACATGTAGGCGCTGTGCGCGGCCTCGGGCGCACCGTTCTGTACGTCGGGGCCGTACATGTCGGTGGCGATCGCCAGATAGCCGAGCCCCGCGAGTTTCTCGATGGTGCCCTTGACCTGATGACGCAAGCCGTTGGCGCTGTGCATGACCATCACCGTCGGGAACGGACCCTTGCCGACCGGCCGCGCGATCAGACCTTCGAGGCGCGTCCCGTCGTGCTCGCAATGGATCGTCTCGAAAGTGCTCATGATTCTCTCCCTGGAATTGCTGTTCGTTTCCGCGAACATGCCGTGGGGCCGCGGCGCCTGTCAAACCGCCCGCGGCGCGATTGTCGTCGCGCTGTCGCCGTGGCATGAGGCGGCCGATGAGGCGCGCCGCCTACTCCTCGCCGCGCGGTCTGCGCTGGGGCGTCGCCTTGGTGGTCGTGCTGCTGCACGTCGCGCTCTTGCTCGCCCTGATCCGCGCTTTCGCGCCGGACTTTACCGCGCGCGTTGCCGACCAGGTCTTCGGGACGGTAACCGTGACTGTTACCACGTCACCACCACCGGCGCCCACGCCACTAGCTCAGCCCGCAGCACCGTCGCTGGCGCCGCACCCGGAAGCGCCGGCAGCCGCGGCAGGCAAACAGGCGGTGCCGCGACCTATCGCGGCGCCGAGCCCGCAGATCGTCATTGCGAGCCAGGCGGCCGCCCCTGTCGCGGGCCCGGGCAGCACCAATGCTTCAGGCGCAGGCGATGCCGGTACGGGCACCGGGGCCCGCGGTCAGGGCAGTGGAACCGGCGCGGGATTGTCCGGCATGGGCCAAGGCGGCGGTGGTGCGGCGTCCAAGGCGGTTAAGCTGGCCGGCGACATCAACTCGGCGCGTGACTATCCCGAGGCGACGCGCGAGCAGCGGCTCGGCGACTATGTCGTCGTCGCGTTGACGGTGGGTCCCGTAATCCTCTGCGGCGGCAGCGGCACTCGCTTGTGGCCGCGCAGTCGTGCCGTGAAACCGAAACCCTTTCTGCCGCTGGTCGGCGATACGACCCTGTTCGAGGCGACGCTCGGCCGTTGTCCGCCCGACGACGGTTTCGCGCCGGCGATCGTGGTGACCGGCGCCGCGCATCTGCCGCACGTCGAGGATCAACTGGCGGGTGCACCCGATGCGCGCGTCATCGTCGAGCCGGCGGCCAAGAACACGGCCGCGGCGATCGCGCTGGCGGCGCTGCGCGTGCCCGAGGACGCGATCATGCTCGTCTGCCCGAGCGATCATCACATCGCCGATTGCAGTACCTTCGTGGCGGCGGCGAAGACTGCGGCAGCTTTGGCCGAGGAGGGGTGGCTCGTGTCCTTCGGGATCGAGGCGAAGACGCCCGAGACCGGCTATGGCTATCTCAAGCGCGGCGAGACGATCGGCGGATCGGGTTTCCGAGTCGACCAGTTCGTCGAGAAGCCCGACCGCGAACGCGCGCAAGGGTTCCTCGATGCCGGCATCTATGCCTGGAACGGCGGCATCTTCGCCTTCCGCGCGCGTGACTTCCTGGCCGAGCTCGGAGCGCACCGGCCCGCGATCCTCGATGCCGTGCGTCGTTCGGTCGAGCAGGGCGTCGACGACAACCACCGCTTCTATCCGCAGCCCGAGGCTTTCGCCGAGGTGAAGAGCGAGTCGGTTGACTATGCGGTGATGGAAAACACCAGTCGCGCGGCCATGGTGCCTGCCGACATGGGCTGGTCCGACATCGGCAACTGGCAGTCGCTGCACGAGGCGCGCGATCGTGACGCAGACGGCAATGTCGCGATCGGACGCGTCGAACTCGTCGACTGTCGCAATGTCCTGGTCGACACCGACGGACCGCGCGTGTCGGTCATCGGGCTCGAGAACGTCATCGTCGTGGTCGACGGCGACGAGGTCCTCGTCACAACGGCTGCAGGCACCCAACTCGTCGGCAAGCTATCGGGAGCGGTGAACCAATGAGCGCCGCCTTGCCCATCCGGGAGGTCGAGAAACCCTGGGGCAAGGACACGCTACCGGCACCCTTTTCGGCACCGCCCGGCAAGCGGATCGGCGAAATCTGGTTCGAACCGCCCGCGGCGCTGCCGCAGCTGCTGGTCAAGTATATCTTCACCAGCGAGGCGCTGTCGGTCCAGGTCCATCCCTCCGATACCGAGACTTTGGCCAAGGGGATCGGCCACCAGGGCAAGGAGGAATGCTGGCTGATCGTCGATGCGGAGCCCGAGGCGAAGCTGGGCATCGGCTTCCAGCAGCCGCTCTCGCCCGAGGCTTTGCGCACGGCTGCGCAGGACGGTTCGATCGAGGATCTTATGCAATGGCACAGGGTCCGACCCGGCGACTTCTTCTATATTCCTGCGGGTACGGTTCACGCGATCGGTGCAGGGGTGAGCCTGATCGAGGTTCAGCAGAACAGCGACATAACCTATCGGCTTTACGATTACGGCCGCCCGCGCGAACTGCATCTCGACGAAGGTGTGGCCGTGGCCAAGGGCGTGCCTTATCCGCGCGAATACAAGCTGTCGGTGCCCGATCGCGAAGACGTGACTCTGGTCGAGGGGCCGCTGTTCCGGCTCGACCAGATCGAGGGCCTACCGAACGAGGACGTCGCCCTGCGATATGGTGGCGCACCGCTGCTGGTTATCCCGCGCAAGGGCACGGCCAAGATCGGCGCCGAGGCAGTTCTGCCCGGCGGGTGCGGGCTCGCGGTCGATTTCGACCAAGTGGCTTTCGATGAAAACGGCACCTGCCTGATCGCGCAGCCG
>SECS01000295.1 GCA_004211435.1 Novosphingobium sp. | reverse complement strand
CCGAAGGACTGGGCCAGGGCCAGGAACACCGTCAGATAGCGGGTGTACTGGTTCAGCTGCTTGCGGCCGCTTTCGCCGCCTTCCTTGCGCAGCTTTTCCCACGGCGGATACACCGTGCCCATCAGCTGCACGATGATCGACGCCGAGATGTAGGGCATCACGTTCAGGGCGAAGACGGCCATCCGCTCCACCGCGCCGCCCGAGAACATGTTGAACATGTCCAGGATGCCGCGCTGGCCGTCCGGGTTCTGGAAGAACTGCAGGAAGGCTTCGGAGTTGATCCCAGGAATCGGCACGTAGGTGCCGATGCGGTAGACCAGCAAGGCCCCCAGGGTGAACAGCAGACGCTTATGGAGCTCGGTCGCCTTGGCGAACGAGCCCATGTTCATATTGGCTGCGAGTTGTTCGGCGGCCGATGCCATGGATACCCCGACTTGTCAGAACGCGGCGGATTCGCTGACCAGCGCACCCGCCGCATCCAGATAGGCGATGAGCGGCCCCTTGGGGAGGCCGCCCGCGCAGCTTATTACGCGGCGGCCTTACGGCGATCGCGCGAGGACACCTTGTTGGCGTCGCCCTTCGGAGCCTTGGGAGCCGGAGCCTTGCCCTTGGCGGCGTTGCGCTTCTCGACGCGGGCGGCGGCCTTGGCCTCCGCCGCGATGCGCTGCTGCTCGACAGTGCCGCCGGCCGCTTCGATCGCCTTGACGGCGCCGGCGGTGGCCGACCACACGACCAGGTTCAGCTTGGCGGTCAGTTCACCGGTGCCCAGGACGCGCACCCCGTCCTTGGCGCGGCGCAGAACGCCGGCGGCCACCAGGGCGGCGCCGTCGATGGAGGCCGAGGCGTCCAGCTTGCCGGCGTCGATGGCGTCCTGCAGGCGCCACAGGTTCACTTCGGCCAGCTTCAGGGCGTTGGGATTGTTGAAGCCGCGCTTGGGCATGCGCATGTACAGCGGCATCTGGCCGCCTTCGAAGCCCAGCAGGCTGACGCCCGTCCGCGACTTCTGGCCCTTGACGCCGCGACCGGCGGTCTTGCCCTTGCCCGAACCCGGGCCGCGGCCGACGCGCATGCGCTTCTTGTGGGCGCCTTCGTTCTCACGAATTTCGTTCAGTTTCATGTGCCTGATCCTTTCGGGTGCTAGCGCCCGCGGCGAACCACGAACTCGGCTAAAAAAGAGAGTGGCGAGTGACGAGTGACGGGTGGCGAGTCAAGGAAAAACGGCAGAACCGCCTTCCAACTCGCCACTCGCCACTCATCACTCGCCACTCCCGCTCGAAGAGCGGAGCTTACTTCTCGATCACCTGCACCATGTGCGCGACCTTGGCGATCATGCCGCGGACCGACGGGGTGTCTTCCAGGGTCGATTCGCGGCCCAGGCGGTTCAGGCCGAGGCCCTGCAGGGTGGCGCGCTGGTCCGACTTGCGACGGATCGGCGAACCGGTCTGCTTGATGGTGACGGTTTGCTCGGCCATGACTTAGCTCTCGACGGTTTCGGGCGCCGAGGCGCCGTCGTTGCGGCGGCCCATCAGGTCGGCGACCTTCTTGCCGCGCTTGTTGGCGATCTGACGGGGCGAGGACTGCACCTTCAGCGCTTCGAACGTGGCGCGGATCATGTTGTAGGGGTTGGACGAGCCGGACGACTTGCCGACCACGTCCTGGACGCCCAGGGTTTCCAGAACGGCGCGCATCGGGCCGCCCGCGATGACGCCGGTCCCGGGAGGGGCGGCGCGCATCATGATCTTGCCGGCGCCCCAACGGCCGTTGCCGTCGTGGTGCAGGGTGCGGTTCTCGCGCAGCGGAACCTTGATCATGGTCTTCTTGGC
>SECS01000294.1 GCA_004211435.1 Novosphingobium sp. | reverse complement strand
CGTCCGGTTGCGGTCGAAGGCAGCAACCGCTGGCGCGTCCGCGTACCCGTAGCCGCAGTGCGCGCTTGGTCCGCTCCTTACGCCCGAACCATCACGGTTTCGGTGGCAGAAGCCCCGGCGGAAGCCGATTTGCCCATTGGTTTGCTGGGCCACGTCACCGATCTGGCAGCCCTCACCATAAGAGTGAAGTAATAACCGGAGACAACCCAAGTAATAAAAGAACAATTTCGACTTCTGTATTGTAAGTTTCATCTCCTGGCTTTATGTAGGCATCAATCGCCGAAGAGCGGCGCTTGTTCTACGCACAGGAGATGACGATGAAGATTGGTCTTGCGGCATTCGCCGCTCTTGCTTTCGCGACCTCGGCGTCCGCGAACACCACCGAAAACCCCTTCGCCCAGGATTCGGCCACCCTCACTCTCAAGGGCCTCGATCTTTCGACCGCCGATGGCCAGCAGCGCCTCGCGATCCGCGTCGATCAGGCCGCGCGCGCCGTTTGCGGCGAACGCTTCGCCAGCGTGCATCTCTCGCTCGAAGCCAAGGCCCAGGAATGCCGCACCGCGGTGATCGCCGACGTCCGCTCGCAGATCGAAGCGCGCACGGCGATGGCTCTGGCGACGGCCCGCGTCGCCTACAGCCGCTAATACCCGAAAAAGGACCTGCCTCCCCACAGCAGTAGGGAGGCAGGCCAGGGGTGGAACGAACTACTTTGCGATCTTGCGGGGCTTGGGCCACCAAGTCAGCGTGTGAACGTCGTGGGCCGAGGTCCACAGGCCGTCCCGCGTATAGCGCAGTGCACCGCTGCCTTCTGGCTTTCCGATCCGCGCCTTGATCTCCAGCGTCCGCGCATCGATCGCGACGAAGGTCTGATCCTCGGTCGTCCGCAGCCAGACCTTGCCGGCACCGGTGTCGACGTCTCCATATTTCAGCACGGTGCCGACCTTGACCCGGCCCGAGACCTCGCCGCTCGTCGGATCGATGCGCGCGAGCGTGCCGTCGCCCTGCTCCTGCACCCAGACCGCGCCTTCGCCGGCGGCGAGGAAGCCCGGTGCCGTGCCCAGCGCGGTCCGCTTGGTGACACTGTTGGTCGCGGGATCGATCCGCTGGATCGTCTGTCCGGGCAGGCAGACCGCCCAGACGGCGCCGAAACCGAAGGTCAGATAGGACGTCTCGGGATCGACGGTAATCGTCGCGACGACCTGGTTGGTGGCGGTGTCGATCCGCGAGATTTTCCCCGCGGCGTCGCTGGCGACCCAGATCGAGCCGGCGCCCGCGGCGAGCTGGTGCTCCGACTTGGTCAGCTTGGCGAGGCCAGTGGGAATCGTCGCGACCAGCTTGGCGGTCGCGAGGTCGATCCGATTGACCGTGCCGTCGGCGCAATTGGCCGCCCAGAGGCTGCCGTCGGCGATCACCATCGCACCGCAAGGCCTGGCGATCGCCACTTCGGCAAGCTTGCCCTGGCTACGCGACCAGCGCTCGATACGGCCGCGATTGGTCGCCCAGACGGTATCGCCATCGGGCGCTAGGAAGTCGGCGAAGCCGGGGACCTGGATGACCTGCTCCGCCGGAGCCTTTGCTTGGGCGGCGAGAGGGATCGCGGCGATGCCGGCGGCGAGGACCAGCGCGAGGTTGTGGAGCCGCTTCATGCCGGGGCCTTCGCGTTGATGAAGGCGCGCCAGCCGCCGAGATGGGTGATGTCTTCGGCGCCAGTAACCGCGCGCGGCTCGGCGACGAAGCCCTTGACGCTGCTACCGTCTGCCAGGGTAACGGTCCCGATAGCCAGCGGCGCGGGCACTTCGGCGACGAAGCTGCCGAATTCGGAGACGCCCAGTTCGTA
>SECS01000140.1 GCA_004211435.1 Novosphingobium sp. | reverse complement strand
ACCGTGACCAATTTCGGCGGCGGCAACACCTCGGCCAAGCTGTCCGAGGTGGATCCGCTGAGCGGCAAGGCCGTCGAAGTGCTGTGGGTCAAAGGTTCGGGCGGCGATATCGGCTCGATGAAGCTCGATGGTTTCGCGACGCTCTATCAGGACAGGCTGCTCTCGCTCGAGGCGCACTACGCGGGCCCGGGCGACGACGACAAGATGGTCGGCTACCTCCCGCACTGCACGTTCAACCTGAACGGCCGTGCGGCCTCGATCGATACGCCGCTGCATTCGCTGCTGCCCTTCGCCCACATCGACCACGTCCACCCCGACGCGATCATCGCGCTGGCCGCGAGCTCCGGCGGCGAGGCGGCGACGCGCGAGATCTGGGGCGGCAAGATCGGCTGGCTGCCGTGGAAGCGCCCGGGCTATACGCTCGGCGTCCAGCTGCGCGACTATGTCGCGGCCAATCCGGGGCTCGAGGGCGTGATGCTCGCTGGGCACGGGATCATCTGCTGGGGTGACAGCGCCAGGGCCTGTTACGAGCACACGATCGATCTGATCGCCCAGGCGGCAACCTATCTCAACATCAAATTCGCCGGGAAACCGGCGTTCGGCGGCGTGGTCGATTCTCTCTCCGCCTTGGATCGCGCCGCGGCCTCGGCCGACCTTATGCCCCGCCTGCGCGGTCTGATGACCGGCCAAAAACCAGGTTCTGGGCGTAAGGTCGGTCATTTTTCGGATGATGCCGAGACGCTCGAATTCGTGAACTCGCGCGATTTCCTGCGCTTGGCCGCGGTCGGCACTTCGTGCCCCGACCATTTCCTGCGCACCAAGATCGCGCCGCTGACGCTCGATGCCGCGCGGCTGACCGACGACGCCTATCTCGGTGAGCAGCTCGAAGCCTATCGCGCGCGCTATGCCGCCTATTACGAGCGCTGCAAACGCGCCAATTCGCCGGCGATGCGCGATCCCAATCCGGTGGTCGTGCTGGTTCCCGGCCTCGGTCGCATCACTTTCGCCACCGACAAGACCACCGCGCGCCTCGCGGGCGAGTTCTACGGTAACGCGATCAACGTGATGCGCGGGGCCGAGGCGCTCAAAGAAGACGGGGGCGCCGGCTATATCGGCCTCGACGAGCAGGAAGCCTTCGACATCGAATACTGGCTGCTCGAGGAAGCCAAGCTCCAGCGCATGCCCGCGCCCAAGCCGATGGTCGGCCGGATCGCACTGGTCACCGGCGGCGCCGGCGGCATCGGCGCGGCTTCGGCGGCGCGGCTGCTGGCCGATGGCGCCTGCGTCATGCTGGCGGATCGCGACGCGGCGGCGGTCGAAGAGGTCCGCGCCGGTTTCGCCAAGCGCTTCGGCCAGGACGGGGTCCGCGCCGTGGTCTGCGACGTGACCGACGAGGGTCAGGTCCAGGCCGCCTTCGACGCCTGCGCGCGCGAATTCGGCGGGCTCGACATTCTCGTCGCCAATGCCGGCATCGCCTCGTCGGCGGCGATCGAGGACACCACGGTCGACCTGTGGAACCGCAATTACAGCGTTCTCGCCGAGGGCTATTTCCTGACCAGCCGCGCCGCCTGGCCGCTGCTCAAGCGGATGAAGCTGCAGGGCGGCACTGCGGTCGTGTTCATCGGCTCGAAGAACGGCGTCGCCGCGGCGACCAATGCCAGCGCCTATGCCTCGGCCAAGGCGGCGGCGAACCACCTCGCGCGCTGCCTCGCGCTCGAAGGCGCGCCCGAAGGCATCCGCGTCAACGTGGTCAATCCCGATGCGGTGATCCGCGGCTCGAAGATCTGGGACGGCGACTGGCGTCAGGAACGCGCGGGCGCGCACGGCATCGATCCGGGCGCCGAACTCGAAGCGCACTATCGCAACCGCTCGATGCTGGGGCGCGACGTCCTGCCCGAGGATATTGCCGAAGCCGTCTATTTCCTCGCCAGCGATGCATCGGCAAAGTCGACCGGCAACATGATCAACGTCGACGCGGGGAACGCGCAAGCGTTCACCCGCTAGCGACGCAAGCCGGGAGAGAAGAACCATGAAAAAAGCGACGATCTGGACGATTTTGGTAGCGCTAGCTTGCCCCGTGGCGGCTGCGGCGCAGAGCCTCGCGCCGATCGAGCCGCTGGCCGATCCGGCCGCGATCGCCCTGCCGGCGTCCAAGGGGGCGAGCCGCTCGAGCGAGGTCTGGAACATGCTCCAGGCCGGCAACCCGGTGGTCCGCAACGTCACCCAGCCGACGCTGACGCCCGTGCTGCCCGATCCGGCCAAGGCCACCGGCGCGGCGGTGATCGTCGCGCCCGGCGGCGGCTTCCTGATGTTGTCGATGCAGACCGAAGGTTTCGCCGTGGCCAAGGCGCTGGCCGATCGCGGCATCGCCGCCTTCGTGCTCAAGTATCGCCTGGAAACCACCCCGGTCGAGGGCAAGGCCTTCCTCGCCGCGATGATGGCGCGCTTCCGTTCGGCGCCGAACGATCCGGCGGCCGTCCTGGCCGTTCGGCATCCCGATCCGACCGCCGATGCCCTGGCCGCGCTGCGGCTGGTCCGCAGCCGGGCCGCCGAGTGGAAGGTCGATCCCGCACGTGTCGGTCTGATCGGCTTTTCGGCCGGCGCGATGACCGCGCTCGAACTGGTCCAGACCGTGCCGCAGGCCGAGCAGCCGGCCTTCTTCGGTTACGTCTATGGTCCTCAAGCGGTCGAGACCGTGCCCGCTGGCGCACCGCCGATGTTCGACGCGATCGCTTTCGACGATCCGCTGTTCCGCCCCGTGACCTTCCCGATCGCCGCCGCCTGGCAGCAGGCCAAGCGCCCCGTCGAGCTCCATGCCTACCAGAAGGGCGGCCACGGCTTCGGCGGCCTCGGCGCGCCGGGCACGACCACGACCCTGCTGCTCGATCAGTTCACCGCCTGGCTCGCGATGCAGGGCTTTCTCAAGAAGGCCGACCGATGACCGTGCTTTCCGAAGACCTGATCGCCGAAGCCAATGCGCGCGAGATCGCCGCGCTCGACGAGGACTATGACGCGCTCGGCCGCAAGCTCGCACGCGGCGGCCTGGCGATCGACGCGATCAAGGACCGCGTCGCCGCCTTCTCGGTCGCCGTGCCGAGCTGGGGTGCGGGTCGCGGCGGTACGCGCTTCGCCAAGTTCCCGATTCCCGGCGAGCCGACCAACATCCAGGAAAAGCTCGAGGACTGTGCGGTCATCCAGCAGCTGAGCCGCGTCACCCCGCGCGTCAGCCCGCATTTCCCCTGGGACAAGGTTGGCGACTACAAGGGTCTGCGCCAGGAAGCGGCGGCGCTCGGCCTCGGCTTCGACGCGGTCAATTCGAACACCTTCCAGGACCAGCCCGGCCAGGCGCAGACCTATGCCACGGGCTCGCTGTCCTCGACCGTCGCTGCCACGCGCGCCCAGGCGGTCGAGCACAACATCGAATGCATCGAGATCGGCCAGCAGCTGGGCTCGCGCGACCTCACCGTCTGGGTCGGGGACGGCACCAATTTCCCCGGCCAGCAGGACTTCGCGCGCAGCCTCGATCGCTATCTCGAAGCCGCGAGCGAAGTCTATGCGGCGCTGCCCGACGACTGGCGCATGCTGCTCGAGCACAAGATGTTCGAGCCGGCGTTCTACTCCACGGTCATCTCCGACTGGGGCTCGTCGATCCTCGCCGCGCAGGAGCTCGGTCCCAAGGCCAAGTGCCTGGTCGACCTCGGCCACCACGCGCCCAACGTTAACATCGAGCAGATCGTCGCGCGGCTCCACCGCTTCGGCAAGCTCGGCGGCTTCCACTTCAACGACAGCAAGTACGGCGACGACGATCTCGATTCGGGCTCGATCAACCCGCACCAGCTGTTCCTCGTATTCAACGAACTGGTCGAGGCCGAGCAGCATCCGCGGGACGGCTTCGACCCGAGCTACATGATCGATCAGTCGCACAACGTCACCGATCCGATCGAATCGATGCTGGCCTCGGCCGAGGCGATCACCGGCTGCTTCGCCAAGGCGCTGCTGGTCGACCGCGCGGCGCTGCATGCGGCGCAGGACGGCAACGACACGATGATGGCCTTCCAGGCGCTGCGCCGCGCCTACACCATCGACGTCGCGCCGATCCTCGCCAGGGCGCGGGTCGAGGCGGGCGGCGCGATCGACGTGCTCGCGACCTACCGCGAGAGCCGCTGGCGCGAGCGCAAGGCGCAGGAACGCAAGCCGGTCGGGCTCGGCGCCGGGATCGTCTGACGAACAATCGCAAAAGAGGGGATGAGAGGATGATGTTGAGGAACCTGCGTGCGGCCCTGGCCTGCGCGACCGCCCTGACGGCCTGCGCCGTGCAGGCGGAGCCGGCCGCGCCGCCTGCCGCCGAAGCGGCTCCCGCACCTTCGCTGGAAGACCAGTTCCGCGATCCGCCGAACGCGGCGCGGCCGCGCGTCTGGTGGCACTGGATGAACGGCAACGTCACCAAGGACGGCATCGCCAAGGACCTCGCCTGGATGAAGCGCGTCGGCATCGGCGGGATGCAGAACTTCGACGCCAACCTGATGACGCCGCAGATCGTCAAGGACCGGCTCGTCTACATGACGCCCGGCTGGAAGGACGCCTTCCGCTTCACCGCGAGCGAGGCCGACCGGCTCGGACTGGAACTGGCGATCGCCGCCTCGCCGGGCTGGTCGGAAACCGGCGGGCCCTGGGTCAAGCCCGAGGACGGGCTCAAGAAGCTGGTCTGGAGCGAGACCGAGGTCGCTGGCGGCAAGCCTTTCGCGGGCAAGCTCGCCGCGCCGCCCGCGGTCACCGGGCCGTTCCAGTCGCTGCCGAAAGCGAGCGGCCCGGGCGAGATGATGCAGGGCATCGAGCGCAAGGTCCCCGGCGCCGAGCACTATGCCGACGTCGCCGTCCTGGCCTTTCCGATCAGCGGCAAGGCGGCACCGCTGCCGACGGCGCACGACGGCGCGGGCAAGCCGCTCGACGCCGGCCTTCTCGCCGACGGAGACATTACCGCCGGCGTAACCCTGACGCAGCAGAAGGACGGTCCCGCTCCGTCGATCGTCCTCGAATATGCCAAGCCGCGGACGGTCCAGGCCGCCAGCGTCTTCGTCAAGGGCGCGGCGATGATGTTCACCGGCGCGCTCTACACGGCGCGGCTCGAAGCGAGCGACGACGGCAAGGCCTGGCGGACGGTGTCGGACATCCCGCTGGCGCAGGTGCCCAGCACTTTCGCCTTCGCGCCGGTCACGGCACGGCAATTTCGCATCGCCTTCAGTCCGGTCAAGAGCCTGGGCGTCAATCTGGGCCAGCCCGCGCCGGGCATCGCCATGGACATCGGCGCGGCCTTCGCCGGGATGGGAACGCAGCCGCTCAAGGTCAACGACTTCCGCCTGTTCGAAACCCCACGCATCGATCGCTACGAGACCAAGGCCGGTTTCGAGCTGACGCAGGACTATTATGCGCTCGGCACGTCTGCGCCCGATTCCGCGGGGGTGGCGCCCTCGGCGGTGATCGACCTGACCGCGCGGCTCAAGCCCGACGGCACGCTCGATTGGACCCCGCCCAAGGGCAATTGGCGCGTGCTGCGCCTCGGCTATTCGCTGCTCGGCACGACCAATCATCCGGCGCCGCCCGAGGCCACCGGCCTTGAGGTCGACAAGTTCGACGGTGCCGCGGTGCGCCGTTATCTCGAGCACTACATCGGCATGTACAAGGATGCCGCCGGCCCGGGCATGCTGGGCGACAAGGGCGTCCGCGCGATCCTGACCGATTCCATCGAAGTCGGGGCGGCGAACTGGACGCCGCAGATGATCGCGCAGTTCCAGCGGCTGCGCGGCTACGATCCGACGCCGTGGCTGCCGGCGCTGACCGGCGCGGTCATCGGTTCGCGCGCCGAAAGCGACAAGTTCCTCTACGATTACCGCCGCACCTTGGCGGACCTCTTGGCCAGTGAGCACTACGGCACGGTCGCCAAGGTCGCGCACGAGAACGGCCTCAAGGTCTATGGCGAGGCGCTCGAGGATCATCGTCCTTCGCTGGGCGATGACATGGCGATGCGTCGCCACGCCGACGTGCCGATGGCGGCGATGTGGACCCATTCGCGCGCGCAGGGTCCGAAGCTGACCTATCTCGCGGACATCAAGGGAGCCGCCTCGGTCGCGCATATCTATGGCCAGAACCTGGTCGCGGCGGAATCGATGACGGCGTCGATGAACCCGTGGAACTATGGCCCCAACGACCTCAAGCGAGTCATCGATCTCGAATTCGTCCACGGCGTCAACCGGCCCGTAGTCCACACCTCGGTTCACCAGCCGGTGGACGACAAGATCCCCGGCATCTCGCTGTTCATCTTCGGCCAGTACTTCAACCGGCATGAGACCTGGGCCGAAATGGCCAAGCCGTGGGTCGACTACATGGCGCGCAATTCGCTGATGCTGCAGCAGGGCCGCAACGTCGCCGACGTCGGCTACTTCTATGGCGAGGAAGCGCCGCTGACCGGGCTCTATGGCGACAAGGCCGTGGCGGATGCGCCGACGACCTATGCCTATGACTTCGTCAATGCCGACGCGTTGAACGATGCGCTGGCGAACGAGGGTAGCGAAGTGGTGACGCCAGGCGGCGCGCGGTATCGCGCGATCTACCTCGGTGGGTCGTCGCGCAAGATGACGCTGGGTACCCTGCGCAAGCTCGCCGCGCTGGTCGAGGGCGGGGCGACGGTCATCGGCATGAAGCCCGAGGGCAACCCGGGTCTATCGGGTGAGGCCGCGGCGTGGAGCACGCTGGTCGCAAAGCTGTGGTCGGGCCGTGCCGAAACCTCGGTCGGCAAAGGCCGTGTCATTGCCTCGAACGACGTCGAGGCCGGCCTGCGGACGATCGGCGTCACGCCCGATTTCCGCTTCACCGGCGGGCAGGACGGTGCGGAAATTCCTTTCGTCCACCGCAAGCTGACCGATGGCGACAGCTATTTCCTCGCCAACCGCAAGGATCGCGCCGAGACGATCGAGGCGCGCTTCCGCGTCACCGGCAAGGCGCCCGAACTGTGGCATGCCGAGAGCGGCAAGTCCGAGGCCTTGAGCTACCGCATCGAGGGCGGCGAGACGATCGTGCCGCTGACCCTGGCGGCCGACGAGGCGGTCCACGTCGTCTTCCGCAAGCCCGCGGTGGCCGATGCGCTGGCGATCAAGAAGCTGGTGCCGGCCGAAGTCGGTAAGCTGGAAGGCGCCTGGCAGGTCGCCTTCCAGGCCGAGCGCGGCGCCCCGGCGACCGCGACCTTCGCCAGCCTCGCGCCGCTTGACGAGAATGCCGATCCGGGGATCAAGTACTTCTCGGGCGTGGCCACCTACAGCAAGGGCTTCACCGCGCCGAACGGCTGGAAGCGCGGCGAGCCACTGTGGATCGATCTGGGCGAGGCGGAGGAAGTCGCCGAAGTCTGGGTCAACGGCAAGCTCGCCGGCTCGGCCTGGCACGCGCCCTATCGCGTCGATATCGGCGCTACGGCGAAGCCGGGACGCAACAGCCTGCAGGTCCGCGTCGCCAACCTCTGGGTCAACCGCCTGATCGGAGACCAGCAGCCCGGCGCGACGAAGCTCACCTGGACGCCGCTGCCGACCTACAAGGCCAATGCACCGCTGCGGCGCTCGGGCTTGATCGGGCCGGTGACCTTGCTCGGTCAGCCGAAGTAGGAAAGCTCTTCGCGGGCGGTCGCGCGCAGCCTCAGGCTGGCCGACCGCACCGCACCCGAGGTTAGCAGCACCGGGCCGCCGGCCTCGCGATGCAGCGCGACGATCTCGACGTCGTCGAGGTCCAGCCCGAAACCGATGTCCGCGGGCAGGGCGCGCCGGCCGAGGTTGACCAGCGATAGCGTCATCGTCAGTCCGGCCGCGTCGAGGGCGAAGGCTTGGCTGGCGATGTAGGTACAGTCGTGGCCGACGTGGTGCAGCAGCAGCGTCGCCGAACACGCGCTGCTGCTGGCCACCGACCATTTCCCGCGCCAACCGTGATCGAGCGCGCGGTTGTGCGGGCCACACGATCGTCGCAGCAGGGGCCTTCCGCGCCAGTCGAACCGCGACAAGGCCCCGCCGCGCTCGGCCGCGAGCGTCAGGGCATAATCGCCGGCCGACAGCGCCAGCATCAGAAGCGATTCACCAGGTTTTCCAGCCACTCCTGACGACCGGACTTCGGTTCGGGCGCGCGATTGCTGGTGATCGCATGTTCGGCGACCGAGGCGAGCGTCGCTTCGGGCGCGTGGATCGCCTTGCCGAGTTCGCCCTGCCAGCCGGCATAGCGCTCGGCGCGGAAGGCATCGAGCTGGCCGTCCTCGACGATAGCGGAGGCGCGCAGCAGCGCGCGGGCGATCGTATCGACGCCGCCGATGTGGCCGTGGAACAGGTCGGCCGCGTCGATCGATTGGCGGCGGACCTTCGCGTCGAAATTGAAGCCGCCATTGGTGAAACCGCCGGCGCGGATGATCTCGATCAGGGCGAGGGTCAGTTCCTCGACCGAATTGGGGAATTGGTCGGTATCCCAGCCGTTTTGCGGATCGCCGCGGTTGGCGTCGATCGAGCCGAACAGGCCGAGCGCGCGCGCCATGGCGATCTCATGCTCGAAGGTGTGGCCCGACAGCGTCGCGTGGTTGGCCTCGATGTTGACCTTGACCTCGTTCTCCAGCCCGAAGCGCTTGAGGAAGGCGTAGACCGTCTGCGTGTCGAAATCGTACTGGTGCTT
>SECS01000293.1 GCA_004211435.1 Novosphingobium sp. | reverse complement strand
GACGGCAAGAACCCCAAGGTCATCGAGAACGCGGAAGGCAACCGCACGACGCCGTCGGTCGTCGCCATCCAGGATTCCGGCGAAGTGCTGGTCGGCCAGCCGGCCAAGCGCCAGGCGGTCACCAACCCGTCGAACACCTTCTTCGCCATCAAGCGCCTGATCGGCCGCAACTTCTCCGACCCCGTCGTGGCGAAGGACAAGGGCATGGTGCCCTACGAGATCGTCAAGGGCCCGACCGGCGACGCCTGGGTGAAGGCCCACGGCAAGGACTATTCGCCCCAGCAGATCAGCGCCTTCACCCTGACCAAGATGAAGGAAGCCGCCGAGGCCTATCTGGGCGAGACGGTGACCCAGGCGGTCATCACGGTTCCCGCCTACTTCAACGACAGCCAGCGCCAGGCGACCAAGGACGCCGGCAAGATCGCCGGCCTGGAAGTGCTGCGCATCATCAACGAGCCGACGGCCGCCGCGCTGGCGTACGGGCTGGAGAAGAACGAAGGCCAGAAGATCGCGGTCTACGATCTGGGCGGCGGCACCTTCGACGTCTCGATCCTGGAGATCGGCGACGGCGTGTTCGAGGTGAAGTCGACCAACGGCGACACCTTCCTGGGCGGCGAGGATTTCGACGTGCGCCTGGCCGACTATCTGGCCGACGAGTTCAAGAAGGAGCAGGGCGTCGACCTGCGCCAGGACAAGCTGGCCCTGCAGCGCCTGCGCGAAGAAGCCGAAAAGGCTAAGAAGGAGCTCAGCTCCACCACCCAGTACGAGGTCAACCTGCCGTTCATCACCATGAACGCGACCGGCCCGCTGCACCTGAACATCAAGCTGACGCGCGCCAAGCTGGAATCGCTGGTCGAGGATCTGGTCCAGCGCACCATCGAGCCGTGCGCCAAGGCGCTGAAGGACGCGGGCCTGAAGGCCTCGGACATCGACGAAGTGGTGCTGGTCGGCGGCATGACCCGCATGCCCAAGGTCGTAGAGGCCGTGAAGGCCTTCTTCGGCAAGGAGCCGCACAAGGGCGTGAACCCTGACGAGGTCGTGGCCCTGGGCGCCGCCGTCCAGGCCGGCGTGCTGCAAGGCGACGTCAAGGACGTGCTGCTGCTGGACGTGACCCCGCTGACGCTGGGCATCGAGACCCTGGGCGGCGTGTTCACCCCGCTGATCGAACGCAACACCACCATCCCGACCAAGAAGAGCCAGGTGTTCTCCACCGCCGACGACAACCAGTCGGCCGTGACCATCCGGGTCTTCCAGGGCGAGCGCCCGATGGCCGCCGACAACAAGGTGCTGGGTCAGTTCGACCTGATGGGCATTCCGCCGGCCCCGCGCGGCATGCCGCAGATCGAGGTCGCCTTCGACATCGACGCCAACGGCATCGTCAACGTCTCGGCCAAGGACAAGGCGACCAACAAGGAACAGTCGATCCGCATCCAGGCCAACGGCGGCCTGTCGGACGCCGACATCGAGAAGATGGTCAAGGAAGCCGAAGCCAACGCCTCGGCCGACAAGGCCCGCAAGGATATGGTCGAGGCCCAGAACGCGGCCGACAGCCTGATCCACTCGACCGAAAAGGCCCTGGCCGAGCATGGCGACAAGGTCGGCGAGCCCGAGAAGGCCGCCATCCAGACCGCCCTGGACGACCTGAAGTCGGCCAAGGACGGCACGGATCCGGAAGCCATCCGTGAGAAGACCAACACCCTGGTGCAGGCCTCGATGAAGCTGGGCGAGGCCATGTACGCCTCGCAGCAAGGTTCGGACGGCGCGGCTGAACAACCGGCCGACGACGGCGTCGTCGACGCCGAGTTCGAGGACGTCACCGACCAGGACGAGAAGAAGAGCGCGTGATCGGGCTTTTCCTCCCC
>SECS01000139.1 GCA_004211435.1 Novosphingobium sp. | reverse complement strand
ACCTGCGACAGGAACTTGATCCGGCCGCCCGCGGCCTCTTCGGCCAGCGACAGCAAGGTGTAGTTGGTATCGACGCCGGGCATCGCCTGCATCACCCGGATGTCGCCGCCATAGGTGACCATGCGCGAAACGCGTTCGCGGATACGCCAGCCGCCAGCCGTACGGACGAGCACATCGTCGTACCAGCCGGTCGATTCGAACACCCCCTCGCCATCCTCGAGCCCGCGACGGAAGCGTGCCGAGACGTAGCTGAAGCAATGCGCCTCATCGCCGTTTACCGTGACCGCGTGACCCTGGACCATGTGCTGCGTGGCCGAGAACACCGCGTGGATGTCCTTGAACACTGCCTGCAGGGTCGCGAGGTCGGTGAAGGCCGCGCCGGGTCCGCCACCGAAGTCGCAATGGATGTCCTCGCTGAACACGCGCGCGAACAGGTCGTAGCGGTGCGAATCCACCGCGACCGCATAGAGGTTGGTGACGTTGATGATGCTCGCGGTGTCGTCGGCCATGTCTCTCTCCTGCAACCCTGTCACTTGTTTGGCAGCGCATAGGCCATGATCGCCGCGGCCTTGGGGCCGGGGATCGCGAAGTGCCCGCCCGCGGCGATCACCACGAACTGGCGCCCGCTGGGCGAAACGTAGCTGATCGGCATGGCCGCGCCGACCGCGGGCAGCTTGGCGCTCCAGACCTCCCTGCCGTTGGCGATGTCGAAGGCGCGCAACCGGCGATCCTGGCCCGCGGCGATGAACACCAGTCCCCCGGCCGTGGTCAGCGAGCCGCCGAAGGTCGGTGCCCCCATGCGCAGCGGTACGTGGCTCTGGATGCCGAGCGGCCCCGATCCCTCGGCCGTGCCCAGCGGCTTGGACCAGACGAGCTTGCGCGTCTTGATGTCGAATACGCTGATGGTCGAATAGGGCGGCTTCTGGCACGGCGCGAAGATCGGCGAGAGGAAGGGATAGGACTCGAAGCCATAGGGCGTGCCGGCCTGCGGGAACTTGATCACGCCACCCTCGAAGCCGCTCTGCGGCGTCTCGCCTTCCTTGCGCGGTACCAGTCGGTTGATGTTGGCCAAATGCAGCGAATTGACCACCAGCAGACCGCGCTGGGTGTCGACCGAGACCCCGCCCCAGTTGATGCCACCCGCCACGGCCGGATAGGTGATCGTCGGCTCGGTGGTGATCGGGGTGAACTGCCCCTGGTAGCGCGCTTTCCGGAACTGGATGCGACAGGCCATCTGGTCGAGCGGCGTCAACCCCCACATGTCGGCCTCGGTCAGGTCCGCCCCCGACACCGATGGGAAACCCGTGGTATAGGGCTGGGTCGGCGCGTTCCAATCGCCCTTGACCGCGCCCTGCGGCACCTTCTTCTGTACCACCGGATCGATCGGCTTGCCGGTCGCGCGATCGAGCACGAAGATCTGCTCGCGCTTGGTCGGCACGAGCACCGCCCGGATGCCGGCCGACAGGTCCACCAGGGTCGGCTGCGCGGCGATGTCGTAGTCCCACAGATCGTGGTTCACCGTCCTGAACGACCAGCGCAGCAGCCCGGTGTTGACGTCGATGGCGACGACATTGTCGGTGAATTCGTCGGCCACTGTGGAACGGAAGCCCGCGTAATAGTCGGGCGGACTGTTGCCCGTGCCGACGTAGACCAGGCCCAGCGCCTCGTCGCCGCTGAACACACCCCAGGCGTTGGGGGTATCGCGCGTGTAGGTCTCGCCCGGCTTGAGCTGGGTTTGGCCGGGGCGGCCGGCATCCCAGGCCCAGCGCAGCTCGCCGGTCTCGGCATCGTAGCCTCGGATCACGCCCGAGGGCGCGTCGAACGAGCCGTAGTCCGAGATCGACTGGCCGACGACGACGACCCCGCCGACCACGGTCGGCGGCGAGGTCGGCAGCGCATCGTCGGGCTTCATCGCACCCATGCCGAGGCGGAGGTCGGCAACGCCGTTGCTGGCGAAACCCGAGCATTGCTTGCCGGTATCGGCGTCGATGGCGATGAGCTGGCCCTCGGCCGTGGTCATGTAGAGGCTGTGCTGGCACTCGGCCTTGGCGGTCTTGGCCGCGTGATAGGCGACGCCGCGACACTTCCAGCCGTGGAACTTCGAGCCCGAGGGCAGGCCGCGATACTGCCAGATGCGCTTGCCGGTCTCCTGGTCGAGCGCGGCGACCGTACCCGACTCGATGCACATGTAGAGCCGGCCGTTCACCGCCAGCGGCGCCGCTTCGAGGCTGACGAGATCGCCCGACTTGATGTCGGAATCATAGCGCCAGGCGAGTGCGAGCTTGTCGACGTTGCGTGTGTCGATCTGGTCGATCGAAGCATAGCGCGTGCCCGCGAGCGAATTGCCCCAGTGCTGCCAGTCCTGCGCCACACCGGAGAGCGCGACGACCTTGCCGGCGCCGGGAAGGCCGCTCTCGGCACGCTCCGCCCGCACCACTGCGCCGCCGGTCAGCAATAGAGCTACGACGGCTGGCGCCGCCACCCACCAGCGCGGCGCGCCCGTCGCGCTGCGGATCGCGGGGATCAGAAACAGCAGGCCGACCACGGCCGGCCCGACCAGCCGCGGCATCAGTGCCCAACTGTCGAGCCCGACCTCCCAGATGCTCCAGACGATCGTCGCCGCCAGCATCGTACCGAAGACTGCGGCGGCATAGCGCGCGCGCCGGACCAGCCCCCAGGCACATGCCAGTACCGCGATGCCGGTCGCGACATAATAGAGGCTGCCTCCCGCCGCCGCGAGCATCACGCCGCCGATCGCCAGCGTGGCCCCGACCACGCCCAGCACCACGGCAAACAGCCAGACGATAATCCTCCCCATGGGCATCCCGCTCGTTTCGTTGTTTCGCGGGAAGCTACGCAGGACAAGGCGCGGCCGATAGCCTGTTGACCAATCCCTTAGCGCACTGGTGATTTGTCTGGAACCGCACACAGGCCGCGCTACGATCGGCCGATGACCGCACAGCTTCCGCCGGGTCTCGAGGCCTACAAACGCACGCCCGAATTCACCGAAACCAGCGTGCCCGCCGGACTTCGCGCCGATCATACGACCAAGGAAGGCACCTGGGGGCTGATCGAAGTCGAGCAGGGCAGCCTGATCTACCGCGTCACCGACCCGCGCCGCGCGGCAAGCGAACGCGTGCTCACACCCGACAGCGAACCCGGTGTGGTCGAACCGACTATCCGCCACCACGTCGAACCGCTGGGAGCCGTGCGCTTCCGCGTGACCTTCCTGCGCAAGCCCACAGAAACATAGCCTGCAGCCCTAAACCTGCGTATGATACCGATACCCCCCGGCCATGCCGATATGCGGCACATCGGACCGGCCTGAGCCGCGTCCACCCTCACGGAGGACATCATGGCCTATATCACCACGCAGGATGGTGCCGAGTTATTCTACAAGGATTGGGGTCCCCAGGACGCCCAGCCGATCGTGTTCCACCACGGATGGCCGCTGTCGTCCGACGACTGGGACGCCCAGATGCTCTACTTTCTCGGCCACGGCTACCGCGTCGTCGCGCACGACCGCCGCGGCCACGGCCGCTCTTCGCAGATCGATGGCGGTCACGACATGGACCACTACGCGGCCGATGCCGCGGCCGTCGCCGCGCATCTCGACCTGCGCAATGCCGTGCACATCGGCCATTCGACCGGCGGCGGCGAAGTCGCGCGCTATGTGGCGCGATTCGGCATACCCCAAGGCCGCGTCGCCAAGGCCGTGCTGGTCAGCGCGGTGCCACCGCTGATGGTCCAGACCGCGGACAATCCCGGCGGTACGCCGATCGCCGTGTTCGACGGCTTCCGCAAGGCGCTGACCGCCAACCGCGCGCAGTTCTTCCTCGATGTCGCATCGGGCCCGTTCTACGGCTTCAACCGCCCCGACGCGAAAGTGTCCGAAGGCGCGATCCGCAACTGGTGGCGCCAGGGCATGGCCGGCAGCGCGCTCGCGCATTGCGAGGGCATCGCCGCTTTTTCCGAAACCGACCAGACCGAGGACCTCAAGGCGATCACCGTGCCGACCCTGGTCATGCACGGCGACGACGACCAGGTCGTGCCTTACGAGGACGCGGCGTTGCGCCAGATGAAGCTGCTGCCCAACGGCCTGCTCAAGATCTATCGGGGCTACCCGCACGGCATGCTGACGACCCACGCCGACGTGCTGAACCCCGATCTGCTGGCCTTCGTCCGGAGCTAGGCCGCCAACCCTAGTTCGCGAGCGACGTGTGGATCGGCAGGCCGTGCTTGAGCGTCAGGGTGACCGGGGTCTTCTCGGCGATCTCCGCCAGGCGCAAGGCCTGCTCGGCATCGAGCCCGACGGGCTTCAACCGACGCTCGATCTCGAACCCGCCGTCCGCGCCGCGGACCAGTTCGAGATCGACCTCGACGGATTCGAGCGGCCACTGCTTGCGATCGGCATACATCCGCAACGTAATCGCGGTGCAAGCGCCGAGCGAGGCGAGCAGCAGGTCGTAGGGCGCCGGGCCGCGGTTCTCGCCGCCGTTGCTCGGCGGCTCGTCGGCGGTCAGCGGATGGCCGCTCATCGCGATCCGCGTGAAGTAGCGGTCGCGTCCGATCGTGGCAGTGCCCTTGGCCATGCTTCGCTCCTCGGCTCGGCGCCTAGAGCCGCGGCAGGGTCACGCCCTGCTGGCCCATGTATTTGCCCGCGCGATCGGCATAGCTGACCTCGCAGGGCTCGTTGCCCTGGAGGAACAGGAACTGGCAGGCACCCTCGTTGGCATAGATCTTGGCCGGCAGCGGCGTCGTGTTCGAGAACTCGAGCGTGACGTGCCCTTCCCAGCCCGGTTCGAGCGGGGTCACGTTCACGATGATGCCGCAGCGCGCATAGGTGCTCTTGCCGAGGCAGATCACCAGCACGTCGCGCGGGATGCGAAAATATTCGACCGTGCGCGCCAGCGCGAAAGAGTTCGGCGGGATGATGCAGACGTCGGTCTTGCGATCGACCAGGCTCTTGCCGTCGAAATTCTTGGGGTCGACGGTCGAGCTGTCGATGTTGGTGAAGATCTTGAACTCGTCGGCCACGCGCGCGTCGTAGCCATAGGACGAGAGCCCGTAGGAGATGCAGCCGTCACGCCGCTGCGCCTCGACGAAAGGCTCGATCATGCCGTTTTCGAGCGCGTTGCGCCGGATCCACTTGTCGCTGAGAATCGCCATCCCCGCGTGATCGCGCAAGCCGGCGGGGGGGGCAAGCGGCGGCGGAGCGCTTGTCCACCGGCCATGGATGCTTTCGCGCATTGCCATCCCCTACCGATCGCTTTAGCCAAACGCCACAATTCAGGGGATCGGCGATTTTGGACGATAGCGCGACCGCTTCGGGTACCGTTCCGGTCCGTCGCCCCCCGTGGTGGGGCAAGTCGATGATGCCCGTCTTCGCCGGCCTCACCGCCGCGCTGCTCGCGCTGGCGCTGGTGATCGGCCAGACGATCGTCGCCCAGCGCGATGCCCGTGCCCTGGCCATGACCGAGGGCGACACGCTGCTCGCGCTTAACGCGCTGATGTCGGCCATGCTCAACGGCGAGACCGGGCAGCGCGGCTATCTGCTGACCCAGCGGCCCGACTACCTGACGCCCTACACCAGCGCCAAGATGCGCCGCGATCGCGCCTCGCAGCAGTTGCGGGCGATCGCGGCCCGCGCCGGCGACACGCGGTTCCAGGCCGATCTCACGCGGCTCGAGGGTATGACCGACGCCAAGTTCGCCGAGATGGACCGCTCGGTCGCGCTCGCCCGCGCCGGCTATCGCGACCAGGCGCTCGCGCTGATCCAGGCCGATTTCGGCAAGATGCAGATGGACGCGATCCGCCGCGAGATCTCGCGGATGAGCCTCGACAAGGCGCAGCGCCGGCGCACGGCCTTCGCCAGCGCCGAGATCTTCGAGCGGCGGCTGCTGCCGCTGATCGGCGTGCTCAGCCTCGCCATCCTCGCGCTGATCTACGCGGGCTTCCGCGCCGAGCGCAGCCGTTCGCTGGCCCAGGCCGAGGCCGATCAGGCCGCGGCCCTGCGCGAGGCCAACGCGCGGGTCGAGCTGCTCGCGCGCGAGCTCAACCACCGCGTCAAGAACCTGTTCTCGGTGATCCTCTCGATCGTCTCGCTCTCGGGCCGCAAGCAGGCCTCGAGCCGCGAGGTGGTCGACGACATCCGCGCGCGCATCCGCGCGCTGTCGCTCGCCCATTCGGCGAGCCAGGGCGGCTACGGCACGCCGACGACCGAGCTCGGCCCCGTGATCGTCAAGACGATGGAGCCCTATGCCGACGGGGACGGCACACGCGTGCGCGTCGGCGGGCCGCGGATCGAACTGCCCGCGCGGATGATCACGCCGCTCGGCCTGATTGTCCACGAGCTCGCGACCAATGCGGTCAAGTACGGCGCGCTGTCGGTGCCCGAAGGCGCGGTCGAGATCGCCTGGACGGTCGCCCCCGACGGCCATCTTTCGCTGACCTGGAGCGAGCGCGGCGGCCCGGCGATCGCCGGCGAGACCGGCACCGGCGCGGCCGGCTTCGGCTCGCAGATGACCACGCTCGCCGCCAGCCAGCTCGGCGGTACGATCGCGCGCGAATGGCCCGAACAGGGCGCCATCGCACGGTTGAAATTTCCCCTGCCCTCGGACAGGGACGAGTTCGAAAAGGCTTGATCGGAAACGATGATTCTCCAGACCTCCGCCCCGCTACCGACGTCCCTGCCGGTGCCGACCGCGCTCTATCCGGTCCTCTTCGCGCCCGCCGGCACGCCGCCGACCGGCCACCACGCGGCGCCCTCGGGCCGTCCCGGCGAGCGCCTGCTCGGCAAGCGCGTGCTGATCGTCGAGGACGAGGCGATGGTCGCGCTCGAGCTGCAATATGCCTTCGAGGACGAGGGCGCCGAGATTGTCGGTCCGGCGCAGACCCTGGCGCGCGCCTTGGCGACGGTGAGCCAGGACCACGAGATCGACGTGGCGCTGCTCGACGTCGACCTGGCCGGCGAGAACATCTATCCGGTGGCAGACCTGCTGCGCCAGCGCGGCGTGCCTTTCGCCTTCCACACGGGCCACGGCTCGCGCTCGGAGATCGGCGCGCTGTTCCCGGGGGCGACGACCTTCATGAAGCCGGCGCTGCCCGAGGCGCTGATCGAGCACCTGGCGGGGATTGCGCGGTAGCGCTTCGCCACCCTCATCCAAGCTTCGCTAGCTCCTGACGGAGCAAGCTGCGCTATCCTTCTCCCGCCAGCGGGAGAAGGTCGGCTACCCCTCTCCCGCTGGCGGGAGAGGAAGCGAGACTTAGCCGCGCAGCGGCTTAGTCGCAGCGGTGAGGGTGGCCTCTAAAGCGTCCAGTCCGCCGCCGCGCCAAGCTCGCCCTTGAGGTCCGCCAGCGTCCCGCCCTTGGCGAGCAGCTTGCGCAGCGCCTTGCCGCCCATGTCGAGATAGGCGCGGTGCGGCACGGCGAGGACCACCATGTCGTACTGGCGGCTCAGCGCATCGCCGACCAGCGGGATGCCGTATTCATGCAGCGCCTCGGCCGCGTCGGCCTCGGGATCGTGCACCGTCACGCCGTGGCCGAGCCGGCCCAGGGTGCAGACGAGGTCCGCGACCTTCGAATTGCGCAGGTCGGGGATGTTCTCCTTGAAGGTCAGGCCGAGCACCAGCACCGAGCCGGGCTTGCCGCCACGCGCTGCGTGCAGCTGCTTGCCGACCCAGCCGGCCATCGCATCGTTGATGCCGCGGCCCGAGAGGATCACGCGCGGGTCGATCCCGAGCTGCTCGGCGCGGTGCGACAGGTAGTAGGGATCAACGCCGATGCAGTGCCCGCCGACGAGGCCGGGGGCGAAGGGCAGGAAGTTCCACTTGGTCCGCGCCGCGGCGAGCACGTCCCAGACCGAAAGGTCCATCTTCGAGAAGATCTGCGCGATCTCGTTCATGAAGGCGATGTTGATGTCGCGCTGGGCGTTCTCGATCACCTTGGCGGCTTCGGCCGCCTTGATCGACTTCGCCCGGAACACGCCACCCGAAGTGATCGCGTCGTAGAGTTCGGCGACCCGCTCGAGCACTTCGGGGGTCTGGCCCGAGACGACCTTGGTGATCTTGTCGATCGTGTGCTCGCGGTCGCCCGGATTGATCCGCTCGGGGCTGTAGCCGAGGAAGAAGTCCTTGCCGCATTCGAGGCCCGAGGCCGCTTCGAGCAGCGGCGCGCAGACGTCCTCGGTGACGCCGGGATAGACTGTGCTCTCATAGACCACCACGGGCACGCGCCCTTCGGCGCAGGCCGCGGGCAGCAGCGCGCCGATCGTGCGGCTGGCGGCCTCGACGATGCGCAGGTCGGGGCGGTTGGCGCCGTCGATCGGGGTGGGCACGGTGACGATGTAGAAATCGGCAGGCGGGCAGCGCGCGGCGTCCGAGAGCAGCGCCAGCTCGGACGCCTCGAGCCGCTCGGGCGTGATCTCGCCGGTGCGGTCGTGGCCGCGCGCGAGTTCCTCGATCCGGCGCGTATCGACGTCGAGCCCGATCGTCTCGAACCGCCCGGCCAGCGCGACGGCAAGCGGCAGCCCGACATAGCCGAGCCCGACCACGGCGACGCGCGTCGTGAACGCCTCACCGGGTGCGAGCGGCGTCGCCTGGGCGGTCTGGGCGGGCGAATACATATAGGTCAAAGGCGGCCTCGCTGGTTTGCGCGAAGCCGGTTTAGCGGGAGGGTGTTTTTAGGCGGTTAATGC
>SECS01000138.1 GCA_004211435.1 Novosphingobium sp. | reverse complement strand
TCGCCCTGGTGATCGAGCAGCAGCGCCGCGGCGCTGCTGCTCGATCACCAGGGCGAAGTGCACCTCGTCGAGCGAGACGCCGTGCAGCTCACCCGGGTCGAGAGCTTCGATCCTTTCCGCCGCCTGTTCCGCGTCGACTGGACGCCTGCGGCCGAAACCCGTGTCGCCACCGACTGGGCCGACACCGTCGAGCGCGGCCAGATCCTGGCCGCCGCGCAGGTGATCGGCCTCGGCCAGCGCTGCATCGACATGGCCGTCGCATACGCCAAGGACCGCCACCAGTTCGGCAAGCCGATCGGCTCCTACCAGGCGATCAAGCACCTCGTCGCCACGGCGCAGGTCGCGATCGAGTTCGCGCGCCCCGTCGTCCAGGCGGCTGCCGCGGAACTGCCACTCGGCAATGTCGCATCGCGCGCACGTGCCGCCCACGCAAAGCTCGCCGCGACCGAAGCCGCACAGCTGGCAGCGCAAACCGCGGTGCAGGTCCACGGCGCCATGGGCATGACCTGGGAAGTCGACGTCCACTTCTTCCTCAAGCGCGCACGCGCGCTCAAGACCGCCTGGGGCACTCCCGGGGCGCACACCGCTATGGTGATCGAACGCATGACCGTTGCACCGACCGGGCCTGCGATGACGTTCGCCAGCGAGGTCGCGCAAGCCGCTGGTTGACCAAGCCCCGCTTTCTGTGGCACCTGCCGGCGCCTTCGGACGCGGGTGTAGCTCAATGGTAGAGCAGCAGCTTCCCAAGCTGAATACGGGGGTTCGATTCCCCTCACCCGCTCCAGACGTCTAAGCCGCGAAGTCCTTGAGCGCCGCGTCGACCATCTGCCGCCACAGTTCTGCATCGCCGGCATCGGCCATGATCGCGTCGGGCTCGCGCAAGGTCTTGAGCACCGCGACGGCATCGTCCTGATAGGCATACCAGCGGGCGTCGACCTGTTCGGCGGCCGAGCTGTCGTCGCCATGGGCGTTGGCGCTCAGCCGCTGGCCGGCCAGGACGCGGGCGATCCGTTCGATCGCGCTCAGTTCGGAAACGGGCATCGCGCTCTCCTTCGGCGGTTCAACCCGCCGGCGTCGAGGCGGTTCCGCCGGGAACCCTTTCGCGCGCAGCGCCGTTGTCAGGTCGGAGGAGAGACGATGACCCTGATTTCGATGATCGTTGGCGGTGCCTTCGTCGGCTGGGCGACGCGCCGGGCTTTCGAAGAGTCCTAGCGCCCGCCTGGCGCGGAAGGACTTCAGCCCCCGTTCTTGCGCGCCATGTCGAAGCCGAACAGCAGGTGGTCGAGCTCGCCCTGCGGGACGGTGGCGAAGACCAGCGGCGTTTCGGCTGCGCGGATCGCGTCGATGTCGCTGGCCACGTCCTCGATCGTCCAATCCTTGCGGAACACGCCCTCGCTCTCGGCGACGAAGGCGCGCGCGACGCGGCCGCCCATGGCGACGAGCATCTCGCCGGAAACCGAACAGTCCTCGTGGCTCAACCAGGCCACCGCCGGCGCGACCATCTCGGGCTCCATCGGCGGGAACTTGCTCGTGTCGATCCCCGCCGACATGCGCGTGACCGCCGCCGGGATGATGACGTTGCTCTTGATCCCGGCGTCCTTGCCCTCGATCGCGGCGGTGTTCGACAGACCCATGAAACCGGCCTTGCACATCGCATAGGTCGCGTTGTTGGCCTTGCCGTAGAGCCCGTTGATCGAGCCCGTCAGGACGATGCGGCCATAGGCCTGCGCGGTCATCACCGGCATCGCCTCGCGCACCATGTTGAAGGCGCCCTTGAGGTGGACCGCGAGCACCGACTCGAAATCCTCGTAGGACAGTTCGGTCAGCGAGCCGCGGCGGACGTTGCCCGCCGAATGGATCAGGATGTCGAGGCGGCCGAAGGCGTCGAGCGCGGTCTGGACGATCGCCTTGGCGCCTTCTGGCGTGGCGACCGAATCGAGGCTGGCGACGGCTTGGCCACCGGCGGCCTTGATCTCGGCGACGAGCGCATCGGCGGGACCTTCATCGGTCGTGTCACCCGACATCGACACGCCGGGATCGTTGACCACGATCTTCGCCCCGCGCGCGGCGAGCAGCAGCGCATAGGCGCGACCGAGGCCACGACCGCCGCCGGTGATCACCGCCACGCGATCGTCGAATCTCAGCTCAGCCATGGCACTCTCCCGTATACAATCGGCGCAAATGTCTGGAGGCGCCTTAGCGGACTGCCTTCGCCGAACGCAATGCGGCGATCTCGTCGGCTGACAGCCCGAGAACTTCGGCGAGGATCGCATCGGTGTGCTGGCCGAGCACCGGGGGCGCCGCGGGCTTGGGCTGCTTCTCGTCGAACTTGATCGGCCGGTTGACGATCGGGATCGTACCGAGCGTCTGGTGCTCGACCTCGACCACCATCTCGCGCGCCACGGTCTGCGGCTGCGCCAGCGCCTCGGTCACGCCGAGGATCGGCGCGTGCGGCACCTCGTATTTCGTGAACAGCTCGACGAGTTCGGCGACCGTGTAGTTCCGGGTCACCGCCGAGACGATCGCGTTGACCTCTTCGCGCGCTTCGCGGCGCTTGAGGATCGAATCGTAACGCGGGTCGCTGGTGTTCTCGGGGCAGCCGAGCGCCTCGCAGATCTTGCCCCAGAACGAGTTGGTCAGGCAGGCGACGATGATCGAGCCGTCCTTCGCCGGGAAGGCGCCATAGGGCACGAGGTTCGGGTGCTGCGAGCCCTGCGGCTTGGGGTCCTCGCCGTTGAACCAGGCGAGCTGGGCGATGTAGCCGAGCAGGCCGAGCATACCGTCCATCAGGCTGATGTCGATGCAGCGGCCACGCCCCGTGCGCTCGCGCTCGTAGAGCGCCGAGATGATCGCGATCGGGCCGTTGATCCCGCCGACGAGATCGCCGAGCGGGATGCCGAGCTTGGTCGGCTGCTGGCCGGGCTCGCCGTTGACGCTGAGCGCGCCCGACATGGCCTGGAGCACGATGTCGAAGCTGGGCCGGTCCTTGAGCGGGCCGGTCTGGCCGTAACCCGAGATTGCGCAGTAGATCAGCCGCGGATTGGCTTCGGACAGCGCAGCATAGCCGAGGCCGAGGCGGTCCATCACGCCGGGGCGGTAGTTCTCGACCACGATGTCGCACTCGGCGGCGAGATCCTTGGCGAGCTGGACGCCTTCGGGGGTTTTGAGGTCGATGACGATCGACTTCTTGCCGCGGTTGACGCTGAGGTAATAGTGGCTCTCGCCATCGCGGATCGGCGGGAAGTCGCGCGTCTCGTCGCCGCTGCCCGGCGGTTCGATCTTGAACACCTCGGCGCCGAGATCGGCCAGCGCCAGGCTGGCGGCGGGCCCGGCCAGCACGCGGGTGAAATCGAGCACGCGGACTCCCGCGAGTGGGCCGGCCCAGGTGGGGGTAGCGCCTTCAGTCATCCCATTGCCCTAAGAGCTTCGTCATGCCCGCGAAAGCGGGAAACCCCATCCTTCCAGGCTTCGACGCGTGGCCCGGTTCGGAGGGAGACCCCGCCTGCGCGGGGATGACGGTAAATCCTGTTTCAAAACGCACGATCCCGGCCGCGCCGAAGCGCGACCGGGATGCGTGTTGGTAATCCCGAAGGATCAGCCCTTCGTCGGCAGCTGTGCGACCGAGGTACCGAAGGCCGAAAGCTCGCCGCGGTGCGTCGTCGCCTTCTGCTCGACCTCGACGTACTTCTTGCCGTTCTCTTCGAACTTCTTGGTGACGGTGCCGTCGATGAACACCACGTCGCCGTCCGGGTTGTGGCGGCGAATCTGGCAGTTCGACTTGTGCAGGAAGCCGTCGTCGCCGATCCAGTTGGTCATCTGGTGCGTCAGCCACGAGCAGCGCTCTGGGCCGTAGTCGTAAGCGCCCGGGGCGCCGACCTCGAGAGCGAAGTCCTCGTCCCAGTGCACGCGCTCGGGGCAGTCGGGCACGTTGAAGCGGTTCTTGATGCCGAGGCCCGGGTGCGCCTGCTGCATCTTCCAGGCCATCTTGTTGGCGCGGATGTAGAGGCCGCCCCAGCCCTGGGCATAGGCGATGAAGCCCGTGACGGTCATCGGACCCTTGATCATGCGCGGCAGCACGTCGCCTACATTGACGTCCTCGAAGTAGCGCGGGGTCGCGCCGCGGACTTCCTCGTTCGCGTAGTATTCGCTGAACTCGGCCAGCTGCTCTTCGGTGAAGGGCTCAACGCGGCCGCGGGCTTCGGTGTACTTCGTGCCGCGTTCGCGCGCTTCGTCGCGGTCGGTACGGAACACCCACGAGTCGGCGCCGGCAACGTGGTCGCCATGCTGGTTGTAGAAGTCGACGTGGTAGATCTGCTGGAACGAGCGACCGGCGAACTTGGTCTGATGCTCGACCAGGTCCTTGAGGTGCGCTTCCGAAGAGATCACGTCGTTGCGCAGGACCGGCTTGTGCCAGGTCCAGTCCGAACCGGCCCACATCGCGTGAACGCCCGAAAGGCCGCCCGAGTAGCCCGAAATGATGCGGTTGGTCGAGAACAGGAAGCTCGGCAGCGCGACAATCGAGCCATACTGCGTGTTCTTCGCGTATTCAGGATCGGTCCACAGGCGGTTATCGTCGCCAATGCCGTGAGCATAGTGGCGGATCGCGTCGCGCGAAGCTTCGTAGTTCCACGGCTCGATCGAGTTCTCGATCTTCACGCCGATACGGCTGCGGAGCGACGCGAGGCCCTCCTCGGTGATCTTGGGGAATTTGTTCTCGGCCATCGTTTCTTCCTTCTGAAAGGTGGGGTTAGACCGCGGCGGCGGCTGCCTTGGCAGCCTCCTGATCGCGGAGCATCTTGCGGTGAACCTTGCCCGCGGGATTCTTGGGCAGTTCGGCGACATATTCGACGATACGCGGGAATTCGTGCTGGGCCAGCCGCTCGCGGGTGAAGTCCTGCAGTTCCTTGGTCAGCGCGTCGCTGCCTGCCACGTTGCTTACGACGAAGGCCTTGACCACCTGACCGCGCGCTTCGTCGGGCACGCCGATCACGCCGCATTCGAGCACATTGTCATGGCGCAGCATGGTGTTCTCGATCTCGACCGCCGACATCGTCCAGCCAGCCGAGATGATCACGTCGTCGGCGCGGCCGCAGTGGTAGAAATAACCGTCCTCGTCGGTCTTGGCGCGGTCCTTTGTCGAGAGCCAGCCGCCGCCCCGCCACAGCATCAGTTCGCCGATCTCGCCCGGATCGGTGATCGAACCGTCGGCGCGGTGCACTTCGAGCTTCTGGCCCGGAACCGCCTTGCCGAGCGAGCCGGGCTTGACCACGAAATCCTCGGCGCCCGGATAGTTGACCAGGACAACGCCGATCTCGGTCGTGCCGTACATCGAGCAGGCCGGGACATGGAAATACTGGTCGATCCACTCGAGCGTCGCCGGGTCGATCGGCTCGCCGGTGTAGGACAGCTTCTGGAAGTGGAACGCGTGGTCGCCGCCCTTCCCGCTGTTCTTCATCATGCGGTAGTGCGTCGCTGCCGCCGACATGTTGGTGATGCCGAACTGGTCGAGCGCCTGCATCAGCCGCACCGGATCGAAGCGGCCGGCGAAGGTGCCGGTGGTGACGCCCATCGCCAGCGGCGCGAGCGTGCCGTGCCACAGGCCGTGGCCCCAGGCCGGGCTCGACGGGCAGAAGAACTCGTCACCCGGGCGGATGCCGGTGCCGTAGAGCGCGGCGAACATCAGCGTCACCAGCGTGCGGTGCGAATGCTTGACCGCCTCGGGCAGCTCGCGCGTGGTGCCGCTGGTGTACTGGAAGACGGCCATGTCGTTGGCCTTGGTCTTCGGTTCGTAGGTCGCCGGATACTGCTTGATCTCGTCGAGCAGGCCCTGGTCGGCGACGACGACGCGCGGGGCGCCGTCGGCATTCACCGCGCCACGCGCCAGATCGGCCTTCTCGGCATTGGTGATCAGAATCGTCGGGTTGCAGTCGCCAACACGCAAACGCAGTGCATCGGGGCCGAAAAGGGTGAACAGCGGCACCGAGATCGCACCGGTCTGCATCGCGCCAAACAGGCAGACGTAGAACGGCAGGCTGGGCTCGAGCATGAAGGCGATGCGATCGCCCTGCTGGATGCCCTGCGCGTCGAGCCAATGCGCGAACTGCGCGGCGCCCGCGGAAATCGTGTCGAAGCTGAGGATCTCGTCCTGGCCGTCGGCATGGGCGATGCGCACGGCTGCGCGGCCCGAACCGTCGGCGTGACGGGTGATGCATTCGTGCGCAATGTTCAGATAGTCGCGGTCGCCGTCGAACAGCTCCCACAGCGCCGCGGAATTGGCATGGGCCTGCGCATCGGCATAGCTCGTGTATTCGGTCAGCTGGGCCATCGATCCACCAGGTTGGGGTTGCGTCTCAGGATGCGACGAATCGTCCGCCGCCTCTCTCCATCGCCCTCATGGCAGAAAGCCCTTGTTGTTGTAAATATAGAATGATATTCAATATATTGAATGAAGGACAACGCTGCCCCTGCCGACGACCGCCTCGCCAAGGCGGTCAAGGATTCCAAGGCCCCGGCGATCTCGCGCGCCGCGGCCGTTCTGCGCCTGCTCGGCAAGAGCGAGACGCCCTTGGGCCTCCAGCCGATCGCGCGCGAACTCCGGCTCGTGCCCTCGACCTGCCTCTACGTGCTGCGCGCGCTAACCGCCGAAGGCCTCGTCGCCTTCGATGCCGATACCAAGCGTTATACGCTCGACGCCGGCGTGCTGACGCTCGCGCGGCAGTGGCTGAGCCGCAACGAGTTCCCCGACCTCGCCCAGCCCGCGCTCGACCGGCTCGCGCAGAAGTTCGGCGTGACCATGCTGGGCGTGCAGATTTTCGGGCTCGACCGGATCATCGCAGTGGCCGTGTCGCAAGCCGGTGCCTTCCAGGTCAGCGTACAAGTCGGCAGCCGCTTCCCCGCGCTGATCAGCGCCACCGGCCGCTGCATCGCCGCTTTCGGCGACTACCCCGAGGCGCAGCTCGAAGCGCGCTTCAAGCCGCTACGCTGGGACGATCCGCCGAGCTTCGTGGAATGGCAGGGCCAGGTCGCGCAGACCCGTGAACAGGGCTTCGGCATCGACGAAGGTAATTACATCGCCGGGGTCACCGTGCTTGCCGCGCCGGTCTGGAAGACGCCCGATCACGCGCGCACGCGCCCGAGCCATGCGCTCGTCGCGATCGGCCTCGGCTCCGCGCTCAGGCGCAACGGTCTCGCCGACCTGCAGGACGCCCTGCTCGCGACGGCACAAACGCTTTCCGGGCAGCTGGGCGGATAACGGCACACCGTTGCAATATTGAGACAGTTGACACGCAAGTTCCGTAAAATCCGGAAAGCGTATTGCCCGGTATCATTTCGATTCATATTGATCCGCCTCGAAGACAGGCGTGCGCGACGGCCGCCGAGATCGCGATGCCCTTGCGCGCGATCAAAGTCGGCGCCCGAGGCGCCATGCGACAGTGAGCTCGATAAAAGAGGAGACACGGGATGAGGTGCAAGACGATCTTTCTGGGCGGCTGCGCGCTGCTCGCCACGATGAGCACGGTCACGCCGGCTCTGGCACAGGACACGGGCACACAGGCCCAGTCGAACGACGCCGCCAACGAGGGTGACATCATCGTCACCGCCCGCCGCCGCGACGAGACCGCACAGGAGACCCCGGTCGCCCTGACCGTGCTCAACGACGCGCTGCTCGATCGCTACGGGGTTCGCGGCGTCGCGCAGATCCAGTCGCTGACGCCGGGGCTCTATACGGGTGAATCGTCGGGCGCCATGGGCGGCACGATCTCGCTGCGCGGCATCGGCTCGGGCGATTCCATGGCCTTCATCGACCAGGCCGTGTCCTCGAACATCGACGGCGTGCCGATCAGCTCCGCGCAGATCCTGCGCGCCGCGCAGATGGACCTCAAGCAGATCGAAGTCCTGCGCGGGCCGCAGGCGCTGTTCTTCGGCAAGAACAGTCCCGGCGGCATCATCTCGCTGACCACGGCCGATCCGGGCAAGGACACCGAGGCGCTGCTGCGCGGCGGCTACGAGTTCACCGCGCGTGAGAAGTATGTCGAGGCGATGTATTCGACGCCGATTTCGGATACGGTCGGCCTGCGCATCGCCGGCCGCTATTCGGACATGGACGGCTATTTCAAGCTGGTCTCGGCGCAGGTTCCCGGCGCCGTGCCGATGGATATCGACCGCTTCCCCGATCAGAAGGAGCTGTTCCTGCGCGGCACCTTGAGCTGGACCCCGTCTGACCGCGTCTCGGTGCGCCTCAAGGCGACCGTCACCGACACCGACATGATCGGCGGCTCGTCGCAGTATTCGGACATCGTCGCCTGTCCTTACGGCACGCCGCAGCGCCCGGGCGAAACATCGTTCAACTGCCTCAACGACCGCACGCTGCTGATCTCGCAGATCCCGGCCTCGACCATGGCGATCAGCCCCTTGTTCGAGAACCCGAACGGCGCGCGCTACAACAACCAGACGCTGCTCAGCGGCCAGCTCGACTGGGACGTGACCGACACGCTCAAGCTGACCTCGGTCACCGGCTACTACAACGTCAAGGAGCGACTGACCTCGAACGGCGGCTATGGCCCCTACAGCAACAACGCCTTCGCCGTGCGCTTCAAGAACGAGCAGATCAGCCAGGAACTGCGCCTCGCCTCGGACTTCGACGGACCGGTGAACTTCCTGCTCGGCGGTTTCTATGAAGACCGCAAGCTGTTCACCTCGACCATCATCGTCCAGCCCTTCGGCGCGGT
>SECS01000137.1 GCA_004211435.1 Novosphingobium sp. | reverse complement strand
CGTTCGGGCGGTGCCGATGGAAACCTTTCGATCGCGCGCTGGGCGGCCGACGTCAACGCGCTGGTCGAAGCTCTCGATCTCGCCCCCGCGGTGATCGTCGGCCACAGCCTGGGCTCTCGGATCGCCGCCGAGGCGGTCTGGCAAAAGCCCGCCAACGCTGCCGGCCTCGTGCTGCTCGACGGCAGCCGGACCGTGGGAGGCCAGGCCGCCTCGGCGCCACCACCGGCGGCCGCGACACCGCCCGGCGAGGATCGCAGCCTCGCCGCGATCCTCGACAAGACGATCGGCCCTTTTGCCGATGCCGCGGTCCGCGCGCGGGTGATCGCGACGATGTCCTCCCCGCCCGAAGCGGTGATGTGGGCCGCAGCCCGCGCGCTCGAGGAGTGGGACCGCGACCGCGCCGACGCGGTGTTTGCCAGCCTGCCCGCAGACCTGCCCGTGCTGGCGATCCAGAGCACCTATCACGACAAGTTCACGCCGCGCCGTTCCTTCGTCCGCAGCACCGAGACCAGCCCTTACCTCGACGGCCTGCGCGCAGCGCTGCCGAGCCTGCAGGTCGTGGTCCTGCCGGAGACCGGCCACTTCAGCATGATGGAGCGACCCGAGGTGGTCACCGCGCTGATCCGCGACTTCGCGCGCGCCGTAAGGGGAAAGGAGAGCGCCTGATGGCCAAGGTCCGCATAACCACGCCCGAGCAGAAGCCGTGGCAAATATCGCCGGTCCGGGCCGAGCATGCCGAAGCCCGCGCGCTCCTGCCCGACGGCGGACCGGCGAGTGCCTACAGGATCCGCGAGCCAGGCAGCGAGACGACGCCGCAGCTTGTCGAGTTGCGCATGCATCCGCACGAGGAGGTCGCGCTCCACAGCCACGACGAGGACGAGATCATCTACGTGCTATCGGGCGAGATGAAGGTCGGCACGCGGACGATCGTCGCGGGCGCGAGCCTCTATATCGCCGGCGGTGTGTTCTACGGCTTCACCGCCGGGCCCGAAGGCGTCCATTTCCTCAATTTCCGCGCTCGCGACGATCGCTCGTTCCATCTGCCGGGCAAGCGCCAGATCATCGATACGGGAGTGACGTCATGACCTCGGCCCTTACCGGAGAAAACCGCCACGACGACATCGCCGCGGGCTTCCGCGCGAGCGAGCAGATCTTCCGCACGATGCGCGCGCCGCTCTACGAAGCCTTCTGCCGAGAGGTCGTGTCCGATCCCGGGATGCTCGCGCTCGCCGGCGACGGCATGGGCGCGGCGGCGGCGACGCACCTGTTCTCGGCCGTGCACTATCTGCTGCTGCGCGATCCTGCGGATCCGCTCGCGCGCTATTTCGCAACGCTCGACGACGATCCGCTGCCCGCCGATCGGGCCTATCCTGAACTTGTCCGCTTCTGCCGCGCGCACCGCGACGAGATCCGCGAACTCCTCGAGACGCGCACGGTACAGACGACCTATGCCGAGCGCTGCCGCGCGCTGTTGCCACCGATGTGCATCGTCGCGCGCGAAGCCGGCGAGCCGCTGAACCTGATCGAGATCGGCTGCAGCGGCGGCGTGCTTCTGGCCTTCGACAAGTTCGCCTACGAACTAGACAACCAGGGCGTGATCGGCGCCCCCGACGCGCCGCTGCTTCTCAAAGGCGAACTGCATGACGGGCCCGAACTGTTCATCCCGCGCGTGGGCACGCGCACGGGCATCGACCTTCACACGATCGACGCGCGATCGGAAGACGAGCGCCGCTGGCTGCTCGCGCTCTGCTTCCCCGAATTGCGCGCCGAGCAGCAGCGGTTGGCCACCGCGCTCGACATCGTCGCGCAGACCGACATCCGCATGATGGAGGGCGATGCACTGGTTCATCTGCCGGCGGCGCTGGCCGGCACGCGCGACCCGCTCTGCGTGTTCCACTCAGCCTGTCTGTTCTACTGGCCGGCCGAAGCGCGCGCCAAGCTCGACGCTATGTTACGCGAAGTGAGCCGCGAACGCCCAATCTGGCGGATCGCGATCGAACCCGCCTATGTCTTCGAGGATTGGGAGAACCAGCCCGGTGGCGCTGCATCGCCATCGCACGATCTCAAGACCGGCGGCATCAACCTCATACGCTATCGCGACGGCGAGGCCGCGCGCGAAGTGCTCGGCTGGCCGAACGCAGACTATGGGGTGATCGACTGGAACGTCTGATGGCCCGAAGAGCCGGGATGTCCGCCGAAGCACGCTGGACAAAGCGGCTTCGGCAGGACGGTTGATGGTGTGGGGATGGCCGGGGCTCATGCCGCGCGGCCAGGAGAACCCGGGCGGGTCCACGCGCCCGGGTCCCAACGCAGCTTAGTGAGCTGCGTCCTTGGCCTTCTCGCCAGCAGCTTCGGCCTTTTCGCCAGCCGCTTCGGCCTTGTCGCCCGCGGCAGCAGCGTGATCGCCGGCAGCTTCCTTGGCAGCACCCTCGGGCGCCATGGCTGCGTCGCTCGCCGCTGCACTTGCTTCACCGGCGGCAGCGCTGGCTTCGCCAGCAGCCGCGGCGGCTTCACTGCTCGCTTCGGTGGCTTCGGCGGCAGCATCTTCCTTCTTGCCACAGCCGGCCAGCGAGAATGCTGCGAGAGCAGTCAAGCAAATGATCGAACGCTTCATAAGGTCCCCTCCTGTGTATTGGGAGGCGCAGGCTAACCCCATTTTTTGCAAAGTCCTAAGCGTAAATCATCGGACCATCGCGCCAGATGCTCGGCTGACGGCATCGCGGCGCGTTTCCACGGTGCAAAGCCCGGAAAACTGCCATCGGCGAACAGAGGGGCCACCAAGGCCTTGTTTTCGAGTGCGAATATCAGAGTCCGGCCGGGCTTTTGCGGTTGCCGAGCAAGGGCCGCTGATGGAAAGCAGCATGTTCGCTGACCGCCTCGCGCACGGCCTCGTTATGCTTGCGCGCCAGCGCCCCGGCGCGCTTGACGTTGCCATCGATCACGGCTGCGACCATCTTCTGATAGTCGCGGATGCGGATGGCCTGCAATTTGCGCGACTGGTACTTCGCGTTGATGATGTGCGTCCCGACAGCGGGGAATATGCGGCTCAGTTCACGGTTGTCGGCGATCTTGAGGACGACGCGATAGAGCCCGCGGCGCGCGCGGCTGAAGACGAACTCCTTGCCGTCGGCATAGGCTGCCTTCAAGTCGTCGAGTGCACCCTGCAATTCGACCTGATGCCGGTCGGAATCATATTGCGCAGCCGCTAGGCCGAACAGCAGCTCGGTCATCGCACCCGAGACGTCGAAAATTTCGTTCGCCTCGTCGGTATCGATCTGGCGTATCGATGCGGAGCGGTTGCGGTGCAGATTGACGACACCGCGCGCCGCCAGCCGCTGCATCGCCTCGCGCACGGCGTTGCGGCCAACGCCGAATTGCGCGGAGAGCTCGGATTCGATGAGGCGCTGCCCCGGAATGACCGATCCGGCCTCGAGCGCTTCAAGGATACCGCGATAGACGGAGTGGCTCGCGCCCTCTCCCGACAACTCCTCCATCTGTCCTGCGAACTCCGATCGACCTTGACATTGCCCTACGCGATTGTCGGCCAGATGGCCAGTCAAGCATGGCTTGCAGGAAAGAGCGTTGCCCGGGCACGCGAGCATACTGACAATTCGTGCAGGTGATATAGCCCCACGAAATTGTTCCATGATAGCGCATCGGATCGTAAGGCCGACCGGAGAGGACCCGGAATGATTCGCATGACGTTCAAAATCAGCGAGAGGCGATGACCGCGCTCCGCCTCGAAAGACGAGTGGCGCTGGTGACTGGTGCTGCGCAGGGGATCGGCGCAGCCATCGCCGAAGGCCTGGCGCGCGAGGGCGCGAGCGTGCTCGCGACCGACCGCGATGGCGCCGGCGCGCAGGCCACGTCGGATCGCATCGCGGCCGTGTGGGGCGAAAGCCGGGCCGCCGCGCAAGCACTCGACGTTACCAACGAGGAAGACTGGCAAACCGCCATCACCGCCTGCGGCGAGCGCTTCGGCGGCCTCAACGTGCTGGTCAACAACGCCGGTATCGTCGCGGTCGGCTCGGTCGAGGACCTCGACCTCGAGACCTGGCGGCGCTCGATGGCGATCAATGCCGACGGACCGTTCCTCGGCTGCAAATACGCGCTGCCGCTGATGCGCGAGAGCGGTCCGGGCTCGATCGTCAACATGTCGTCGATCTCGGCGATGATCGCCTCGCACAACATGGCCGCTTACAACGCCTCGAAAGCCGCGCTGTGGATGCTGACCAAGTCGGTGGCGCTGCACTGCGCGCGCAAGGGCTGGCCGATCCGCTGCAATTCGATCCACCCGACCTTCGTGCGCACTGCGCTGCTCGACGGCTTCGTCGGCGACCGCGACCGCGACGAGATCCTCGGCAAGCTGGCCCGGCAGGTGCCGATCGGCCGCATCGGCGAGGTCGAGGACGTGGTCAAAGCCGTGCTCTATCTCGCTTCCGACGACAGTTCGATGATGACCGCGTCCGAGCTCAAGCTCGACGGCGGCCTTTCCGCAATGTGAGCCCCATGACCGACAACACCTCCATACCCACTACGATGACCGCGCTGCTCTGCGAAGAGCACGGTCCGCCCGAAGCGCTCAAGCTGCGCAGCGATGCGCCGGTGCCGCAGCCCGGCCCCGGCGAAGTCCTCATCAAGATCCACGCCGCCGGGCTGAACTTCCCGGATTCGCTGATCATCTTCGACAAGTACCAGTTCAAACCCGCGCTGCCCTTCGCCCCTGGCGGCGAGCTTTCGGGCACGATCGCCGCGCTCGGCGAGGGTGTGGCCGGCTTTGCCCTCGGCGACACGGTCTCGGCGCTGACCAACTGGGGCGCCTTCGCCGACTATGTCGTCGCCAAGGCCGCCTCGACCACGCCGATCCCCGACGGCGTCGATCTCGACGTCGCGGCGGCGATCACCCTGGCCCACGGCACTTCGCACCACGCGCTCAAGCAGCGCGCGAACCTCCAGCCGGGCGAGACCCTGCTCGTGCTCGGCGCGAGCGGTGGCGTCGGGCTGGCTGCGGTGGAGATCGGCAAGGCGATGGGCGCGCGCGTGATCGCCGCCGCTTCGACCGAGGAAAAGCTGGCGATCGCCAAGGCCCACGGCGCCGACGAGACGATCAACTACACCACCGCCGACCTCAAGACCGCGGTCAAGGCACTCGCGCCCAAGGGCGTCGACGTGATCTACGATCCGGTCGGCGACAAACTCGCCGATCCTGCCTTCCGCACGATCGGCTGGGGCGGTCGCTATCTCGTGATCGGCTTTGCCGGCGGCGAGATCCCCAAGCTTCCGCTCAACCTGCCGCTGATCAAGGGCGCGAGCATCGTCGGCGTGTTCTGGGGCGATTTCGTCGCGCGCACACCCGACCTGCACCAGCAGAACATGGCCGAGCTCTACGCCATGCTCGCCGAAGGCCGGATCAAGCCGCTGATATCGGCGCGCTACCCGCTCGCCCAAGGCGGCGAGGCGATCCGGGCGATGATGGACCGCCAGGTGACCGGCAAGGTCATCGTCAAGGCCGGAGAAACCGCATGAGCACCGCCGATCGCTTCTCGGTCGCGGGCAAGCGCGCGCTCGTCACCGGCGCCTCCTCGGGCCTCGGCCTCCATTTCGCCAAGGTACTCGCCGAGGCCGGCGCCCACGTCACCCTGGCGGCACGGCGGGTCGAAAAGCTTGCCGAAGCCGCGAGCGAAATCGGCGGTGCCTGCGATACGCTCGCGCTCGACGTCACGTCCCCCGCCTCGATCACAGCCGCCACATCGGTCTTCGCCGAAACCGACATTCTGGTGAACAACGCCGGCGTCGTCGCAGACGGACCGGCGATCGACATGACCGAGGCCGATTGGGATCAGGTCGTCGATACCAACCTCAAGGGCGTGTTCCTCGTCGCTCAGGCGGCCGCGCGCGGGATGAAGGCGCACGGCCGCGGCGGGTCGATCGTCAACGTCGCCTCGATCCTCGGACTGCGCCAGGCGGGTGCCGTGGCCTCCTATGCCGCATCCAAGGCCGGCGTTATCCAGCTGACCAAGGTCCTCGCGCTCGAATTCGCGCGCTTCAAGATCCGCGTCAACGCGCTGGCACCCGGCTATTTCGAGACCGACCTCAACGATGCCTTCCTGTCGGGCGACCTCGGCCAGGCCATGATGAAGCGCGTGCCGCAACGCCGCTTCGGTAGCCTGCCAGACCTCGACGGACCACTTCTCCTACTCGCCTCCGACGCGGGAGCCTACATGACCGGCTCCACGATCGTGGTCGACGGGGGCCATCTCACCAGCACGCTTTAACCGGGAGACGACGGCCGATGGACGCCGCGACGATGAACATTTCCGAAGAGGTCCGCACGCTCGGCGCGCGCATCGAGGCTTTCGTGCGCGACAAGATCGTGCCTTACGAGCGCGATCCGCGCCGCGACCACCACGGTGCGCCGACCGACGAACTGGTCGCCGAACTCAAGGCGCTCGGCCGCGCCGAGGGTCTGCTGACGCCGCATGTGAAGGCCGACGGCTCGCACCGCACCCAGGTCGAGACCGCCTACCTGCTGATCCGCTCGGGCCTCTCGCCGCTCGGGCCCTACGGCTGCAACACCAGCGCCCCCGACGAGGGCAACATGTATCTGCTCGGCCATGTCGGCAGCGACGCGATCAAGGAGCGTTTCCTCAGGCCGTTGCTCGCGGGCGAGGCGCGTTCGGCCTTCCTGATGACCGAGCCGGCCGACTGGCAGGGCGCGGGCTCCGACCCCTCGATGATGAAGACAACCTGCCGCCGCGCCGAAGACGGTTCGGGCGATTGGATCGTCGACGGCCGCAAGACCTTCATCACGGGCTTTGCCGGTGCCAAGGTCGGCATCGTCATGGCCAAGGCGGAGGAAGGTGCCTGCATGTTCCTCGTCGACCTGCCCGATCCAGCGATCCGCATCGACGAGGTGCCGAACACGATCGACAGCTCGATGCCCGGCGGCCACGCCACCCTGACGATCGACGGCCTGCGCGTCCCCGCCAGCCAGATGCTCGGCGAGGCCGGCGAAGGCTTCAAGTACGCGCAGATCCGCCTGAGCCCCGCGCGCCTATCGCATTGCATGCGCTGGCTCGGCGCCTGCATCCGCGCGCACGAGATCGCCACCGACTATGCCTGCCGCCGCCAGGCCTTCGGCAAGCAACTGATCGAGCACGAGGGCGTCGGCTTTATGCTCGCCGAGAACCGCATCGACCTCAAGCAGGCCGAGCTGATGATCTATTGGTGCGCGCAGGTGCTCGACACCGGCGATCTCGGCACGGTGGAGAGCTCGATGGCCAAGGTCGCGGTTTCGGAGGCGCTGATGCGGATCGCCGATCGCTGCGTGCAGGTGATGGGCGGGATCGGCGTGACCGAGCGCACGATCGTCGAGCAGGTCTTCCGCGAGATCCGCGCGTTCCGCATCTACGACGGCCCGACCGAGGTCCACAAATGGAGCCTCGCCAAGAAGATCCGCCGCGAATGGCGCGAGGCGCAAGAGGCATGAGCACGCACGACGAAGCGGCAAACTCGGGCACGACCCAAGTCCGCGAGGGCTATGGCTTCGACACGGCGTCGCTGGCGCGCTGGATGGAGGCGAACGTCGAGGGCTATGCCGGGCCGCTCGAGGTCCGCCAGTTCAAGGGCGGCCAGTCGAACCCCACCTACCAGCTCGTCACCCCCGGCCGCCGCTACGTGCTGCGCCGCAAGCCGCCGGGCGACATCCTCAAGGGCGCTCACGCGGTCGAGCGCGAGGCGCGGGTGATGAGCGCGCTGTCGCCGCTGGGCTTCCCGGTGCCGCGCGTGTTCGGCGTCTGCACCGACGATTCGGTGATCGGCACCTGGTTCTTCGTCATGGACATGGTCGAGGGCCGGATCTTCTGGGACGCGACCTTCCCCGGAGTCTCGAACGCGGAACGCCCGGCCTACTTCGCGGCGATGAACGGCGCGCTCGCGCAGCTTCACAGCGTCGACGTTTCAGCGGTGGGCCTCGACGATTACGGCAAGGCCGGCAACTACTTCGAGCGCCAGATCGGCCGCTGGTCGAAACAGTACCTCGCCGACGAGGAAGCCGGGCGCGATCCCGACATGGACCGACTGGTCGCATGGCTGCCGAACAACATCCCGGCAGGCGACGAATCCTCGATCGTCCACGGCGACTATCGCTGCGACAACATGATCTTCCACCCGACCGAGCCGCGAGTCCTGGCCGTGCTCGACTGGGAGCTCTCGACCCTCGGCCATCCGCTCGCCGATTTTGCCAACCACGCGATGATGTACCGCATGCCCCCCGACATCGTCGCCGGCCTCAAAGGCGCCGATCTTGCCGCACTCAATATCCCGAGCGAGGCCGAATACATCGCCATGTACTGCCGCAGCACCGGCCGCGATGCGATCCCCAACTGGGACTTCTACATCGCCTTCAACTTCTTCCGCCTCGCCGCGATCTTCCACGGCATCAAAGGCCGTGCAATCCGCGGCACCGCCGCCTCTGCGCATGCGCATGAACGCGGACAGAAGTTCCCGTTGTTGGCCCGCCTGGCAGCCGAGGCGATGGAGGCCTGCGGCTAGGCGACCCGCGCCAGCACGGTATCGAGGCTGCGGCCAAGATCGTGCGTCTCCCACAGGTTCATGAACACCGTGAGCATGTGGAGTTGGGTGCGCGCGCGTTCGCTCTCGACGAAGCGGCGGTCACGCCGGCTCTCGGCCTGGTCGAGATCGGGGATCTCGCGCAGGATCAGCGGCACGGCG
>SECS01000292.1 GCA_004211435.1 Novosphingobium sp. | reverse complement strand
CGCGCGGCCTCGCCCTATGCCAGCCACGCGGTCGCCTCGGTCTGGGAGGAGCACGGCTGGACCGGCCACGCCAAGGGCACGACGATGATGGTCGCGGCGATGATCGACAAGTTCGGCAGTCCCGAACTCAAGGAACAGGTGCTCAAGCCCATCCTCGCGGGCGAGACGGTCTGCTCGCTCGGCTATTCGGAACCGGGCTCGGGTTCGGACGTCTTCGCCGCGCAGACCAAGGCCACGCCCGACGGGAACGGCTGGCGGATCGACGGGACCAAGATGTTCACCAGCGGCGCCAACCTGGCCGACTACGTGATCATGCTCTGCCGGACGAATCCCGACGTCGCCAAGCACAAAGGCCTGACGATGTTCATCCTGCCGCTCAAGGCCGAGGGGATCACCGTCCAGCCGGTCCACACCTTCCAGGACGAGCGCACCAACATCACCTTCTACGACGGCGTGAAGGTGCCCGACACCTGGCGGCTCGGCGAGGTCGATGGCGGGGTGAAGACGATGAGCGCCGCGCTCGAACTCGAACACCGCGGCGGCGGCTTTTCGAAGGCGCACCACGCGATGATCAAGGCGGCCGAGGTGCTCGCGCGCGAGATCCAGTTCGAGGGCCGCCCGCTGATCGAGGACCGCGGTGCGCAAGGCCGCCTGGCGCGGGCGCGGGCGCATGTCGCGATCTCGGAGATGCTCGGCCTGCGCGCGCTGTGGGGCGCCGAGGAGCAGCAGAACCTGCCCGCGGCCGGGCCGATGGCGAAGCTGTTCTCCTCGGAGAAGTTCCTCGAGGATGGCAGCGACCTGCTCGACCTGACCGCGCCACTGTCCTTGTCGAAGCGCGAAGGCGCCGCGCTGTTCGTCAACCAGTCCTACCGCCACGCCCACGGCACGACGATCTATGCCGGCACCAGCGAGGTCCACCGCTCGATGATCGCCGAGCGCGCGCTCGGCCTGCCGAGAAGCCGCGGCTGACCAAGATCCTCCCCTCGTGGGGAGGATCGTCTACGATCGATTCCTCCGCAGAATTTTTTTCACAGATTCACTTTGACTCTTGCGCCCGGCGAGACCGCTGGAAAATCGGCGCGTCGCTTGCCCCGAGTGTGAGTCCGAAAGGCCACTCAAGGCCCTCATCAACCTTTCACTATGATTAACCCTCTTGCGCGCGACTCGGAATTTGCCACTATCGGTTGTGGTTGCGGCGCAGGGGTGCATCTAAACCTTGAATCGAGCGGAGGGGTCGCCACATTGGCCCTGTCCCGCGAAATCAAGTGTCCGGATGCGTCTTCTGACCCGCATCGGCAGTGCAATGGGGGATAAGTTTTTCCCCCAAGCCACGTCGGTATCGCTAGGTTGGGCGCTTGCCCGCTGAGTCGAACGAATGTGGAACACAGGCGAAGCGCATTTTCGAAGACCGGGGGCCGAAACGTGGAATTCAGGAACGGAAACGAGGCGGATATGGACGGTGCTGAAGCGAGCCTGTTCGCGGCGGAAACGCCCACGCTGAACAAGAAGGAGGCGGGCGCCAGCCCGGCAGTCGCGATGACGCAGAAGACCGAAGCCAGCGAGACCGATCTCGTGGCCCAGCTCGGCGCAGAGGCCCTGGCCAATGCGGTGACAGGCGCGATGAAGGCGGCGGCTTCGCCCAAGGAGGATTCGAAGGCGATCGCCGCGCGTCGCTTCGTCATCGTCACCGACGACAGTCGCGACGCGCTGCTGACCGATTTCGGCAAGGACACGCTCGACGACCGCTACCTGCTTCCCGGCGAGAAGTACCAGGACCTCTTCGCGCGCGTCGCCGACGCCTATGCCGACGATCAGGACCACGCCCAGCGGCTCTACGACTACATCTCGAAGCTGTGGTTCATGCCCGCGACGCCCGT
>SECS01000022.1 GCA_004211435.1 Novosphingobium sp. | reverse complement strand
CCGACCATCATCAGGTTGGTGAAGATCGAATCTCCGAGAAGCCGCGTCGCCAGGGCGCCCGCGCGCAGGGTGGCGATGTTGCCCGGATCGACGCGCTTGCCGATCGCGCCGATGAAGCGGCTGGCGGTCAGGTCGAGGTTGCGGTTGGTCTGGAACTCGCCGGTCGGCGTGACGTCCTCGTTCGCCAGAACCTGCGTGTCGGGCCGCGCCAGGGTGAGCACGTCAGGGCCCGAACCGACGATCAGGTCGCAGGCTATGATGACGTCGGCCTGGCCCGTGCCGAGCCGCGCCGAAGGGATCGCCGCGGTGTCCTGGCCGATGCGCAGGTGGCTAGTCACGGCGCCGCCCTTCTGCGCCATGCCGGTCTGGTCCAGAATCTTGGCCGCCTTGCCTTCGAGATGCGCCGCCATGGCCAGGATCGCGCCGACCGTGAGCACGCCAGTGCCGCCGATGCCGGTGACGAGCATGGCCATCGGCGATGCCGAAACGTCACGCACCGGCGGCACAGGCAGGGTCGCGACCAGCCGCGCCAGCGCCGCGTCGTCGAAGCTGCGCTTGACCAGAGTGCCGCCCTCGACCGTGACGAAGCTCGGGCAAAAGCCCTTGATGCAGGAATAGTCCTTGTTGCAGGTCGACTGGTCGATCGCGCGCTTGCGGCCGAATTCGGTCTCGACCGGGGTCACCGACAGACAGTTCGACTGGACCGAGCAGTCGCCGCAGCCCTCGCAGACCGCCTTGTTGATGAAAAGCCGCTTGTCGGGATCGGCGTAGGCGCCCTTCTTGCGCCGGCGCCGCTTCTCGTTGGCGCAGGTCTGCTCGTAGACGATCACCGACGTGCCCGGGATCTCGCGCAGTTCGCGCTGGACCGCGTCGAGTTCGTCGCGGTGCAGGATTCGCGTGCCCGGCGGCAGATCGCGGGGCTTGAACCGCGTCGGGTCCTCGCTGACTAGGACGACGGGTTTCGCCCCCTCGGCGACGAGCTCGTGGATGATCTGTTCGGGCGTCAGCGCGCCTTCGGCGGGCTGGCCGCCGGTCATCGCCACGGCGTCGTTGTAGAGGATCTTGAAGGTAATGTTGCTCTTGGCCGCGACCGAGGCGCGGATCGAGAGCAGGCCCGAATGGGTATAGGTGCCGTCGCCCAGGTTCTGGAACATGTGCGGCGTCTCGACGAAGGTCTGCGCGCCGACCCAGGGCATGCCCTCCTGGCCCATCGACACGGTCTGCATCGTCCGCCGTTCGGGCATGAAATGCGCAAGGCCGTGACAACCCGTTGCGCCCATCGCCGCCGAGCCCTCGGGCACCAGGGTCGAGGTGTTGTGCGGGCAGCCCGAGCAGAAATAGGCCGCGCGGATCGAGGTCGGCTTGAGCGCCTTGGCGCCGCTTTCGAGATCGCGCAGCACGGCATCGCGCGCGGCGACCTCGTCGTTGAGCATGCCCAGAGCGGCCATGCGCTTGACCAGCGCCTTGCGCACCGAACCCGGATCGAGCACGCCGATTTCCGAGATCAGCGGCACACCATCGGGCTCGGTCTTGCCCGAAAGCGCCGGCGCATCGGCGCGGCCGTAGAAGATCCGCGCGAGCTGCTCCTCGACGAAGGACCGCTTCTCTTCAACCACGAGCACTTCGGCCGAACCGCCGCAGGCGTCGCGCGCGAACTGCGCGTCGAGCGGCCAGACGAGCCCGAGCTTGACCACGCGCAGGCCGATCACGCGGCGCTTGCCCTCGTCGAGCCCGAGGTCGGCGAGCGCCTGGCAGACGTCGAGCCAGGCCTTGCCCGCGGTGACCACGGTCAGCCGGCGATCGGGCGCATCGTGACTGACCCTGTCGAGCCGGTTGGCCTGGGCGAACAGCGGCACGATCGGCAGGCGGTGCTCGATCACCGCCTGCTCCTGCGCGAGCGCCGAGGCGTTCTGCTTGAGGTTCGGCGATACGCGGCCTGCCAGGTCGGGCATCACGATGGGGAAGGAATGGCCCGGCAGCGCCACCGTCGTCGTCAGGTCGAGCGTATCGGTGACCGCCTTCATGCCGACGTAGAGCCCCGAGGCGCGCGACAGGGCCCAGCCGAGCTGGCCCATCGACAGGATCTCGTCGGTCGTCGCCGGATAGAGCATCGGCGCCATCGCCGTGACCAGGACATGTTCGGACTGGTGCGCGGTCAGCGAGCTTTTGGCGGCATGGTCGTCGCCGCAAAGCAGAAGGGCGCCGCCGTTGCGGTGCGTGCCCTCGAAATTGGCAGCCTTGATCGCCTCGCCCGCGCGCTCGACGCCGACGCCCTTGGCGTACCACAGCGAGAACACGCCATCGACGCGCGGCTTGCCATACCAGCCGAGCTGCTGGGTGCCGCGCATCGAGGTTGCGGCCAGTTCCTCGTTGAGCCCCGGCTCGAAACGGATGTCATGCGCGGTCAGCAGTTTCTCGCTGGCCCAGAGCTGTGCATCGAGCGTGGTGATCGGCGAACCGCGATAGCCGGTGACGTAACCCGCGGTGTTCAGCCCGGCCGCGCGATCGCGCTTCGATTGGTCGAGCATCAGGCGCACGACGCCCTGCAGCGCGGACAGCATCACCTGTCCGTCTTCCTGGGTATACTTGTCTTCGAGCGTGACGACCGTCTTGGTCACGAAATTCCCGTTCTGTGCTGGCCCCGATCCGCTTTCCAGATGGGGTCCGGGCTGGCAAGCGGCAAGCCGGGCTTGCGCCGCGGCGGTCAAGCGGCGTTGCCTGCCCTTGGCCGGCGAAAGGGCCTGCGCCTTTCACCAAGCAAACGATTGATTGCATTTGGTCGCTCACCGGCAATGATGCGCGGCAAATGAGGAGAGAACGGCCCATGCAACTCAGCGACTACCAGGACAAATATGCCGGCATCCGCTTTGCGCGGGCGGACGGCGTCCTCGAAATGACGATCCACACGCGCGGCGGGCCGGCGCTCTGGGGTTCCGCGCCCGAGAGCCTGCACCGCGAACTCGGCGATGCCTTCCTCGACCTGGCCCGCGACGCCGAGAACCGTGTGGTCGTGCTGACCGGCACCGGCGACAGCTTCATCGCCGCGTCCGATCCGACGCAAAGCTACCCCGAGGACAGTCTCGCCGCGATGTGGCCGCGCATTTACGACGAAGGCGTGGCGCTGCTGAACAACCTACTGGCCGTGCCCGTGCCGATGATCGCAGCGGTCAACGGACCCGCGCTGATCCACGCCGAGATCGCCGTGCTCTGCGATATCGTGCTCGCCGCCGAGACCGCCGAATTCGCCGACCTCGCGCATGTGCCCAGCGGCGGCGCGATCCCCGGCGACGGTGTCCACGTCGTCTGGCCGATGCTGCTTGGCCCCAACCGCGGGCGCTATTTCCTGCTCACGGGCGAGCGCATCCCGGCTACCGAGGCGCGGCAGATCGGCGTCGTCGCCGAAGTCCTGAGCCCCGAGGCGCTGCTGCCCCGCGCGCGGGTCCTGGCGGCGCAGCTCGCGAAACTGCCGCTGCCGCTGCTGCGCCACACGCGCATGCTGCTGACCAAGGACCTGCGCCGGCGGATGTTCGACGAGTTGCATAGCGGCCTCGCGCACGAGGCGCTCGCGACCTTGGTCCCCCGTACCTAGGCTTCGGCCCGCGCCAGATCCTCGGCGAGCTTGGGCACTTCGGCCAGCGCGCGCAGCGCGTCGTTGAGATGGGTGCAGCCCTCTGGGCCACGCAGCTGGCCGAGCACGGTGTCGCGCACCTCGGCGATCCGCGAGCCGATCAGCCGCCGGGCATTGTGGATCGCGCCCGGGCATTCGGAAAACGGCAGGATGCGCGCCTCGGGTTCGAGCGTCAGAATCTCGAGCGTTGCGGGATCGGCCGTGGCGACGATGTTGTATTCGTGGATCGCCACGCGGGTACCGTCCTTGCGCTTGGCGCTGTCCTGGAAGGCAGCGTCGATGCGGATCAGGCCGCTGGCGTCGCGCGTCACGTCGATCCGGCGCGCGCGGCGGAAGCCGGGGCCATCGACGTCGTGGAGCGGGTGCCAGCCTTCGGGATCGTGCGGATTGCGCACGTCGCCTGCGTCGGCATCGGCGACGTTGCGCGGCGGACCGTCGGGATCGACCCCGCTGTGGCCTTCCTGGAGGCCCCAGCAGACGTTGACCCGCGCGGCCATCATCTTGTCCATTTCCTCATGGCCCATGCGCTCGCGCAGGCGGGCCTGCCAGTCGTCGTGCCATTGCGACCAGGCGAAGGCCGAGACCAGCGCCGTGCCCGAGATGTCGTCGAGCGGCAGGTAAAGCGGTGCGCCGGTCGCGATCAGTTCAGGCATCGTCTCCTTGATGAACAGACGCAGGTGGTTGCCGCCGCGCACGCCGACGAGGCTGTCGAGCCGGGAATCGTACGGTTCGCCGACGATCGACGTGATGGTCTTGTCCTGCGCCAGAGTCGCACGGTAGCCGGCCTCTTCGAGCACGCGTCCCCCAGAGGTTTTGGCACCGCCCCCGGCCGGCGTGAAGAAATCACGCGCGCGGCCGACGAACAGCCGGTCGCCGTCCTCGCCCTCGGGCCAGGTCACGTCGATGCTCGAGGTGCGGCGGACCGAGCTGGAAGCGCGCGCGGGTGCAGGATTGGCGGTAGCGCGAGGCGGCGGCGGGAGAACTTTACTAGCCATGCTTAGTAAAGTGTTCCCCTTTCGCCGTCATTTCAAGCGGGCTCTGCCACCTTGACCAGCAGCTTGCCGACGAAGTCATGACCCGAAAACACGCTGGCGAAGGCTTGGGGCGCCGCCTCGATGCCCTCGACCACCGCCTCGGGATAAGTCAGCTTGCCGTCCGATATCCACCCGGCGATGTCGTCGAGCGCCTTCTGCCCGGCCATGAAACCGGCGAAACCGCGAATCTCAAGGCCGGTGCCCATGATCGTGCGGTAGAGCGCGGGCATGTGGTCGGGTCCCGGTCCTTCGTAACCCATGCCGTAATAGGCGATGTAGCCGCACATCGCCATGCGCGAGCCGCGGTTGAGCTGCTTGAACACCTCGAGCGTGACATCACCGCCCGTGTTGTCAAAGTAACAGTCGATGCCGTTCGGCGCCGCCGCCTTGAGCTGGGCAGCGAAGTCCGGCGCCTTGTAGTCGGCCGCGCCATCGAAGCCGAGGTCGAGCAGCGCCTGGACCTTGCCCGCCCCGCCGGCGATGCCGACCGCGCGCGCGCCGTGGATCTTGGCGATCTGCCCGGCAATCGAGCCAACCGCGCCCGCCGCGGCGGAGATCGCCACGGTCTCGCCAGGCTTGATCCGCAGGGTCTCGATGCCGCCGTGCGCGGTCTGCCCGGGCATGCCGAGCACGCCAAGCGCAGTCGAGACCGGTGCGAGGCTCGGATCGAGCTTGCGCGGCGGGCCGCGATAATCGGCCTGGTCAGGCGCGACGACCGCATACTCGCGCCAGCCGGTACGGCCCTCGACGACGTCGCCCGGCTTATAATCGGGATGGTTCGAAGCGATGACTTCGGACACGGTCGCGCCGACCATAACGTCACCGAGCTGCAGATGCAGCGCGCCCGAAAGCCGCACTTCGTCGATGGCGAAGCGGAACAGCGGATCGACCGCCAGCCACAAGGTGCGCAGCAGAATCTCGCGCTCGCCCGCAGTCGGGATCGGCACCTCTTCCACGCGGAAGTCGGACGGCCTGGGATTGCCCTTGGCGTAAGAGGCCAGGACGATCTGCTTCATCGTGTCGGTCATGAGCTTCCCGCTACTTGAGCTTCACCGTCACCGCCGACATACCGCGGTGGTCGAGCCCGCGATAGACCGGCTTGGGCAGGTCGGGATCGAGCCGCATCTTGGGGAAGCGGTCCATCAGCCCGGAGATCGCGACGATCATCTCCTGCCGAGCGACGTCCATGCCGAGGCAGCGGTGCGGACCGAAGCCGAAGCCCATCTGGTGGCTCTTGTCGCGGAAGATGTCGTAGCTCTCGGGGTTCTTGAAGATCGCCGGATCGTGATTGGCGGCACCCAGGCACATGTGGACGCGCGCGCCGGCCGGAACCAGCACGCCCTCGACCTCGGTGTCCTCCATGCAGAGCCGCGGGAACACCGGATCGGTCGCGCGCCAGCGCAGCCCTTCCTCGACCGCCTGGTCAAGCAGGCCGCGCTCCTTGACCGCCGCGTCCCAGAAATGGGTGTGATTCATCAACGCGTCGATCGTGATGCCGAGCTGGCGCCAGGTCGTGCCGCCGCCGGCGAAGATCGCCAGCTTGCAGTAGCCGAAGATCTCGTCCTCGGTCAGCGGACGCTTGTCGCCAGTGTCCTCGTCGAGGATCTCGGCGTCGATCAGGCCCGAGATCAGGTTGTCGCCAGGCTGGCGCGTGTTCTCGGCGATGAGATCGCGCAAGGTCGTGTCGATCCACGCGCGCGAGGCGGCGGCTTCCTCGGGCGGGAGGCTGCGCGCACCGAATGTCGCGCGGTCGAGCTGGTAGCGGAACTCGATGACGTTCGCGCCCTCGAGCCCGATCGCCCGCGTCACCGTCGCCATCGGCAGCAGCGCGCAGAGCTCGGAATTGAGATCGACCGCGTCCTGGTCCTGGATTCGGTCGAGCAGCGCGTCGACCGTCTCCTGGATCCAGCGCTTGTTCCACCAGTCGAGCACCTTGGGGCGCTTGAACAGCGGCTGCGCCGCCGAGCGCAGGCGCTTGTGCGGCTTGCCGACCATCGACAGGATCGTCTTGCCGATCGTGCGCACGCCGGCACTTTCGTTGTAGCCCTCGGACGAGAACACCAGGTTCTCGCGGAAGCCGACCTCGCAGGCGCGATAGGAGAAGAAGGTATAGGACTCGCGCTCGGGTCCGTGCATCCCCGGCATCTCGGGCACGCCGAGCAGTTCACGCAAGGAACCCTTGTGCACGGCGGCGCTGTCGCGCAGCGCGTTCATGTCGTCGGTATAGTCCTTCGACATGTCGACGCCGGTGTTCGCCGACTGCTTCTTCATGTTGAAGAGCTCGTCGTAGCGCGGATTGTCCGAGACGAGCGAAGCCAGCGCGTTCGACTTGCCGTGCGAGACGGGGCAGCTCGCCATGGTCAGCCTCCGACCTTCTTGCCGGCCGTGAGACCACCGTCGACGGGCAGGTTCACACCGGTGATGTTGCCCGCGAGGTCCGAGGCGAGAAACATCGCCGCGCCCGCGGTGTCGGCCGGGTCGATCGCCTTGCCCAGCGGATGGGCCTTGCCCATGCCTTCGAGGATCTTGTCCTTCTGCTCGTGCTCGGGGTTCATGCCGCCATAGTTGGTCAGCATGCCCGCCGGGCAGACCGAGTTCACGCGGATGCCCTTCTCGGCGACTTCGATCGCGAGCGTGCGCGTCATGGCGACCACGGCGCCCTTGGTCGAACCGTAAAGTACGCCGCCGTAGCCGGTCAGGCCCGCGACCGAGGCGGTGTTGACGATGACGCCCGCACGACCCTGCCCATTTTCTGCCTGCTTGTCGAACTGGCGGATCGCGGCCTGGCAGCCGAAGATCACGCCGTTGATGTTCACTTCCTCGACCTTGCGCATCTCGGCATGATCGAGATCGACGAGCTTCTTCATGCCGACGCCGGGAATCGGCAGCACGGTGATGCCCGCGTTGTTGTAGATGATGTCGAGCCGGCCGAAGGTCTCGACCGCCAGCGCCACGGCGGCACTGACCGAGTCGGGATCGGCGACGTTGCACTCGACCGCCTTGATCTGACCCTGCGGCGCGCCCGCCAGCTTCACCGATTCCTCGGCGTTGGGCAGGTTGATGTCGGCGGCGATGACCTTGGCACCGTGCTCGGCCCAGAGCTTGATCGCGGCGCGGCCCACGCCCGAGCCGGCGCCGGTGATGACCGCAACCTTGCCTTCGAGAAGTCCTTGCATCGTCTTGTCCCTCGTCCCGTTTTTATGTGGTTGGCCAGCCGGCGATCAGCCGCCCAGATTGAACGTCGTGACCATCTGGAATTCGCGCAGGCCCTCGATGCCGCGCTCGCGACCTAGGCCGCTCATCTTGATGCCGCCCCCCGACGCGTAGCTGGACATGACCGCGCCGTTGACGTTGACCGCACCCGAGCGGAGCTTGAGCCCGGTCTGGTAGGCCGCGACCTTGTCCTGGCCCGTAACCCAGGCCGAAAGGCCGAACTGGCTGTCGTTGGCCATCTGCACCGCGTGGTCGAGGTCCTTGTAGCCGATCACCGTGACCACCGGGCCGAAGATCTCTTCCTGCGCGGCGGGGTTCGAATTGTCGGGCACGTCGAGCACGGTCGGCTCGAAGTAGAAGCCCTTGTCGAATCCCTCGGGACGCTTGCCGCCAGCGACAACGCGGCCGCCCGCGGCCACGGCGGCGGCGGTGAAGTGTTCGGCGCGCGCGCGCTGCGCGGCGCTGATGACCGGGCCGAGCACGGTGGCGGGATCGTTGGCGGGGCCGATCTTCACGTTGGCGACGGCCGCGGCCATCTGCTCGAGCACTTCGGCCTTGTTCTCCTCCGGCACGAAAACGCGCGTGCCGAGGACGCAACCCTGGCCGGCGTGCGAGGTGCAGACCTGGAAGGCGTGGCCCGCAGCGCGGCCCACCGAATCGGGCAGGAAGATCGCCGCCGACTTGCCGCCGAGTTCGAGCACCAGCCGCTTGAGCGTGGGCGCCGCCTGTTCGGCCACCTTGGCGCCGACCGTGCAGGACCCCGTGAACGAGACCATGTCGACCGCCTTGTCGGTCGAGATCATCTGCCCGCCTTCGAGGCCGTTCTCGATGATAACGTTCATGACGCCCGCGGGGATGCCGGCCTCCTCGGCCGCCTCGGCGAAGATCAGCGAGGACAGCGGAGTCAGCGGATTGGGCCGCAGGATCACCGAATTGCCCGCCATCAGCGCCGGCACGACCTTCCAGAAGGCCGTGTAGAACGGCACGTTGTAGGCCGAAATCGCCGAAACCACACCGAGCGGGCGGTAGAGCTTGAGGCTCTGGACGGTGAAGTAGGGATTGACCAGCTCGTGCAGCGGCAGCGGATTCTGCTCGTGCTCGGGCAGCTTGAGGAACATGTCGACGATCTCGTCGGTCATGCGCAGCGGGGCATGGACCTGCGCGCCCATGACGTTCGACGAGGTCGGGCAACCGGCCTCGCGGATCGCGAAGTCGCGCAGCGCGTCGGCGCGCTTGCGCAGCGCCTCGGCATAACGGCGCATGGTTTCACCGCGCTCCTTCATCGACAGGCCGCTCCACCGGCCGTCGTCGAAGGCCGTGCGCGCAGCCTGGATAGCACGCGCGACCTGGGCGGTGCTGACGCCGGTGACTTCGGCGACAACCGATTCGTCGGAGGGGTTCTCGACGACGAAACCCTGGCCTTCACCCGAAACGAAAGCGCCATCGATATAGCCGGCGTAGGTCACTAACTCTCTCCCAAATATTCGCTATAGCGAACTTCTGTTCGGTTTTTCTAACCTAGCTAAGCATCACCGACCCGTCAATCCGACTCGCGGCGGAGCGCAGGTATCGTCGGGGCGAAAGCCGGCGGCGTTAGGCCCAGATTTCCTCGTCGGTCGGCACGGGCTTGTTGGCGATCACCTTGCCGATCCGCGACACGTTCATCAGGTGCTTGTAGTCGAGGTTCTCGGAGATCGAATTGCCGCCCCAGGAGCCGCAGCCGAGCGTGGTCGTCGGCGCGAAGCCATTGGTCAGCGAACCGCCCGCGGTCAGCGAACTCGGCTGGTTGACCACGAGCCGGCTGATGGGCAGCTCGAGCCCGGCATGGCGGATGTTCGCCTCGTCGTGCGAATGCAGCGCCGCCGAATGGCCGGCGCCTTCGACCAGCAGGTTGGCCTTGGCCTTCTGTACGGCTTCCTCGAAGGATTCGTAGGGAAGGATCGCGACGACCGGGCACAGCTTTTCGCGCGCCAGGATGTCGTCCTCGCCCGCACCTTTGGCCGGCAGCAGGATCAGCCGCGCGGACTCGGGCACGTCGATCCCGGCCATGGCGCCGACCGCGCGCGCCGAAATGCCGACGACATCCTTGTTGAGCTGGCCGCCGGGGAACACGACCTCGCGCAGTGCCTGGATTTGCGCCGCGTCGTCGGTGAACCAGACTTTGCCCGTCTCGGTGAAGGCGCGGATCGTCTCGTCGAAGCGCTCCTGGGGAGCGAGGACGAATTGCTCGTGGCTGCAGATGATGCCGTTGTCGAACGAAGCGCCGGTGACGATCTTGCCCACCGCCTCGGCCAGGTCGACGCCGCGGTCGATGATCACCGGCACGTTGCCCGCGCCGACACCGAACGAGGGCTTGCCCGACGAATAGGCCGACTTGACCATCGCCCCGCCACCCGTGGCAACGACGACGTCGACCGATTCCATCAGCGACTGCGTCTTGCTGATCGAACCGTTGCGGACGACCTGGATAAGGTCCTCGGGCCCGCCGTGCTTGCGGACGATCGCCATGAAGGCTTCGGTCAGATGCTCGGCGCAGGCCTGGGCCTTGGGGTGCGGCGCGAAGATCACGGCATTGCCGGTCTTGAGCGCGAACATGCCGTTGCACATCGGCGTGACGATGGGATTGGTGATCGGCGTGACGGCGCCGACCACCCCCATCGGCTTGGCGACGAAGACCATCTGGGTCTCCTCGTCCTCGCCGATGATCCCGCGGCTCTTCTTGCCTTTGAGGCTGTTCCAGATCGCGCGGGCCTTGCCTTTCTTCTTGAGGACCTTGTCCTCGAAATTGCCGATGCCGGTCTCGTCGACCGCCATGCGCGCCAGCGTCTCGGCGTGGTCGTAGACGTATTTGCCGATGTCGCGGACGATGGCGTCGACCTGCTCCTGGCCGAAGCTCTCGAAATCCGCCTGCGCGATCCGCGCGCGCGATACGAGCGCCATGATTTCGGGATCGACCGAGAATGCGCTGTCCGTCGTGCTCATAGCCTGTTCCTCTCCGCAAACCGCATGCCGCTCTTGCGGCTTGTTGCCTGATCAATAGGCCAGTGCAGGCGATCGTCAAACGCCGATCGGGCCGTGCCCTGTTGCCATCGACGCGGAGCCATGCCTAAGGCGGCGAAGTACGGAATCGACAGGCCGTTTCCCGGCCTCGCCCCTGGGGGACCAAGCGCATGAACTACACCGATTTCCTGAAGCAGCAGTGCTACATCGACGGCAAGTGGTGCGACGCGGACGCGGGCGGCACGATCGAAGTCACCGATCCGGGCAGCGGCAAGGTGCTGGGCACGATCCCCAAAATGGGCACCGATGAGACTCGCCGCGCGATCGAGGCGGCCGAGGCCGCGCTTCCCGCCTGGCGCGCGAAAACCGCAGGCGACCGCGCCAAGCTTCTGCGCAAGCTGTTCGACTTGATGATCGAGCACCAGGACGCGCTCGGCGAACTGCTGAGCCGCGAACAGGGCAAGCCCTTCACGGAAGCCAAGGGCGAAGTCGCCTATGGTGCGGGCTTCATCGAGTGGTTCGCCGAAGAGGGTAAGCGCGCCTATGGCGACGTGATCCCGAGCCATGCCGCCGACAAGCGCATCGTCGTGCTCAAGCAGGGGCTCGGCGTGGTCGGTGCGATCACGCCGTGGAACTTCCCCAACGCCATGGTCACGCGCAAGCTGGGCCCGGCATTGGCCGCCGGCTGCACGATCGTCATCAAGCCGGCCACGGCGACGCCCTATTCGGCGCTGGCGATCGCCGCGCTCTGCGAGATGGCCGGCATCCCCGCGGGCGTGGTCAACGTCGTCACCGGTAGCGCCGGCCAGATCGGCGGCGAACTCACGCGCAACCCGACGGTGCACAAGATCACCTTCACCGGCTCGACCGAGATCGGCCGCCAGCTGCTGCGCGAGAGCGCCGAAACGATCAAGAAGTGCTCGATGGAGCTCGGCGGCAACGCGCCGTTCCTGGTCTTCGACGATGCCGACGTCGATGCGGCGATCGAGGGCGCGATGATCTCGAAGTTCCGCAACAACGGCCAGACCTGCGTCTGCACCAACCGCTTCTACGTCCAGGACGGCGTCTACGACGAATTCGTCCAGAAGCTGGCCGCGCGCGTCTCGGCGATGAAGGTCGGCTACGGCATGGAAGCCGGCACCGACGCCGGCCCGCTGATCGACGAGGCCGCGGTCGCCAAGGTCGAAGAGCACCTCAAGGACGCGATCGACGGCGGCGCGACCCTGCTCGCCGGCGGCAAGCGCAGCCCACTGGGCGGCACCTTCTTCGAGCCGACCGTGATCGCCGGGGTGAAGCCCGACATGAAGCTCGCGCACGAGGAAACCTTCGGTCCGCTCGCGGGCGTGATCCGCTTCAAGACCGAGGAAGAAGCGATCAAGCTGGCCAACGACAGCGAGTTCGGCCTGGCCTCCTACTTCTATTCACGCGACCTCAGCCGCGTCTGGCGCGTGGCGGAAGCGCTCGAGGCGGGCATGGTCGGCATCAACACCGGCCTGATCTCGACCGAAGTGGCGCCGTTCGGCGGCGTCAAGCAGTCGGGCCTGGGTCGCGAAGGTTCGAAGTACGGGCTCGAGGACTTCATGGAGACGAAGTACCTCTGCATGGGCATCTGAGCCGGTTTCCGGCGCGTCCGCCGCGGCGCGCCGGTCCGACCTTGCCGCGGAAACCTGCCAGGGCGCGCGATAGTGAATCGCGACCCCTGCCTCGGACGTCGCCAGAAGGCTGCGCCAGATCCGGCCGAAAAGTCCGGGCTTAGAATCACGATTGGTCACGCTGCGAACTCCATGGGTCGTTTCGACCGAGGATGTAATTTCGCGCGCCAAGCGATTGGCGCCTAATTTGGCCCTTCAAGCGACCAAATTTAGCGTATAGGTCCCTTGAATGCGAAAAACAGTCGAACTCGATGACTTCGATCGCCGACTGATCGAACTCGTTCGCCAGAACAACCTCGAGCCGGCGCGGACGCTGGCCGAGAAGGTCGGCCTGTCGATCTCGGCAGTGCTGCGGCGGCTGCGACGGCTGCGTGAAGACAAGGTGATCGTCGCCGACATCGCGGTGGTGGACCCGGCGCTGACGGGCGCAGCGCTGACCATGCATGTGCTCGTGCAGATGAAGGTGCCCGGCCGTCAGCCGATGGACGCCTTCGCACGCCGGATCGCCCGGCGGCCCGAAGTCACCGCCGCCTGGGAAGTCACCGGCGAGGACGACTTCGTGCTCAAGGTCGAGGTCGGCTCGATGGCAGAGTACGACGCTTTCATCCGCGAGGAACTCGACGAGGACGACGGCGTCCTCGGCTTCAAGACGTTCATCGCGATCCGCCCGATCATAGCCGACGGACCATCCCGCCGGCCGCTACTCGCCTAGCGCCTTTGCCGCCGCACACCATTCGCCGAAGCGGTGCAGGCGCTCCCAGAACAGCCTGCGCGTGCCGGCGAAGTTGTGCATGTGGCCCATGCGCGGGCAGACGAAGAGATCGAAGCTCGCCGCCGAGCGGAAAGCGCGCGCCTCGCCCAGCGGATCGACCACGAGGTCTCGCTCGCCCATCGCGCTGAGCACGGGCACCGAGACCGCGGCCGCCTCGGGCGCGACGACGCCCGGGGTCAGGGTGAAGCGCGTGGCGTCGCTCGGCGGCGTATAGGAATTCCACGGTGCCGGATCGCGCTCGCGCCCCGGCGGCGCCGTGCCGGCGATGGCCTGGGCAATGCTGTCGTAGTGCGCGAGATCCTGCTCCACGAGGTCCTGTGGCACGTCGTCGTAGTGGAAGCCCCAGGCCAGCGCCGCCCAGGCCGCGTCGGGCGCCGCACCGGTGGCGGCGGCTACGGCCGCCGCGTTGATGATGCCGCCCGGCATGTCGGGCGCGATCTCGCGCGAAAACCAAGGCGTCACGATCGGCGCGTGGCCGGGCGGCGTCGCCGGGTGGTTGTGCACCGCGCTGAAGCCCAGGACGCCGATCCCGTCGTAGCAACCATGCCGCGCCTGCTGGACGATCGTCAGACTGCCGCCGGTAGACTGACCGATGCCAAGGCACACGGGCTGCAGAACCGGCGGATAGCCGGGCGCGAGCAGACCATTGGCCAGGCGCAGCAACACCTCTTGCTCGGCTGCGAGCGCCGCCTTTGTCACGGCCGTAAAACCGAGTGCGCGCGATTCGTGCATCGAACTGTCGCCCGAGCCTAGATTGTCGAGCGCGACGAAGATCCAGCCACGATCGACGTGAAAATCGGCCTGGGCGCCCTCGCCCGGCCCCGGCAGGGCATGGGTAAAGTAGAGCCGCGAATAGCCGCCGCCGGGTTTGGCGAAGCAGATCACGGGCTGCGCGGGCAGATCGGCGGGATCGGGCAGGACCACGGTCACTGCAACGTGCACGGGCGCGGCGAGATCGACCGCATTGGTCACGTCGATGCGCAGGTCGATCGTCTGGCTCATCGTCTCCCTTCCTTTCGAGCGGCTTTGGCCCCTCTCGACCCACGGCGTCAAAGGCGAATTGGCGTTCACCCTGCCGAACGCTTGGTTGACCTCCTCCGGCAAAGGCATATCCTGATTTATGATGGACGCGGCCGGCAAGCCCGCGCCAAGGGAGTTCGGAGAAATGCAGCGCGCCGAAGACAAGTCCCTGTCGGGTCTATTGTCCGGACTCGAGCTGCGCGGACAGACCTGGTGCTACAGCGATCTCGGGCAGGATGCGGGCTTCTCCGTGCCGCCCGGCGATGCCGTGTTGTTTCACGCCGTGCTCCACGGATCGGCGCGAATCGCCTGCGCCGGGGGCGCGATGGTCGAGCTCGGCGTCGGCGATGTCGTGATCGTGCTCTCGGGGGAGGCCCACGCGCTGCGCACGAGCCCTGCCGCTCCGGCGTCGACGCATGCCTTCCTGCGCGACGAGGCAGAGGTCGACATCCCGCCGACGCTCGCCATCGGCCCCGGTCGCACCACCGCGCGCGTCCTCAGCGGCAAGCTGCGCGCGACTTGGCCGGGCGAGGCCAACCGCGCGACCTTGCCCGCGCTGCTCTCGCTAAACCAGAACGACGCCGGCCCGCTCGCCGCCCTGCTGCGCCCCGAAGCGCTGCCGCTTGCGGGCATCGGCCCGGGATCGGCGGCGCTGCTGACGCGGCTGGCAGCGATGCTGCTGATGGCGGGCCTGCGCGCCGATCCGCGCTGCCGCCAGCTCTTCTCCCCTGCGCGCCAGGACCCGATCGCCGATGCGCTGCGGCTGATCGAGGCCAATCCGGCGGCGAACTGGACGGTCGAGCGGCTCGCACGCTCGGTCGGCATGGGCCGTTCGAACTTCGCCGCGCATTTCACCCAGGCCGTGGGCCGCGCGCCGATGGAAGTGGTCGCCGAGCAGCGGATGGAACATGCCGCCGGCCTGCTGCGCCAGGGCAAGCTCAAGATCGCCGAGATCAGCGAACTGGCGGGCTATGGCTCCGAGGCCGCGTTCAGCCGCCGCTTCACCCGCCATTTCGGTCTGTCGCCGAGTCAGATGCGCGAGCGCGAGCGCCGGGTCGCCGACAAGCCCGCAGCCGCCCCGCCTGCATTCCAGCCCCTGCTCGCCGGTCGCCTCGGCCAGGGCACGGCCGCACTCGCGCGCCAGCACCGACCCGCGACGCCGCGCGGTTCGGGGCCAAGGCAGCAAGGCAGCGGCGTGCTGCTCGGCTTCAAACGCGACTGATCTCTGGCCGCCCGCGCCTTGGACGATCGGTCATGGCGCATGGACAGGCGGCCATTGCCGCGAGCCGCCCGCACGGCGATGTCGGTAGCAACGAAATCCGGGAGAACAGCGATGCCCACCGAAACCCTAGACCGCCCGCAGGCCAAGTCGTCGATCAAGATCATCGACGCCGACACCCATCTTACTGAACCGCACGACATGTGGATCAAGCGCGCGCCAGCCTCGATCCGCGACCGCGTGCCGCAGGTGAAAATGCTGAACGGCGTGCGCTGCTGGGTGATCGACGGCGACAAGTCGATCGGCACGGGGGCGCATCCGAACTCGGCCGTGCTCAAGGAAGGCGGCAAGGTCCGCGATCTCGACCAGTTCCTCGCGCTGCAGTTCGAGCAGGTCCACGCGGGTTCGTCGAACGTCAAGGAACGCCTCAAGGTGATGGACGAGGCCGGGATCTACGCGCAGATCGTCTATCCCAACATTCTCGGCTTCGGCGGCCAGATGGCGGCCAAGGTCGATCCCGCGCTGCGCCTTGCCACGGTGCAGATCTACAACGACGCCATGGCGGAGATCCAGGAGGAGAGCGGCCAGCGCCTGTTCCCGATGGCGCTGCTGCCCTGGTGGGACATGAAGGAAGCGGTGAAGGAAACCGAGCGCTGCATCGCCATGGGCATGAAGGGCATCAACATCAATTCGGACCCGCATACCAGCCGGGACGAGAACGGCGACCTGATCCCCGACCTCGGCCACGAGCACTGGTATCCGCTGTGGGAGGTCTGCAACGACAAGAAGCTGCCGGTCAACTTCCACATCGGCGCCTCCGAAACCTCGATCGACTGGATGGGACAGCAGGGCTGGCCCTCGCTGCCGCGCGATCTCCGCTCGGGCATTTCGGGCGCGATGCTGTTCTTCAACAACGGCAAGACCGTCGCCAACCTGATCTATTCGGGCGTGCTCGACCGCTACAAGGACCTGAAATTCGTCTCGGTCGAGAGCGGCATCGGCTGGGTGCCCTTCCTCATGGAAGCGCTCGACTACCAGCTCGACGAGATCGCCGAGACCAAGAGCTTCCAGAAGCGTCCGTCGGAGTATTTCAAGAGCAACTTCTACGCGTGCTTCTGGTTCGAGAAGAAGGACGTGTCGGACATGCTGCACAAGGTCGGCATCGACAACTGCCTGTTCGAGACGGACTTCCCGCACCCGACCAGCCTCTACCCGATCGACAATCTGGAGGAGCGCCTGGCGAGCCTGACCCAGGAGGACCGCGCCAAGGTGCTCAGCACCAACGCCGCGCGCCTCTACAATATCGCGATCTGAGGACTCCGGACGGGCGCGTCGCCTGGCGCGCCCGTAACGGCTTCAACCGCGAACCAGGCCCAGCGCCTCGTAAGCCGCGTTCAGGGTCGGCGCCGCCAGCGTCCGTGCCTTTTCCGCGCCCTTCTTCAGGATCGCGTCGAGCGCCGCGCTGTCCTGGCGCAGTTCGACGAAGCGATCGTTGATCGGCGCCAGCTTGGTCACCAGCAGTTCGCCGAGCGCCGGCTTGAAGGCGCCGAAGCCCTTGCCCGCGAAGTCGGCGAGCACGGCATCGACGCTGGTCTGCGCCATCACGGCATAGATGCCGACGAGGTTCTTCGCCTCGGCGCGGCCTTCGAGCCCGGCAGCCTCGCTCGGCAGCGGTTCGGGATCGGTCTTGGCCTTCTTGACCTTCTGCATGATCGTGTCGGCATCGTCGGTCAGATTGATGCGGCTCATGTCCGAGGGATCGGACTTGCTCATCTTGGCGCTGCCATCGCGCAGCGACATGATTCGCGCCGCCTCGGGCGGGATGATCGGATCGGGCAGCATGAAGACCGGCGCCGCTTCGGAGGCGAAGTCGTTGTTGAACTTCTGCGCGATGTCGCGTGCGAGTTCGAGGTGCTGCTTCTGGTCCTCGCCGACGGGAACGTGCGTCGCCTGGTAGAGCAGCACGTCTGCGGCCTGCAGCACCGGATAGGTATAGAGCGCGATTGAAGCGCCTTCGCGGTTCTTGCCCGACTTGTCCTTGAACTGCGTCATGCGGTTCAGCCAGCCCATGCGCGCGGTGCCGGTCAGCAGCCATTGCAACTCGGCATGGGCGGGGACCTGCGCCTGGTTGAACAGCGTCGAGCGATCGGGATCGATGCCGCAGGCGACGAGCGCCGCGACCATTTCGCGCGTGTTTGCGGAAAGCGTCGCCGGCTCGTGCGGCATCGAGATCGCGTGGAGATCGGCGAGGAAGAACAGGCAGTCGCCGCCGGTGGAGACGAGTTCATCCTGCATGCGCACCCAGTTCCGGATCGCGCCCAGGTAATTTCCGAGGTGGAGATTGCCCGTCGGCTGGATGCCGGAAACGATACGCATGATGTTTATTGAACCTCCAGGATTTCGTCGTCCTCGGCCGTGCGCTTGGGACGCCGGCGCCTTAGCTGGCCGAGCACCCGCTTGTCGACTGCTCCCGTCGCGAAGGCGACGACACCGAACACTGCCAGACCCAGCCCCACCAGCACCGACAGCGACCAGATGCGGTCGATAACGCCGGCATGATAGCGCGTCGCCATCAGCGGCATGACCCAGATCAACGCGCCGGCCATGGCGGCCGTGGCGACGAGTTGGCGCGCGATCTTGCTCGCGAGCGGCAGAGTGAAGCGGAACCAGCCGCGCCGGTGCAGGATCGCATAGAGCAGCAGGCAGTTGAGGCTCGCCGAACAGGCCGTCGCCGCAGCCAGGCCGACGATACCGTAGGACCGCACGACGAAGACGTTGAGCACGACGTTGAACACCAGCGCCACCAGCGCGGTCCAGACGGGGGTACGCGTGTCCTCACGCGCGAAGAAGCCGGGGTTGAGGATCTTGACGATGACGTAGGCCGGCAGCCCCGCAACCAGCGCCACGACGATCTGCGCCATGATCGCACCGTCGCCCGCAGTGAATTTGCCGCCGACGAAGAAGGCCGCGGTGAAGGCCGGCGCGCAGACCGCCAGCGCCGCCGCGGCGGGCAGGGTCAGCAGGGTCGCCATCTCGAAGGCCTGGGTCTGCAGCTTCTGTGCCTCGGCCGCCTCTCCCGAATGGATGTGGCGCGAGAGCATCGGCAGGATCGCCGTTCCGAGCGCGATGCCGACGATGCCGAGCGGCATCTGGTTGAGCCGGTCTGCCAGCTTGAGCAGGGTCAGCGAGCCCTGCGGCAGCTGGGTCGCGAAGAAGGTGTCGACGAACTGGCTGACCTGGTAGATGCCGGCGCCGAAGGTCGCGGGCAGGATCAGCGCACCGAGCCGCTTCACCTCGGGTGTCAGTTTCGGCAGCGTGACCTTGAGCTTCACCCCGGCCTTGCGCGTCGCCCTGGCCATATAGGCAAGCTGGACCACGCCCGCGAGGCTTACCGAGACCGCCAGGGCGGTGGCGACGATCGTATCGTCGCCCTGTGGTCCGCGTAGCCAGGCGCCGGTGAGGATGCCCGTGATCAAGGTAAGGTTGAGCAGCACCGGCGCGAAGGCTCCGGGGGCGAAGCGCGAGCGCGCGTTGAGCAGGCCCGAAAGCATGGCCACAAGGCTGACGAGCCCGAGATAGGGGAAGGTCACGCGGCTGAGCATGACCGAAAGCTCGAACTTGCCGGGGACCGACTGGTACTCTTTGGCCAGGACCCAGACGATGCCAGGCATGATCACCATCGCGAGCGCGCTGAATGCGAGCAGCACCCAGATGAACACCGCGAGCACATCGGCAGCGAATTTCTCCGCTGCTGCCTCGCCGCCCTCGCCATGGAGCGCCCGCGAATACATCGGTACGAAGGCCACCGAGAAGGCGCCCTCGGCGAAGAGCCGACGGAAGGTGTTGGGCAGGGTGAAGGCAAGCTGAAACGCGTCGGCGGCCAGACCCGCGCCGAGCACGCGCGCGAGCATCATGTCGCGCGCGAAGCCGAACAGGCGGCTGATCGCGGTCAGGCCGCCGATCGTGCCGACGTTCTTGAGCAGGCTCATGTCGCCGGCGTTGCGCGGCAATGCTTCGACAAGCTCAGCACGCGCGGGACTGGTTCAAAGCCCACGCCCGCTCATCCTGAGCCTGTCGAAGGATATTGGCGCAAACCTCAAGCGTTGCCGACCGGCTGACCTTCGGCCTGGCCGGCAAGCTGCTGGACGTAGAGGCCGTTGAAATCGATCGGCTCGAGCATCAGCGGCGGGAAGCCGGCGTCGCGGACGGCATCGGCCAGGACGCGGCGCGCGAAGGGGAAGATGATCCGCGGCGCTTCGGCATAAGTGAAGGCGTGGGCCTGGGCATCATCGATGTTGCGCATGCCGATCAGCGCGCAATAGGACAGGTCGACGATATAGGCGGTGCCGGCTTCGGCCTTGGCCGTGACCACGATCTTCATCTCGATCTCGTGGACTTCGTCGTTGATCGGGCGCGCGCCGATGTTGAACTGGATGTCGACCTGCGGCGCGTCCTGCCAAGAGAAGCTGTCGGGCGCATTCGGGTTCTCGACCGAGAGATCCTTGACGTACTGCGAGATCAGGCCGGCGGCGGGTGCGGTGTCTTCGCCATTGCCACCAAGATCGAGGTTGGAAATCACGTTGCCATCATCGGCCATGGTTTTCGTCTTTCTTCACGCTTGCGGTGTAAATCCTGGCGCGCGACTAGCATCGCCCACGGCGGGCGGCAATGGCGCTGACCCGACGGGAAAGGCATGGAATCGCGCGCACGTGGCGTTTGTGACATCCGACCGACGAAAAATTCGCCCGGATTGGCGGTTCGTGCGTTGTTCATTTGTCAACCCATCCTATCTGGGTCTACTATGATGATTGGCCCGCTCCGTGCGCGGCAACAGAATTGGAAAGCAAAGGCGTGACTGTCGAAATCGTCATTCTGGCCATGATCGCAGCCTTTCTCGGGCTGCGTCTCTACTCGGTGCTCGGGCGCCGTGCCGAACACGAGGAAGAGGTCGTGCCCGGCCGGTTCGACAACAAGACCAGCGCCGGTACGTCGGCCGCCCCTGCACAGCGCCAGCCGGTCGATCGGCAGCAACAGCAGAACAGCCCAGCGGCCCGTCCGCGCGAAATGCCGACGGTGACCGCTTCGGTCGAGCGCGGCCTGCGCGCCATCGCCGCGGCCGATCGCCATTTCGATGCCTTCGCTTTCGTCGAAGGATCGCGCAGCGCCTATCGCATGATCCTCGAAGCCTTCTGGCGGGGCGACAAGGAAGAGCTCCAGCAGCTCTGCGACCGTGACGTCTACGCCAGTTTCGCCGGTGCCATCGACGCGCGCGTCGCTGCCGGCGAATCGCTCGACAACCGCCTGATCCGCATCGAGGAATCGGTGGTCTCCGCTGCCGATCTCGACGGTCAGACCGCACGCATCACCGTGCGCTTCCGCGCCGACATCGCCGCCGTCACGCGCGACGCCGAAGGGCATGTCGTCGCTGGCTCGCTCGACGACGCGATCGAGACGATCGACATCTGGACCTTCAGCCGCAACGTTGCCTCGTCCGATCCGGACTGGCTGCTCGACGAGACCGACGAAGGCTGAAATCTCGTGGCGGGGGGCTTGCGCAGATACGCGGCCCTCGCGCTGCTCGTTTTCCTCGCCGCTTGCGGACGCGTCATTCCCCCTGCCCACGGTCCCAGACCGCTTCCGCCCGTGTCACGTCCGCCTATCTCGGGTCCCGCCACCCAGCCGCCGATCGTCCTGCCCAACAACGCCGTCTCCGCTGGGGTGGCGCGCGGGCCAGCGATCGACAGCCTCGACATCGGCGCGAGCGATGCGGCCGAAGCTCTCGCCGCCTTTCGCGTCTCTTGCCCCAGCCTGCAGCGGCGCACCGATGCCAGCGGCCTGACCCGCGGCGCCGACTGGAAAAGCGCCTGTGACGCCGCCGCGAGCTGGTTCTCAGCCGACGCGCGCGGTTTCTTCGCACGCTATCTCGAGACCGCGCGGATCGGCGACGGCGCGGCTTTCGCCACCGGCTACTACGAGCCCGAGATCGCCGGCGTGCGGGTCCGCCAGCCGGGCTACGACGTGCCGATCTATGCCGCCCCCACCGACCTCGTGCGTGCGCGGCCCGGCGATGCCACACCACTGCCCGACGGCCGCCAGCCGCTCGGTCGCTATGACGAGAACGGACGCTTCTCGCTCTACTACAACCGTGGCGAGATCGAGGACGGGGCGCTGGCCGGCCGCGGGCTCGAGATCGGTTGGGCCGCCGATCCGGTCGAGTTCTACTTCCTCCAGGTCCAGGGCTCGGGCAAGCTCGTCGGCCCCGACGGCAGCGTGATGCACATCGGCTATGCCGCGCAGAACGGCCGCTCGTCCAAGCTGATCGGCTCGATCATGCGCGAGCGTGGGCTGATCGGCTCGGGCCCGGGGCAATATTCGGGCTCGCTCCAGGGCATCCAGAAATTCCTGCGCGATCGGCCCGAGGACGGCCGGGCGATGCTGCGCGCCAACGAATCCTTCGTCTTCTTCCGCGAGATCAGCGCCGACGGCCCGGTCGGCGCGCTGGGCGTCGTGGTGCGCGCCCGGTCGAGCGCGGCGGCCGATCCGCTGTTCGTGCCGCTTGGCGCGCCGCTGTTCCTCTCGGGTATGGACAATCGCGAAGCGAATGGCCTGTGGGTGGCCCAGGACACCGGCGGCGCGATCAAGGGCGCCAACCGCGTCGACACCTTCTGGGGCGCCGGCCCCGGAGCCCGCGCCACCGCCGGCGGCATGAGTGCGCGCGGCCGTGCGCTGCTGCTGCTGCCGAAAGGCACGCTGACGCGCCTCGGCGCGCGCTGACATGCGCCGGCCCGGCCGCAAGCTGACCGCCGAGGAGGCGGCGCTCTGGGCGAAAGTCGCGCAGACGGTGGAACGCTTCCATCCTCCCCGCCCTTCGACAGGCTCAGAAGGGGGCGTAGCGGATGAGCCGGTGCCTTCAGCCCCACCGCCACCGCGAAAACGCGTCAAACCCATCGCGCCCTTTACCCAGCCTGCGGCAGTTCCCTCTCCTCGTGCCGGGGAGGATATCAAGGCCCGCCCTGCCCCCGCCACGCTCGACCGCCACGGCCTCGACGCTGGCTGGGACCGGCGCCTCGCGCGCGGCGTCGTCGCGCCCGATTTCACGCTCGATCTCCACGGCGCCACGCTCGACGCCGCGCATGCCCGGCTTGAACACGGGCTGACCCTGGCCTTGCAGCAGGGCGCGCGCGTGGTGCTGCTGATCACCGGCCGCGAACGGCCGAGCGAGGATCGCCGCAGCCGCGGCGTGATCCGTCGCAAGTTCATGGACTGGCTGGCGATCGGCCCGCACGCGAGCAAGATCGCTGCGATCCGCCCCGCCCATCCGCGCCACGGCGGCGCGGGTGCGGTCTACATCGTGCTCAAACGACCGCGCTAATCAGGCGCCGACCTGCCCGCGGTGCAGCAGCTTGTGGTCGGCCAGGACCAGCGCCATCATCGCCTCGACCACCGGCGCACCGCGGATACCGACGCAGGGATCGTGGCGACCCTTGGTGCGGATTTCCGAAGCCTCACCCTCGCGCGTGATCGTCTCGACCGGGGTGAGGATAGACGAGGTCGGCTTGAAGGCCACGCGCAGGACGACCGGCTGCCCGGTCGAGATGCCTCCGGCGATGCCGCCCGCGTGGTTGGCCAGGAAGCGCGGCCCACCATTGCCTGGCCGCATCGGATCGGCGTTCTGCTCGCCGGTCAGGCGCGCCGCGGCGAAGCCATCGCCGATCTCGATGCCCTTGACCGCGTTGATGCTCATCATGCCCGAGGCGAGATCGGCATCGAGCTTGCCGTAGAGTGGCGCCCCCCAGCCCGCGGGCACGCCCTCGGCGACGCATTCGACCACGGCGCCGAGCGAGGAACCGGCGAGCCGCGCGTCGTCGACCAGCTTCTCCCAGCGCTTGGCGGCTTCTGCGTCGGGGCAGAAGAACGGGTTGTTGGCGATCTCGGCAGGATCGAAGTTCGCCCGGTCGATCGCGTCGCCGCCAATTTCGGTGACATAGGCCAGGATCGTGACCTCGGGGATCACCAGCCGCGCGACGCCGCCCGCGGCGACCCGTGCTGCGGTCTCGCGCGCCGAAGAGCGCCCACCGCCGCGATAGTCGCGGAAGCCGTACTTGGCGTCATAGGCGTAGTCGGCGTGGCCGGGGCGATAGGCGAGCGCGACTTCGGAATAGTCCTTCGAACGCTGGTCCACGTTCTCGATCATCAGGCTGATGGGCGTGCCGGTGGTCTTGCCTTCGAACACGCCCGACAGGATCTTCACCGCGTCGGGCTCCTGCCGCTGCGTGGTGAACTTGGACTGGCCCGGGCGGCGCGCATCGAGGAACGGCTGCAGGTCGGCCTCGCTGATGGCCAGGCCCGGCGGGCACCCGTCGACCACGGCGCCCAGCGCCGGCCCGTGGCTTTCGCCCCAGGTGGTGAAACGGAAAAGACGGCCGAAGCTGTTGACGCTCATGCCCCGCGCTTTGTCGTGGATGGCGCAAAAAGTCCACTCCCCCGGCGCGGGACGAGTCGCTAGGAGTGGCGTCCATGTTCCTCGTCGTCTTCCGCAATCGCAAGCGTGCCGAAATCGACGCCCAAGCCTATGGCGCCGACGCCGCCCGCATGGAAACACTGGCACGCGCACAGCCCGGATTTCTGAGTTTCAAGAGCTATACCGCTGACGATGGCGAGGTTGTCGCGATCTCCGAATGGTCGAGCGAGGCGGCGATGCATGCCTGGGGCAGCCATCCCGACCACGCGGCGATCCAGCAGCGCGGCCGCGCAGAATACTATCACGACTTCACTCTGTTCGCCTGCGATGACCCGCGCATCCGGCGTTTCGAAAGACCCGACTGATGAGCGTCACCCTCTACGGCATTCCCAATTGCGACACGGTCAAGAAGGCGCGGACCTGGCTTGAGACCAAGGGAATCGCCTACACCTTCCACGACTACAAGAAGCAGGGCACCGATCCGGCAAAGCTGACCGAATGGGTCGCGAAGGCCGGCTGGGAGAAGGTGCTCAATCGCGCGGGCACGACCTTCAAGAAGCTGCCCGAGGCCGACAAGGAAGGACTCGACGCTGCCAAGGCGGTGCGCGTGATGGAAGCCAACCCCAGCGCGATCAAGCGCCCGGTGGTCGAACATCCGGGGGGCCTGCTGGTGGGCTTCAAGGAAGCGGAATGGGACGCGGCGTTCTGATCCTTCTTTGATCCAACAACTGGCAAGGCCGGCTTCCTGCTGACTCCCACACAAAAAGAACATATCATGAACACATGCGAGTCGATTCGCCCCTGCCTGTCGCGTTGCCGGCGGCCCCACAGCCCATGGGGCTGGTGCCGCTAGGCGAAGCCTGGCTCGACCAGGTGCTCGCGGGGGGCCTGCGGGCCGATGGTCTGCACGAATTCCACGCCGCCGACAGGATCGACAGCGTCGCCGCGCTCGGCTTCGCCCTTCTCGTCGCGCGGCTGCGCCAGGATCTCGACGGCCGCCCACTGATCTGGGCACGACAGGACGACGCGGTGGGCCGCCCCTATGGCCCCGGCCTCGTCGAACTCGGGCTCGATCCCGACGCCGTGACCCTGCTGATGCTGCAGGACGGCAAGGCGCTGCTGCGCGCGGGGCTCGACTGCGTACGCGACGGCGCGGCGGCGGTCGTCCTGCTCGAATTGCACGGTCGCCAACCGCTGCTCGATCTCACCGCGACGCGGCGGCTGGCACTGGCGGGGGCCGCCAGCGCGACGATGGTCCTGCTCGCGCGCTCGCAAGCGCCGCCCGTGCCCAGCGCCGCACACACCCGCTGGCAAGTCGCAGCCGCACCCTCGCAGCCGCTGCCGGCCGATGCCCCCGGCCATCCGACTTTCGCGCTCACCCTGCTTCGCCGCCGCGGCGGCGGCGAAGGGCTTTCGATCACCCTGGAGTGGAACCGTGACCAAGTCTCTTTTCGCCAGAGAACGCCGCTATCTAGCGCTGTTCCTGCCCTGGTTGCCGACGGAACGGATGATCGCCTGCGGCAAGGCGCCGGCTGACCGCGCCTTCGCGCTGATCGAGAAGCAGCGCGGGGCTCTGCGCATCGCGGCGCTCAATCCCGAAGCCTTTAGTCTGAAGCTGGAAGTCGGCCAGGCGCTGGCCGACGCGCGGGGCTGCGTGCCCCACCTTGCCGCATTCCCGCACGATCCGCTCGCCGATGCCGCGCTGTTGACGCGATTTTCCGGACTGTGCGGCGACTATACGCCCTCGGTGCAGTGCGACCCGCCGCAGGGCCTGCTCCTTGACGTAACCGGATGCGCGCACCTCCATGGTGGCGAGGCGGGCCTGCGCGATCACCTGCTCGCGCGGATGGCGGCCGAGCGGCTGACCATCCGCGCGGGCCTGGCCAAGACGCCGCAAGCGGCACGCGCCCTCGCTCGATACGGCGGCGAGGCTGTTGAGCGGCTGCCCCTCGCCGCGCTCGATGCCGAGCCCGAGACCTTCCACGCGCTCACGCGCGCCGGCTTTCGCCGGATCGGCGATCTCGCCCAAGTGCCGCGCACCGTGCTTGCCGCGCGCTTCGGCATGGCCACGATCACACGACTCGCCCGGCTACTAGGCGAGGAAGACGGGCACATCGTCGCCCAGCATCGGCGCGAGAAGGTTTTCGCCGAGCAGCGCTTTGCCGAGCCGATCGGCCGCACCGACGACGTACTCGAGGTTATCGAGCACCTGCTCGAACGCACGGGCGAAGAACTCCGCACACGCGGCGAAGGCGGCCGCGCCTTTCGCGTGCGCCTCCATCGCAGCGACGGCCATATCGCCCGGCTCGAAGTCGAGACCGGCACGCCGACACGCGATCCCGCGCTGGTGCTGCGCCTGCTCCGGGAGCGGATCGACAGCCTGGCCGACCCACTCGACCCTGGCTTCGGCTACGACAGCGTGGACCTGCTGGTGGTCCATGCCGAGGTCCTGCCCGACCGTCAGCACACGCTTGAGACCGAGCGGCGAGCCGCCGACGACATAGGCCCGCTGCTCGATCGCCTCGCGGTGCGTCACGGCCCGGCGCGCGTGCTGCGCTTCATCGCGGGCAACAGCCATGTGCCCGAACGCGCTGGGAACCTGCACTCCCTGCGCAGCAAGCCCAGCCCATCGACCTGGCTCGAAAGCGATGAAGGCGATCCACCGCTGCGTCCACTGGTCCTCCTCGATCCGCCGCAGCGGGTGCGGGTGACAGCCTCCCTGCCTGACGGGCACCCCGCCCTGTTTGTCTGGAAGGGCCGGCCGCACCGGGTCTTCCGCCACGAAGGTCCAGAACGCATCGCCAGTGAGTGGTGGCGCCGCCACGACGGCCATGTGGGCAATCCCGGCCGGACGCGCGACTATTACCGAGTCGAAGACGAGATGGGCCACCGCTTCTGGCTGTTCCGCCATGGCCTCCAAGAGCTCGAAGTCGAGCATCCCGACTGGTTCGTTCACGGCCTTTTCGCGTGAACACCCCCTCTCCGGCCTTTGCCGAACTCGGCGCCGCGACCAACTATTCGTTTCTGCACGGAGCCTCGCAACCGTCAGACATGGTGGCCAAGGCGATCACGCTCGGGATGACCGGCATCGGCATTGCCGATCGCAATACCGTTGCCGGCGTGGTCCGCGCGCACAAGGCCCTGCGCGAAGCCCGCGAGGATGCCGAGACGGAAGGTATCGACCTTCCCGGGTTCCGCCTCATCGTCGGCGCGCGCCTGGTCTTCGTCGATGGCACACCCGACATCCTCGCCTATCCGACCTCGCGCCGTGGTTGGGGACGGCTCACGCGCCTGCTGTCGCGCGGCAACCTGCGTGCGCTCAAGGGCGACTGCATCCTCAGCCTCGACGACCTGCTGACCTTTCACGAAGACCTGCAACTGATCGTTCTCTCCGAATCGACTTCGACCTTGCAGCGGCCGCATCCCAAGCCGGTCGCCTATTTCGACGACGAACCCATTCCGACGCTCCGACTGGTTCAGCCGCCGGGCCTGCTGCCGCTGCTCGAACGTCTGGTCCGGCGCATGCCGGATCGGGTCTGGCTCGGCGCGACGATGGCGCACCGGGGTTGCGACGCCCGTCGCCTCGCCGAATTCCAGGCGATTGCCCGCAAGGCGCGCGTGTCGCTGCTCGCCACCAACGATGCGCTCTATGCCGAAGCCGGCGATCGCCAGCTACACGACCTGATGGCCTGCATCCGCGAGGGCACCACGATCACCGAGGCCGGACGTCGGCTCGAGGCCAATGGCGAGCGGCACCTCAAATCATCCGCCGAAATGACGCGGCTCTTCACCTCGTGCCCCGAGGCGATCACCGAAACCCAGCGCTTCATGGACGGGATCGCGTTCACGCTCGAGGATCTTCAATACGAATATCCGCACGAGCCGGTGCCCGAAGGCTGGAAGCCGCTGGGCTATCTCATTCATCTGGTCATGCGCGCTGCGTTCCAGCGCTACGGCCCCTCACTCAACAGCAAAGTGCGCAAGCTGCTGGTGGAAGAGTTCACTCTGATCAGAGAGCAGAACTACGCCTACTATTTCCTCACAGTCTACGACCTGGTCCGCTTCGCGCGCGAGCAAAAGCCACCAATCCTCTGCCAGGGCCGTGGCAGCGCGGCCAATTCGATCGTCTGTTTCCTGCTGGGCGTGACCTCGGTCGATCCTGGGCACTATGACCTGCTGTTCTCGCGCTTCGTCTCCGACGAGCGCCGCGAGCCGCCCGACATCGACGTCGATTTCGAGCACGAGCGGCGCGAGGAGGTCATGCAATACATCTACCAACGCTACGGCCGCCATCGCGCCGGCATAGCCGCGACCGTGATCCACTACCGCCCGCGCAGCGCCGTGCGCGAGATCGGCAAGGCTCTGGGCATTTCCGAAGACGTCACCGCGCGGCTTTCGAGCACAGTCTGGGGCAGCTTCGCCGCAAAGTACGAGGAGAAGCGGCTGATCGATGCTGGCTTCGATCCCGACAATCCCGAGATCGGCCGGCTGCATCATTTCGTCGAGCAGATCCTCAAATTCCCGCGCCACCTGTCACAGCACGTCGGCGGCTTCGTGCTGACCGAGGACCGGCTCGACGAAACCGTGCCGGTGCACAATGGCGCGATGGAAGACCGCACCTTCATCGAATGGGACAAGGACGACATCGACGAGCTCAGGCTGATGAAGGTCGACGTGCTGGCGCTGGGCATGCTGACCTGCATCGCCAAGAGTTTCAAGCTGATGCGCGAGTACGGGCTCGGCGAACACGCGCTCGATGTCGATATCGAGTCCAGCGACAAGGCCGTCTACGACATGCTCGGCGAGGGCGACAGCATCGGCGTGTTCCAAGTCGAAAGCCGCGCGCAGATGAACATGCTGCCGCGGCTCAAGCCGGAAGATCTCTACGACCTCTCGGTGCAGGTCGCGATCGTCCGGCCCGGCCCGATCGAAGGCGACATGGTCCACCCCTATCTGCGCCGCCGTTGCGACAAGGAATCTTACGAGTTCCCCGAACCCAATCCACCCCATCCCAAGGACGAATTGCACGGATTGCTTGGCAAGACCTTCGGGGTGCCGATCTTCCAGGAACAGGCGATGAAGCTGGCGATCACCGCCGCAGGGTTTACCCCGACCGAGGCCAATCAGTTGCGCCGTGCCATGGCCACCTTCCGCAACGTGGGCACGATCCACAAGTTCGAGAAGATGATGGTCGATGGCATGACCGCGCGCGGTTATCCGGCTGAATTCGCGAGGCGGTGCTACGACCAGATCAAGGGCTTCGGCTCCTATGGCTTCCCCGAGAGTCACGCGCTGTCCTTCGCGCGGTTGGTCTACGTCTCGGCCTGGATCAAGTGCCACCAGCCTGCGGTGTTCACCTGCGCATTGCTCAACTCGCAGCCGATGGGGTTCTATGCGCCGGCACAGCTCGTCCGCGATGCGCAAGAGCACGGCGTCGAGGTGCGGCCCGTGGACGTCAACCATTCGGCCTGGGACTGCACGCTCGAACGCCGCGGTGACGGCGCGCTCGCACTGCGGCTCGGCACGCGGCAGGTCGGCGGCTTCCGCAAGGACTGGGCGCACGCCATCGAGGCCGCCGCGCCTTTCGCCAGCGTCGAGGAACTCGCGCGGCGCGGGCATGTGCCGCAACGCGGGCTGCGCCTGCTCGCCGATGCCGACGCCTTCGGCTCGATCGCTCTCGATCGCCGCGCGGCGCTATGGGAGGCGCGGCGCACGCCGCCCGATGCCCTGCCGCTGTTCGCCCATGCCCAGGCGCGCGAGCTCGGCGAGGAACCCGCGATCGCGCTGCCGGCGATGACGCTCGGCGAGCAGGTCGCGGCCGATTACCAGACCACGCGGCTTTCGCTGAAGGAGCATCCGATGACGGTGCTGCGCCCGGTCTTTGCACGCGAGGGCGTCCTGTGCTGTGCCGATCTGAGCAAGGCCAAGGCCGGCGTACGGCTGACCGTCGCCGGCGTGGTGCTCGTGCGTCAGCGACCGGGCAAGGGCAATGCGATCTTCGTCACGCTCGAGGACGAGACGGGGATCGCCAATGTCATCATGTGGGCGCGCACCTTCGAGCGTTTCCGCCGCGAGGTCATGGCCGCGCGGCTGATGCAGGTCGAGGGGGAGCTTCAGCGCAGCAAGGAAGGCGTGATCCACGTCATGGCCAGCCGGATCATCGACCGCACCGAGGTGCTGGGCCAGCTCTCCGAGATCGACGACGCCAATCCGCGGCTCTCGCGGGCCGACGTCTTCCTTCACCCGCAGCATCCGCGCGGACGCGAAGAGCCGCCGCCGCGCTCCGGCGTGCATCCTCGCGACGTGCGGGTACTGCCCAAGTCGCGCGATTTCCACTGAGTGAAGGAGTCAATTCCCCAGCGCGGTGACGCCGCCAGTCGAGCCGAAACCGCCTTCGCCGCGCGCGGTGTCGTCGAGTTCGTCGACCTTGAGCCACGAGGCCTGGACCACCGGCGCCAACACGAGCTGGGCGACGCGGTCACCGCGGCGGATCGCGAAGTCCTCGCTACCGTGGTTGATCAAGATGACCTTGAGCTCGCCGCGATAGTCCGAATCGATCGTGCCCGGAGCGTTCGGCACCGAGATGCCATGCTTGAGCGCGAGCCCCGAACGCGGACGCACCTGGATCTCGTAGCCGGGCGGAATCGCAAGCGCGAGCCCCGTCGCCACGGCGTGACGGCCACCGGGCGCCAGGGTCACGTCCTCAGCGGCGAGCACATCCATCCCTGCTGCACCCGCGGTGGCATAGGCAGGAAGCTCCAGGCCTTCGAAATGCGGCAGGCGCTTGACCAGTACGGGGATGCTAGGTTCCGAGTGCAAGGGCGATCCTTTCGACGATGGCCCTCCCTACCTCTTCCTTGGGCATTTCCGGAAGGTCCTCGATCCCCTTCTCGGTCACGATATGCACGGTATTCGACGAACCGCCCATGACGCTCTCGCCGCTCAGGCCCGACACGTCGTTGGCGATGATCCAGTCGACGCCCTTGCGCTTGCGCTTGTCGCGCGCGTTGTCGAGCACGTTCTCGGTCTCGGCGGCGAAGCCGATCAGCAGCTTGGGCCGCTTGGGGTGGGCCGAGACCGTCGCAAGGATGTCCGGATTCTCGGTCAGCATCAGCACGGGCGGCGCCGATCCACGCTTCTTTATCTTCTCCTGCGCCGTGTTCTGCGTGCGCCAGTCAGCCACGGCCGCAACCATCACGCCAACGTCGGCGGGCAGCGCGTCCTTGACTGCATTGCCCATCTCCACCGCGGTCTCGACGTCGATGCGGTCGACCCCCGGCGGCGTCGGCAGATTGACCGGGCCCGAGACCAAGGTCACCCGCGCGCCCAGCGCGGCGGCGGCGGCGGCGATGGCATAGCCCTGCTTCCCCGAAGAACGGTTGGCGATATAGCGCACCGGATCGATCGGCTCGTGCGTAGGCCCGGCGGTGATCAGGATATGCTTGCCATAGAGCGGACGATGCGCGGGATCCCCCTCGAAATCGGGCTGGCCCGCCAGAACGTCCTCGGGCGCCTCCCCGAAAGGCTCGGGCACGGCGCCATGCGGCGAGACCAAGTGGTTAAGCGCCTCGGCATCGGTCGGCGGCGCAGCCCGCGCCTTGCCCTTCTTCGACAGCAGCGGCCCCGAGAGATCGAGCGGCGGCGTCTCTTCCACCGCCTCGGGGGCGAGGAAGGCCGGGCCGGTAAAGGTCACGTCGTCGAACGGATCGTCGGCGAAGACGATCGGCGTCTTGCGCGCGATCATCGTGCTCGACAGGCCGCCCAATCCGCCGGTTTCGGGTTCAGCCTCAGCCTCGTCATCAAAGGCTACCGGTAGCGCCGGCGACTGCACCGCCGGGGAAGCCAGGCCGAAATGGCCGGCAATGCGCGCCCAGATCGCCTCGGGCTCGGGCAGGCGACCGGGACCGTACTCGCCGCAGGCCATCGCACCCTCGTCGGGCGCCATCACGTCGACGCCGGCGGCGCGCAGGGTCTCGACGTTGCGCACGGTCGCAGCGTGCTGCCACATCCGCACGTTCATCGCCGGCACGGCCATGACCGGCTTATCGGTGGCGAGCAGCAAGGTCGTCGCGAGATCGTCGGCGATGCCCTGCGCCATCTTGGCGAGCATGTTGGCCGTCGCCGGGCAGACGACGACGAGGTCCGCCTGCCGCGAAAGCTGGATATGCCCCATCTCGACCTCGTTCTTGAGATCCCAGAGCGTCGTGTGGACTTCGTTCTCGCTGAGCGCGGCCAAGGCCAGCGGCGTGACGAACTTGGCGCCGCCGTCGGTCAGCACGCAGGTCACTTCGCCGCCGCCCTTGCGGATCAGGCGGACGAGTTCGCAGGACTTGTAAGCGGCGATCCCACCGCCCACGATCAGCAGGATGCGAGGCGTACCCATCGGCGCGCTTGTGCCCGCACTATGGTTTACGCGCAATTACCTTGTTCACCTCGACGCTTCGGGCGCATCGGGAAAGGCGGACGCGATCAGCGATTTCACCGCGCGGCCCGAAAAAGCCAGGCCGATGAACATGGCCGGCGCGATCTCCGCGCCCCAATAGAAGTTGTCAGGCCGCCCGGCGATCATGAAGGCCAGACCATAGCCGAGGAACAGTAGGGTGCCGAAGGCGCCGGCCCAGCTCCGCCAGTTCGCCCAGCCGGCGATCATCAACACGATCATCGGCCCGGCGAGCCAGTGCGGCAGGAAGCGCAGGTTGCTCGACATCACGATGTTCGACAGCCAACCAGAAAGCCCGCGCAACGCGAGCCAGGGATCGGACGGGCGATCACTCGGCAGCACCTGCGCGGCGATGACCTGATGGTGCACCGACAGCGCGATCAGGAAAGCTGCGACGAGCGCGCTCCAGGCCGCGCCCTCGCGCCAGTCGCGGCGCCAGAAGGCCATGGCTGCCATGAGCAGGACGAAGGGCAGGGCATGCTCGCGGATCGCGAGCGCGAGCGCGGCAACGGCCAGCGCAGCGCCCCAGCGTCCGGTCCCGTCCTCGCGGACCCGGTGCAGGCCAAAAGCCAGTGCGAGCAAGGTGCCGCTCCACAGCTCGTGCAGCACGAAGTAATAGCGGTTGAGCCCCAGCGAGACGCCCAGGAAGAGGAAGGCCAGGGTCAGCAGGCGGCGCTTCTGCTCGCCGCCGGGCTCTTCGCCCAGCCGGCGCCACCAGGCGAGCAGCACGGCGAACATCAGCACGATCGCGGCGACGATCTGACCCGGCTCCCCGATCCAGGCCTCGATATAGGCCAGAGTCGGCAGGCGGATCGCGAAGCCGGGATTGACCGGATAGTTGGCGCGGCGGTGTTCGGCGACGATGAAATCGTAGTAGTTCTCGCCCTTTCGGGTGCGCGCGATCACGCGGTCGTAGAGCACGAGATCCTCGTCGCGCGGGCGCTCGGCGCCATTTTTCGCGTCGGCGCCGTTCTGGCCCGGTTTCAGGTTCTCGACGAAGGATCGGGTCTCGATCTTGTCCTCGCGCTCGCCGATCGGCACGAGGGCCGCCGCGACGAGCAGTAGGACCAGGGCCAGCAGGCCCAGCCGCGCGCGCAGCACCGGCCAGTGGGCGAAGCGATCCCAGGCGGGCGCCAAAGCAGCCACCTCAGACCTTATCCCAGCACTATCCCCTGCGTCGTGGCCCATACCAGCGCGCCCCCTGCCAATGCCGCGAATATATAGCCCAGCCACGGTTTACCGCGGCGTTTACGCTGCCACATGATCTCGACATGCGGCAAGGGCGCCTGATCGGGCGCGCCGCCCTTGGCCGGGAAGCGATCCTCGATGCGGCGGATCAGCTCGGGCAAGCGCAGCAGCGTCGAGACGTCGCTGCGCAGCCGATCGGCGATCGCCGCCTCTGGCCCGAGCTCGTCGCGGATCCAGCTGCGCACGAAGGGCGCGGCGACGTCCCACATGTTGATCTGCGGATCGATCGCCGTGGCCAGCCCCTCGACCATGACCATGGTCTTCTGCAGCAACAGCAGGTGCGGCTGGGTCTGCATGTCGAAATCGCGGGTGATCGCGAAGAGCCCGTCGAGCATCTGCCCGACCGACAACTCGCTGACCGGCTTGCCCCGCATCGGCTCACCGACCGCGCGCAGCGCCGTCGCGAACTCCTCGACCGAATGGTAGCTCGGCACGTATTGCGCCTCGAAATGGATCTCGGCGACGCGACGATAGTCGCCCGTGGTCAGGCCATAGAGGATCTCGGCCAGCCACTGGCGCGCGCGGCGGTCGATCCGGCCCATGATGCCGAAGTCGATCGCGACGATCGTGCCGTCGGCCTGCACGAACAGGTTTCCCTGGTGCATGTCGGCATGAAAGAAGCCGGCGCTGATCGCCTGGCGCAGGAAGGTCAGTACCAGACGGTGCGCCATATCGGCCATGTCGTGGCCCTGGGCGCGCAGCACGTCGATCTCGCTGATCTTGATGCCGTCGATCCATTCGATCGTCATCACGCGGCCGTTGGTGCGATCCCAGTCTATGCCGGGAATGCGATAGCCCTCCTGACCCTTCATCGCCTCCGCAAGCTCGGATGCCGAGGCCGCCTCGCGCCGCAGATCGAGCTCGCGCACCGCGACCGTGCGGCCGTCGGTCGTGACCGCGCGGTGGACCTGCGCGATCGAGGCGGCGCCCACCGGCTCTGTCTCGATCGAGGCGAACAGCGCGTCGAGCGGCGCGCCGAAGCTGGTTTCGATCTCAGCGCGGATCAGGTCGAAGCCGATCGGCGGCAGGCGATCCTGCAGGCTCAGCAGGTTGCGCGCCGCTTCCTCGCCGACGACGTCGGGCCGCGTCGCCAGGGTCTGGCCCAGCTTGATCGCGGCGGGGCCGATCGCGCGGAAGGCCGCGGCATAGTCGGGCACGCGCGGCTGCACCGTGCCCAGGCGCGCGAGCTTGCACAGCCGGCGCACCGGCGCGGGGGTGTTCGTGCCCTCCTCGATGATGCGCAGCGCGCCGTGCTTGGCGAGCACGCGCCCCCAGCGCAGCAGCCGCGCGATATGCGTCGCGGGTGTGGTCAAACCTTCCACCCGGAATGGATCGCGACGAGCCCGCCGAGGATCGGCTCGACCTTGGTCTGGCTGAACCCGGCGGTGCGGATCATCGCCTCGAACTCGCGCATCGGCGGGAAGCGACGGATCGATTCGATCAGATAGCGATAGGACTCGGCGTCGCCGGCGATCGCCTGGCCGATCTTGGGGACCAGCTTGTGCGAATAGGCATCGTAGGCTTCCTTGAAGCCCGGCCACTCGGTGGTCGAGAATTCGAGGCAGAAGAAGCGCCCGCCGTGCCGGAGCACGCGGAAGGCCTCGGCCAGCGCCTTGTCGACATGCGTCACGTTGCGGATGCCGAAAGCGATCGTGTAGGCGTCGAAGGTGCGGTCGTCGAAGGCCAGTTCCTCGGCGTTCTGGCGCGACCAGACGAGGCCGTCGATGCCGCGCTTCATCGCGCGCTCGATGCCGACGTCGAGCATGTCCTGGTTGATGTCCGAGACGGTGATCTCGGCGCCCTCGTCGGCCATGCGGAAGGCGATGTCGCCGGTGCCGCCGGCCATGTCGAGGATGACCTCGCCTTCGCGCGGCTTCACCCGGCGGACGAACTTGTCCTTCCACAGCCGGTGCATGCCGACCGACATGGCGTCGTTCATGACGTCGTACTTGCGCGCGACGCTTGAAAAGACCGCGCCGACCCGCTCGACCTTCTCGTCCGCGGGAATGTCCTCGTAACCGAAGGATGCCTGTTCGCTCATGGTGTTGCGCCTTAGGGGGAATTGCCGCGCGGGCAAAGGGTGATA
>SECS01000136.1 GCA_004211435.1 Novosphingobium sp. | reverse complement strand
GAGTCAGCCATACAGCCGAGACCACGCGGATCGCCGCCGGCACGCGCCAGGCCGTGGCCTTGGCCGATGCCGAGCTCAAGGGCGCGCAGCCGGTGTTCAACCTGGCGCTGAGCCATGTCGGCCACCACCAGACGCGCAACCGCGGCACGATCGGCGGCTCGGTCTCGCTGGGCGAGCCCGCAGCCGAAATGCCCGCGACCGCCGTGGCGCTCGGCGCCGAGATCGAGATCCATTCGCGCGACCGCGGCGTGCGCCTGGTCAAGGCCGAGGAGTTCTACCTCGGCCCCTACATGACCGTGCTCGAGCCCGACGAGCTCGTCACCGCGATCCACTATCCACGTTGGGGGTCGGACGCGATCACCGTGTTCCGCGAAGTGGCGCAGCGTCCGGGCGACTTCGCGCTGGTCGGCCTCGTCGGCCGGGTGCGCGTGGCGCAGGGCAAGATCGCCGAGGCCGGCCTCGCCTGGTTTGGCATGGGCCCGACGCCGATCAAGGCGCGTCAGGCCGAAGCCGCGCTGATCGGCGCCTCCGTGTCCGACATCGACACGCGCGCCATCGCCGAGCTGGCGGTGGCCGACACCGACCCCTTCACCGATCACCACGCGACGGCGCATTATCGCCGTACGGTCGGCCGCCGCATCTTCGGGCGCACCTTGGGCGAAGCCCTCAATATCCAGCAGGCAGCAGCATGAGCGAGCACGCTATCGAGGTCACCATCAACGGCCAGGCGGTCAAGGGCCGGGTCGAGGCGCGCAAGACGCTCGGCGATTTCCTGCGCGTCGACGTGGGCTTCACGGGTACGCACCTCGGCTGCGAGCACGGCGTCTGCGGCGCCTGCACGGTCATCGTGGATGGCCTGGCCGTGCGTTCCTGCCTGATGCTCGCGGTACAGGCCGATGGCGCCGAGGTTACCACGATCGAAGGCCTGGCCGAACCCGACGGCACCTTCCACCCGGTCCAGGCGGCCATGCGCGACAATCACGCGCTGCAGTGCGGCTTCTGCACGCCGGGCGTGGTCTGCACGATGGCCGCGTTGACCGCCGACGAGGCCAAGCCCAGCGAGGACCAATTGATCGCCGCGATGTCGGGCCACCTGTGCCGTTGCACAGGCTATCAAGGCATCCGCCGCGCGATCCGCCAGCTCACCGGCCAGCCGACCGGCGTTGCTGCCGATCACGGAGAGCACGCATGAACGCGCCCGCGGGTCTCGGTACAGGCGCACAGCGCCTGATCGGCAAGCGCGTAACGCGCAAGGAAGACGGCCGCCTGCTGACGGGCAAGGGTACTTTCGTCGACGACGTGGCGCTGCCAGGCATGCTGCACAGCGCGTTCTACCGCAGCCCGATCGCACGCGGAAAGATCCTGTCGATCGACGTCGAGGAAGCGCGCAACCTGCCCGGCGTGGTCGCGGTCTACACCGCCGAGGACCTCAAGAAGCGTCCGGTCGAGCTGATGACCTTCTACCTGACCCCCGCCGAAGTGCCGATGGGACCGCTCGCCGAGGGCGACGTGCGCTATGTCGGCGATCCGGTCGTCCTTATCGTCGCGCAGGACCGCTATATCGCCGAGGATGCCGCGGGCTTGGTCGTGGTCGAATACGCCGAGGAAGACCCCGTCGTCACGATCGCCGATGCGCGAACCGGCGCGGTGGTCCATCCGACAACCGAATCCAACGTTGCGCAGGTCATGGGGATCGAGGACGACGAGGATATCGAGGAGGAGCTCGCCAAGGGCGCGCATCTCGTCACCCATACGGTGCTGCACCAGCGCATCGCCCAGTCGCCGATGGAAACGCGCGGCGTGGTTTCCGATCCGCACGGCGAGGACGAGCTGGTGGTCTACATCACCTGTCAGAGCCCTCAGCTCGTGGCGCGGTGGCTGTCGCTCGCGCTCGGCCTGCCCAACACGTCGATCCGCGTGATCGCCAAGGACGTCGGCGGCTCGTTCGGGCTCAAGAACCATCCCTGGCGCGAGGAAGTGGCAGCGATCGTCGCTTCGCTGCTGCTCGCGCGCCCGGTCAAGTGGACCGAGGACCGGCTCGAGGCGCTGACCGCGTGCAACCAAGCGCGCGAGCAGGAGATGACGACGCGGGTTGCCTTCGACAAGGACGGCAAGATCCTCGCCGCGCACGCCGACTATTCGAGCAACAACGGCTGCTATCCGCAGGGCGCCGACGCCAATGTCGCCGTGCACATGTTCATGTGGGTGGCCTATCGCGTGCCCGTGCCGGGTTTCATCACCCGCGCCTGGTATTCGAACACGCCGGGCCTGGCAGCCTATCGCGGCCCCTGGGCGATGGAATCGCTGGCGCGCGAGACGATGCTCGACAAGGCCGCGCGGCAGATGAAGATCGATCCGGTCGAGATTCGCCGCAAGAACCTGATCCCGCGCAGTGCGCTGCCTTACAGCACCGCTGCCGGCATCCCGGTCGACGACATGAGCCCGGCCGAATGCTTCGAGAAGCTGATGCAGAGCTTCGACGTTGCCAAGTTCCGGCGCGAGCAGGCCGAAGCGCGCAAGCAGGGCCGTTACCTGGGCCTCGGCCTTTCGGCCTATGTCGAGCCGACCGGCTCGGCGGGGCAGATGGCGCCGATGACCGGCGAACTCGCGCAGTTGCGCATCGAGCCGACCGGCAAGGTCACGGCGATGATGTCGACGCACAGCCAGGGCCACGGCACCCAGACGACGATGGCCCAGGTCATCGCCGACCAGCTCGGCGTGCCTTACGAGGACGTCACCGTGTTCGAAGGCGACTCCTCGCGCGGCGGCTTCGCGCCGGGCGCGGCGGGAAGCCGTCAGGCGGTGCTCGGCGGCGGTGCCTCGATCAAGGCGTCGAAGCTGCTCAAGGAGAAGATCCAGGCGGTCGCCGCACATCTCTACAACGCCAATCCCGAGAGCGTCTCCATCGAGAACGGCATGGTCAAGATCGCCGGCGCCGAGGAGATGACGCGCAGCCTCAGGGAGGTCGCCGAGATTGCCTATGGCGAGCCGATGCGCCTGCCGCAGGGCATGGAATCGGGGCTCGAGGCGCAGTACCGCTATCTGCCGCCGCCGATGACCTTGACCAGCGCCGCCCATGCCTGCGTGGTCGAGGTCGACATCGACACGGGCTTCGTCAAAATCCTGCGCTGGCTCTGCAGCGAGGACTGCGGGACGGTGATCAACCCGGCCGTGGTCGAAGGGCAGGTCGCCGGCGGGCTCGCCCAGGCGATCGGCCAGGTCCTGCTCGAGGAAGTCCACTACGACGAGCGCGGCAATCCGACGGCGGCGACCTTCAAGGACTACATGCTGCCGGCGATCACCGACGTGCCGGACTTCGAGTATATTCACGCGAACATCCCCGCGAACAACGAAGGCGGTTTTCGCGGCGTGGGCGAGGGCGGCGCGATCGTCGGCCCGCCGACCTTGTTCAACGCCATCGCCGATGCGCTTTCGCCTTTCGGCGAACTGCCCGTCTCGCTGCCGGTGACCCCGTCGAAAATCCTCGATCTGGTCGAAGGCTGCAGCGAAGACGCCGAGGCGACGCCGCCGCCCGTGGCCGGCACGCCCGAGCCGGCGTTCGATGCCGAGGCGCCCGGCGCTTCCGCCGTGCTGTCCGGAACGCTGCCGCAGAGTGTCGACGGCGAATGGCAGGTGACCATGCAGCCGCCGGTCGGGCCGAAGCAGGAGATGGTTGCGACCTTCCGCACCGAGGGCGGGATACTGACCGGACAGCTCGCGGCGCCTGAGGGCACGCAGGAGTTCTCCGGCACGGTCGAGGGTAATCGGCTCAAGTGGGAGATGAAGGTCACCCAGCCGATGCCGATCACGCTCAAATACGACCTGACGATCGAGGGCGATACGCTTGCCGGCACGGCCAAGCTGGGCATGTTCGGCAAGGCCAAGGTTTCGGGCGAGCGCCTCGGTGGTACGCCGGACGCGGCACCGGTCGCGGCGGAGGTGGCGCCCGCGCCCGCCAGCGAGCCGCCCGCGGCGGTTGCGGTCGACGGCAATTGGAACGTGGTGATGAAGCCGCCGGTCGGCCCCGAGCAGACGATGGTCGCCACGTTCCACACCGATGGCGGCACGCTGACCGGCAAGCTCGACGCGCCCGAAGGCGCTCAGGAGTTCGCCGGCACGGTAGACGGCAACCGGCTCAAGTGGGAGATGAAGGTCACCCAGCCGATGCCGATCACGCTCAAGTACGACCTGACCGTCGAGGGCGACACGCTCTCGGGCACGGCGAAGCTCGGCATGTTCGGCAAGGCCAAGGTCCAGGGGACCAGAGCGGGCTGAGGAACGCCGCGTTGCGCTTTCAGAGTGCGGGTTCGGCCTCGGCCGAATCTCGCACCGCTTCGAAAGCGATCGGCAGGCCCTTGAGCCCCCAGACGCCGTAGAACGGCCGCCAGGCCGATGGCCCGGTGCGGCGCGGCTGGCGGATGCGCTGGGCGATCTGGTGCAGGCCTTCCTCGATCTGCGCGCGGGCGATGAACTGCCCAAGGCAGATGTGCACGCCCATGCCGAAGGTGATCGGGCGCTTCTTCGCCTGGTCGCGCTCGGGGTCGAAGTTGGCGGCGTCCTCGATCACGGGATCGCGGCCCGAGATCGAGACCGGGAAGAACAGCAGGGTGCCCGCGGGGATCAGCACGTCCTTGTAGGCGATGTCCTTGGTAACGATGCGCGGGATTGTCGAGGTGGTCAGGTAGCGGAAGTTCTCCTCACTGACCTTCTTGCACCAGGCCAGGTCCTCGGCGCAGCGCTGGTACATTTCGGGACGGTCGATCAGCGCATCCATCATCAGCGTGAGCGCGTTCTTCGAGGTGTCGTAGCCCGCGACGAAGAGGAAGATCAGCAGGTCGTAGAGCTCGCGTTCGGTGACCTTGCCCTCGTCGAGCGTGGCCAGCAGCACCTCGAGCATGTCCTCGCCCGGCGCCAGCCGCGCCTTGCGGCGCTGCGCGACTATGTCCTGAGCGAAAGCGTCGAGCACGTCGGTCGCCTGGTTGAGCTGGGGCAGGAAGGCCTTGTCCATGCTCATCGACAGGCCGAGCGCTTCCATCGAGGCGCGCAGGGAAGCGATCGCTCCGGTCGGCGCGCCGATCAGGCTGCACATAACGGTGATCGGGAAATAGGAGGCGAAGTCCTCGAAATCGAACTGGCCCTTGGGCACCCATTCGTCGAGCAGTTCGGCGATGACCTTGCGCATCAGCGGGCGGTGCTTGTTGGCCTGCTGCGGGGTGAAGGCGGGGGCGAGCACCGCGCGGATGCGCCTGTGCGCCTCGCCGGTCTGGGCCAGCAGGCTCTCCTGCTGGAAGCGGCCCCAGGGCGTGCCCTCGGCCTCCATGATCTGCAGCATGTCCTCGTAGGAGCCGGTCAGGCTGTGATCGAGCCAGAGCAGGTCGCGCATGGCATCGTACTGGTGGACGACGTGGCCGAACTCGCAGGCGGCGAGCCAGGGGTGGCTTGCGCGCGCCTTTTCGAGTTCGGGCCAGGGGTTCGCCGAGAAGGCGGGCGCCGCCATCGGCAGGCTGTGGAGTGTCAGGTCGGCCAGGGTCTGCACGGCGTCCTCTCCCATTGTTTTGCCGAACCCTTAGCATTGTTGGGCGGGCAAAGGGAGAGGTGAGGATGGAGGGATGCGGCGCTTCGTACCAGATTTGCGCCGCACTATCCTCAGCGGCTCAGAGCCCCAGCCGGTCCTTCAGTGCGGCATGATCGGGCTCGGGCCAGCCCCAGATCTTGCTCGTGCTGACCGACAGGCAGCTCGTCTTGAACAGGGTGAAGTCGAGATACCAGTCGAGGTCGTCGACCGAAATCCCGGTGATCTCCTGCCACAACGCGATCGTCTCCTCGCGTGTGCCCATGCCGTCGAGCAGCGGCTTGTCGGCCGTGGCCTCGTGCGCGAAGGCCGACATCTGCAGCCACCAGGCGAGGTCGTGCAGCGCGCCGCCGAGCGAGGCCTGCTCCCAGTCCATCACCGCGACGACGTCGAAATTGTCGTCGAACATCATGTTGCCGATGCGCGCGTCGCCCCAGACGAGGCCCTCGGGCTGGTTCTTCGGCCAGCGCGCCTTGAGCGCTTCGCGCGCGGCGTCGAGCACGGGCCAGCGCTTCTCGGGGCTGATCCATTCGACGAAGCGATCGTATTTGTCCCACTCCTGATCGAGCCCGGTCAGGCCGCTTTCCTGCCCGGGCAGGCCGGCAAGGAACTGAACCTTGTCGAGCGGGGTCTTCTGCGTCAGCGCCAGGTTGCGCACCCCGCCTTCCCAGAAGCGGCGGCGCTGCGCCGGCGTCGCCTCTGCGACCCAGCCGGTCTCGCGGTAGGGCGGGAAAGTCACGGCGACGCGGCCAGTAAGCTTCTTCATCACGAAGAACGGCGCGCCGACGAGCGCGGGATCTTCCTCGAAGCCAATTGTTTCGGCAACGGGCACGATCCGCTCCTCGTGGAGCACGCGCATGACCCTATACTGCTCCTCGAACAGGTCGTCGGGATAGACCTGGTTGGCGTCGGGCTTCACGCGGATGACGTAGCCTTCGCTGTGGTCCTTGCCACCCGCGCTCCAGCTCGCGTCGAACAGGATCGTCTCGTGGCTGCGCCCGGCGCCGCGCGGATAGTCCATATTGGCGATCTTGAGGTTGGTGGCGCCGGGCAGCTTGCTTTCGAGCCAGGGTATGACCTGCTCGGCCATTTCGGGCAGGTCACGGGTGCGCGGGGCGACGATCTGGTCGGACATCTATTTCTCTCCTGGGGAATGCTTATGCGCTTGAAACTGTTACGCCGATGCGGCGTCGAGCGCGGCGAGGTCTTCGGCGGTGAGCTGAAGCTCGACCGACTTGAGAATGTCGGCGAGCTGGCCGAGGCTGGTGGCGCTGACGATCGGCGCCGAGACCGACTTGCGCGTTAGCAGCCACGCCAGCGAGACCTGCGCGAGCGTCGCATCGTGGCGCGCGGCAACGGCGTCGAGCACGTCGAGCAGCGCGAAATTCTTCGGTGTCAGATAGCGCTGGACCGTACCGCCGCGCGCGCGGCCCTCGGCGTCGTCCTTGGAGCGGTACTTGCCGGTGAGGAAACCGCCGGCGAGCGAGAAGTAGGGAATCGTGCCGATATTCTCGGCCAGGCAGACATCTTCAAGCGGGCCTTCGAACTCCTCGCGCGCGGCTAGGTTGTAGTGCTGTTCGAGCACGGCATAGCGCGCACGGCCCGGACGCTCGGCGGCGACGGCCTCGCGCAATTGTTCGGCCGAATAGTTCGAGGCGGCGGCGTGGCCGACCTTGCCCGCGTCGATCAGCGCCTGGAAGGCTTCGAGCGTCTCGGCAATCGGCGTGTTCACGTCGGGCTGGTGCGCCATGTAGACGTCGATGTGGTCGGTCTGCAGCCGGCGCAGCGAGGCCTCGCAGGCGCGGGGCAGGTAGTCGCGGCCCAGGCCTTCCAAGCCTTCGCCCATCGGCAGGCCGCCCTTGGTGATCAGCACGACCTTGTCGCGCACGCCGCGGTCCTTGAGCCATTCGCCGATCACGGTCTCGGACTCGCCGCCCTCGAAGCCGGGCAGGTGGCGCATGTAGAAATCGGCGGTGTCGATCGCGTTGAACCCGGCCTCGAGAAAGGCGTCGAGGATTGCGAAACTCGTCTCGCGATCCGCTGTCCAGCCGAACACGTTGCCGCCGAGCACGAGCGGCGCGATTGCCACGCCGGTGCTACCCAGCTTGCGCATCTGCATCAGAATCTCCCATCTGCTTTGCGCGCAGCCTTAGGCGACCCGCGCCCCGTTTCAAGCGGAGTCGCGCGATCCGAACGCAAAACGGGGCCGAAATGCTCCGGCCCGTATGTATTGTTGCGGTTTGTGTCCGAGACGGCGGTCAGTACTTCGCGCGGATGCTCGCGAAGAAGCTGCGGCCCGGCTCGGGGAAGCCGTCGGTCAGCGTGTAGTTGCGATCGAACAGGTTGCGCCCGCCGACGCCGACGGTGAGGAAGTCGGTCACGTCCCAGTCCACGCGCAGCGCCGCGGTGACATAGCCGCCGGTCTGGTAATAGACGGGCACCAGGCCGTTGGCCGAAGCGGGCGTGACCGTGGTGCGGCCCGAGGCGAATTCGAGGCTCGGCAGCACGTTGATCGCGGGCACCGGCCGGTACGAGATCCAGGCGAAGCCCTTGTGGCCGGGCACGTCGGTCAGCTCGAACGGACGGATCAACCCGCCGGTGGGCGGGGTGCCGACGTCGAAGTCGCGCTTGATGTAGCTGTAGTTGACGCCGGCCTGGAACACCGAGGTCAGCTGCGCGCTCAGCGACAGCTCGCCGCCATAGTAGTCGGCACTGCCGTAGTTCTCGCGGCGGTTGAGGTTGGCGGCGGTGCGGACCGAGACCAGCGCGTCGGTCAGGTGACTGTAGAAGATCGCGCCCTCGACGCGGATCGGGCCGAACGCGCGGCTGCCGCCGAACTCGACGTTGGTGGCGCGCTCGGGCTTGAGGTTCGGGTTGGCCTCGGCCGTGCCGAACTGGCTCGAGAAGCGCTCGAACAGCGTCGGGAAGCGCGCGCGCGACGAAACGCTGAGGTGCAGCGCGGTGCCGTCCTGCGCCCAGTCGAGCCGACCCTGCGCGTTCCAGGCAGAGGCGTTGCGCAGCGCGAACGAGTACAGGCGGCTGGCGCCGGTCTGGCCGAGCGGCACGCCGAATTCCTCGGCGCGGTCGGTATCGCGCCAGTCGAAGCTGCCGCCCAGGGTCAGGCTCAGCGCGTCGGTGAAGGCCAGGCGGTTCTCGATCGCCGCGCTCCAGGTGCGCTCGGCGCTGACCTGGACGGGTTCGAC
>SECS01000291.1 GCA_004211435.1 Novosphingobium sp. | reverse complement strand
GTTCGACCCCGGCCACGAGGGGATGGCCGGGGTCGGCGACCGTCACCGTGTAGGGTGCGATCGGGGGATGCGAGAGAAACTGGCTGCCGAGCAGGTCCATGAACAGCGGCGCCCAGCGCGGCGCGTCCCACAGGCCGCTTTCGAGCAGGCGCAGCACCGAATTGGTACCGTGCAGCGCGTACCAGCGCCCGCCCTTGGCCAGCCAGTCGCGCAGCACCTCCTGCGCGGCGAGCGAAGGGGTGACGTCGCAGGTATAGGTAATGATGATGTCGGCCTGGGCGAGGGCTTCGACATTCTCGTAGTCCTCGAACACGCGCGTGCGCACGCGCTGGTCCTCGGCGAGGAGCTTGAGCAGCTCGAGCCGCGCGAAGTCCATGTCGTGCCAGACTCCGCCGCAGATCAGGACGCAGTCGATCCGGGGGGGATGGGCCTCGCTCACGCCTTGGCTCCGAGTTCGCCCGACAGGTACTTGTCGAGCGTCTGGTGAAACTGGCGGATGCGGACCTCCTGATAGTCGCCGAGCTGGATCTCGCCGGTCTTTGAGGCGTGGAGGCCTTCCTGCACGAAGGGCAGGTTGGCCATGTCCTGCTCGAACACCGAGCCCAGCACGCCGAGCTCGGGCGCGTCGGTCCAGAGTTGGTCGTTGCGCAGCAGGTTCATGGGCACGCCCTTGGGCAGCGGCTCGCCCTTCTTGCCGCGCGCGAGGATGCGGACTTCCATCAGACAAGTGTCGGGGGTCTTCCCCGGCCGGCAAGTGTCGGGGGTCTTCCCCGGCCGCCAGCGGTAGACGACGTTGGGCATGAAGCCGCCCCAGGGCGAGAAGTTGGGGAAGACGTTGTAGACCAGCGCGTCGAGCAGTTCGGCGTCGGTCGCGCTGTCGTGGTCATAGCCGGTCTGCGCGGTATAACCCGCGCGCATGGCATCGCCGAGCGCCTCGCGCGCGGTCTTGCCCTCGGGCACCTGGGCCGCGAAGGGATCTGCCTCGGCGGTCTCGTAATTGTCGGCCGAGCGCCCGTTGAACTTGACGAACTGGTCGACGATCCACTGCTCGGGCTGGCCGGTATCGCCGAGGTGCGGCGAGACGATGCCGAAGGGCACGAGGTTGACGTTCACGTTGTCGCCCCAGGTCCAGTAGGCGGCGTTGCTGTCGCCGGTGAAGGGCAGCAGCTGCGGGTGGGTTACGACCGTGTGCCAGGCTTCCATGAAGGCTTCGGCGGTGACCTTCCAGTTGGCCGCAACCTCCTTGGCCACCCAGATCACCGTCGTGCACTCCTCGTGCCGCCAGCGGGTGAAATGCTCGGGCAGGGGGGCGAGAAATTCGGCGAGGCTGGGGCCGCCCTTTTCCTCGCGCAGGAAGATGTAGCCCCCCCAGGATTCGACCTCCGCCTCGGGCAACTGGAGCTTCTCCTGGCTCAGGTGCTGGAAGTCCCACGAGCAGGGCATCTGGCGGAACGAGCCGTCGGTGTTCCAGGAAAAGCCGTGGAACGGACAGGTGAAATTGTCGGCATTGCCGTCCTCGGTGCGCAGTTTGCGGCCGCGGTGGAGGCAGACGTTGTGGAAGGCGCGGACCGATAGGTCCTCCTGCCGGGTGATCAGCCACGAGCGACCGGCGTTCTCGAACACGGTGTAATCGCCGGCCTCGGGAATGTCCTCCTCGCGCGCGGCGAACTGCCAGACGTGGGGCCACATCTTCTCGCGTTCGGCCTTCGCGAAATCTTCGCTGATGTAGCGGCTGACCGGCAGCGGCTCGGAGCCGAGATATTCGTAGCTCTCCTCGGTCAGCGAACTGGGCGCCGGACGCGAATCGATCGCCATCAGATCGGTCCAGCTGATCCCCCGGTTCTTGTCGTCGTTAAGCCCCGGATCGCGCTCGGCCATGGTTCGACTCCTCTTTTCCCGCTTATGGTTCTCCGACGGTTTTGACGCTCCGGCAAGCGGGCGTCACCTTGTCGAAAGCATAGGTGGCAGCCGGCGCGGAATCGGTCACACCGGCTCGACGAACAAATGGGAGAACGCCGTGACGAAACGGCTGGATGGCAAGGTCGCGCTCGTTACGGGCGGTACGTCGGGGATCGGCGCCGGCACGGTCGAACGGCTGGCGGCCGAGGGCGCGAAGGTGGTTTTCACCGGCTCGAACGCCGCGGCCGCCGAGGCGCTCTGCGCCGCGACCGGCGCGCAGTTCCGCGCCCACCGCGTGCAGGATGCCGCGGCCTGGCCGGGGCTGATCGAGGCGATCCTGGCCGAGCACGGCCGGCTCGACATCGCTTTCGCCAATGCTGGCACCGAGCACGGCGACGCCAGCGTCGAGGACATCGGCATCGACGGCTGGGACAACGTGATTGCGGTCAACCAGACCGGCGCGATGCTGACCGTCCAGCACGCGATCCGCGCGATGGCGCGCAATCCCGAAGGCGCCACGGGCTCGATCATCATCAACTCGTCGATGAACGCGCATCGGGCGATGGGCAATTTCGTCGCCTATTCGGTGTCGAAGGCAGCGGTCGTGGCGCTGGTCAAGTCGGCCGCGGTCCACTGCGGCAACCGCGGCTACAAGATCCGCGTCAACGCGGTGCTGCCCGGCGTGGTCGAGACGGGGATCATCCGCGGGCAGATCGAGAACGCGCCCGATCCCGC
>SECS01000135.1 GCA_004211435.1 Novosphingobium sp. | reverse complement strand
GCCCATGACGTGATCGCCGGTGAACAGCGCCCCGCTCTCCTCGAGCGCGAAGCACAGGTGGTTCGAGGTGTGCCCCGGCGTCGCCACCGCGGTCAGGGTCCAGCCCTCCCCCGCAATCTGCTCGCCGTCGGCCAGCACGCGGTCGGGCGCATAGTCGGGATCGAAGCTCGCGTCGGAGCGCGGGCCGTCGTCCGAGAGCACGAGAGGCGCGCAGCCGACGATCGGAGCCCCGGTCAGCGCCTTGAGCGGCCCGGCGGCGGGCGAATGGTCCTTGTGGGTGTGCGTGCAGACGATCGCGACGACCTTCGCGTCACCGATCGCCGCGACCAGCGCCGCGAGGTGCGCCTCCTCGACCGGCCCCGGATCGATCACCGCGACCTCGCTGGCGCTACCGACGACGTAGCTCTGCGTGCCGGTGAAGGTGAAGGCCGAAGGATTGGCGGCGAGCACGCGGCGTACCAGCGGCTCGAGCGCCTCGGCCGCGCCGACGGGCCAGGGTTTGGCGGGGAATTCCATGGGGTGCGATATGGGGCGATGGGCCGGGGTTGTCGAGGGTGGGGTGAAGCGCTTGGGCGGCTAATAGTACCCCAAGCGCCCCGCAAAGAAGCTGCCAACGCGTGGATCGTCCTCGTCTGCTTCCATATCTTCACGAAAGCCAAGGCTAAGACGATCAGAGGTTACTCCGTCACTGTCGATCACTACCGCCGGGTCCAAACGTTTTAGAAACAAAGTCCCCTGCTCCACGGTCATACCAATCACTTCCACCCCTTCTAGCACCGGTCGAGAAGGAGGGAAAAAGTCCATCGCTTCCAAAAACCCTGCCGCGGTGAAATGGCAGAAAAAACCCAAATCTTGGTAACTGTCGGTTGGAAGAAAATCCCCCTTATCGCCAACCCCCAGATTACGATTAAACGTATGAAATTCAGCCGACAACCGCCCCCTAACCTCGCCCATAGACATTCCGAACTTAATGTCATTAATCCCCAGTAGAGGTGAAATTTCAAATATCATTTTATCAACCCCCTTTCTCGACTATATTGAAGCATTTGTTCAATTCCGTCATCGTACCTCGCACCAAATTCCTTTCGCACAAGATCAATGTCCATCTGCATTGCCGCCCTAAAATCACCTCTCGCGATTAAATCTCTCTGAGCTGCACGGAATTGATCCGCCTCTTTGGTTTTTAAAGATGTCAGAATTTTACGGTGATCTTCCTTGGTCATGGCGATCGTAGGGCCATCTCCGCGCGACAACGAGGTCACAGCGTCTCCCGGGATATGATGCGATTCGTATCCGGCCACGCCCCTAACATGCCGGTGGGCTCCACCCCGCTGCACAAACCCATCGACAACTTTAAGTACCGTATCCTTAGCAACCCTAGAAGTAGCGAATGGCTTGGCGACCCTTGCTGTTCTTACAATTCCACCCACGACCGCGCCGCCAATCAGCTTGCCCGCCTTAAGAATCGGAACGCTGCTTGCTATCGCTACTGCGTCATCAAGGTCGGCATCGCCCTGCATGACATTGACCGTTGCGGCCCCCACGTCGATCACCGGATTGACCTTGCGGAAAGCCTTGACGATCTCTTTATCGGCAACCTTGGATCTTTGGGCCAACAATGCCCGATTGGCATCTAGTCGGGCCTGAAAATCATCCAGATCGGCCCGGACTGCTGCACTAGGGTTCGGCCCCGCCGCCTCACGCAAGCGGTTGAGGCCTGCCTGCCGCTTGTTCAGTTCAAAGTAAGTGTCGGCATTGCCGGCCTGTGACGTGCGATCGCGAACGAACTCGCTTCCGAACCCGGCATCGACGCGCCGCGGCGCACCGGGCGTCGAGCCATCCTGATGACCGGGACTGCCCGAGGTGGGCCGCCGAGGCCCTGCCTGCAAGGGACGCCGGCCCACCCGAGAGTCTCCTGAGGACTGACTGTGACGCGCGGCAGCAGCGCCCCAACTTACCGTCACGCCCGGCGCAGAGGTGAAGCGCCCAAGTTCGTCGTGATAGGGATTGAACTTTCGCTCGGCGCGCTCGCTCCACTGAGCGGTTGTCAGTCGCTGACCCGTTCGCAGATAGTGGTCGAATGCTAGGCGATGTGCGGACTTATGCTCGGAAATAGGGTCGATTGGCATGCGAATGCTCCCAAACTTGATGGGAACATGATAAGAACATTCCTACATTTCAAACGAAATTTATCCATATAGGTTCTATTTTAGTTCTATTTTTCCCAATCCATCCCGACGCGGCTAGTATTGCGAGATGAAAGCCCGCCAGTGCGGAGCATCGGGACGCCCAATCATTGCCATCCGTCATTCCCGCGAAGGCGGGGATCCATCTCCCGAACTCGCGGCAAACACGACGGCAGCAACGGCGGACAGGCCGGAGATGGATCCCCGCCTTCGCGGGGATAACAGGGTGAAGGGGAATGACGCGATTGGATAGCGATGAGAGCTTAGCACGACGGCGAAGGCCGAGCGGACAGAAGACAATCGGACATGATAACTCGCCCCACCATCCCGCCACCCGCCCTCATGAAAGTCTGGCCTAACCCGGCAAGGGATGCTGAAACGCTCCGCGACAACACAGCGGGAGCAGGCCTCATGACCAAGACCGACGACCTGATCCTCGTGCTCGACGCGGGCACCACCTCGACCCGAGCCATGGCGTTCGACCGCGCGGGCCGGCAGCGCGCGCTCGCGCAGCGGGCGTTGACGCAGTTCTATCCGCAGCCCGGCTGGGTCGAGCACGATGCCGGCGAGATCTGGGACGCGACGCTCGCCTGCGCGCGCGAAGTGCTCGGCCAGATTTCCAAACAAGGGGTCGGTCCGGCAACCTGCCTCGGCATCACCAACCAGCGCGAGACCGTGGTCGCCTGGGACCGCGCGAGCGGCGCGCCGCTGGCGCGCGCGCTGGTCTGGCAGGATCGCCGCACCGCCGACACCTGCGCGGCGCTGCGCGACGCGGGGCACGAGCCCACGGTCCAGGCCGCGACCGGGCTGCTGCTCGATCCCTATTTCTCGGCGACCAAGATGCGCTGGCTGATCGGCCAGGTGCCCGAAGTCGGCGCCGCCGCCGAAGCCGGGCGGCTGGCGCTGGGCACGGTCGAATCCTGGCTGGCCTTCAAGCTGACCGGCGGAGCCCACGTCAGCGACGCGGCCAATGCCAGCCGCACGAGCCTGCTGCCGCTGAGTGGCGCCACCTGGGACGAAGGGCTCTGCGACCTGTTCGGCGTGCCGATCGCGGCGCTGCCGCAGGTGGTCGACAATGCCGGGGCGATCGGCACGACCCTGCCCGAATGGTTCGGCAATGCCATACCGATCACCGGAATGGTTGGCGACCAGCAATCGGCGACTCTGGGCCAGGCCTGCTTGTCGCCCGGCGAGACCAAGGCGACCTACGGCACCGGCGCTTTCGTGCTCGCCAACATGGGCGAGACCGTGCCGCGCTCCGACAATCGCCTGCTCGGCACGGTGCTCTGCCAGATCGCCGGCCGGCGGACCTATGCGCTCGAAGGCTCGGTCTTCGTCGCGGGCAGCCTGATCCAGTGGCTGCGCGACGCGCTGGGGCTGATCGCCAGCGCGGCTGAGACCGAGGCGCTGGCGCGCTCGGTGCCCGACAGCGGCGGGCTGGTCATCGTTCCCGCGCTCTCGGGGCTCGGCGCGCCGCACTGGCGGCCCGAGGCGCGCGGCGCCATCACCGGCGCGAGCTTTGCCACGACCAAGGCCCATGTCGTGCGCGCCGCGCTCGAGGCCATGGCGCTGCAGACGCACGACCTGGCCGAGGCCTTCGCCCGCGACGGCGCGCGCTGGACCGCGTTGCGCATCGACGGCGGCATGAGCGCCAACGACTGGATCGCGCAGGACCTCGCCGACATGCTCGCCCTGCCCGTCGAGCGGCCCGACTTCGTCGAGACCACGGCGCTGGGCGCGGCGATGCTCGCGGGGCTCGGCGCGGGGCTGTTCGACTCGCTCGCCGAGGCGGCTGCGGCGATGCGCGGGGCGGTGCGGCGGTTCGAACCGGCGCTGGCCGGGAAGGCGCGCGCGGCGCGGCTGGGGCTGTGGGCCGAGGCGCTGGCGAAGGTGTGAGCCGCTTGATCCTCCCCGGCACGGGGAGGTGGCGCGCGCGGAGCGCGGGACGGAGGGGGTTCTCGACGGAACGCAGCTCTGGAGGATAGCCCCCTCCACCACCCGCTTCGCGGGCGGTCCCCCTCCCCGTTGCCGGGGAGGATCGCCTACCGGCTCGCCATCCGGATGCGCTCGCGCAGCGCGGCGATCGCGCTCGGGGCCTGGACGTCGTGCTCGCGCCAGCCGCAGTCGAGCCGCATCAGCCGCGCATAGAAGCGCTCGGTCGCGCCGATCAGCACGCGGATTTCGGGATCGAGCAGCGCCAGCCGCTCGGGCTCGCCACCTGCCGCGTCGGGCGAGAGGCGGCCGTGGCGGCGCAGCTGGAACTCGCTGAGCTCGCCCATGAAATAGGCGCGGTGGTTGAGCAGCCAGGCGATGGCATGCATCATCCGCGTGGTCGTGCGCAGCGCCTCGCAGGACAGGGCGATCCGCGCGAGGTCTTCCTCGCGGCCCGCGGTCTCGATCCGGCCCGAGAGCATGAAGGCGGCGCGTACCTCGTCCGACAGCACCAGCGCTTCGCTGTAGAGGGCATCGATGATGCGCGGATTGATCGTCACCGGTTCTGTCATGGTCACGCGGGAATAGGCCCGCGCGAGTCCCGGCCGCAACCGGGATTTATACCAATTATCGATTCAATTTGGGACTGTGCAAAAGTGGAACAGCGATGCTGCACGACTCGTCGCTCTGGCGAGTCTGGGCGGCGATCAGGCGATGATGTCGGGAATCAAATAGTCCTCGACGATCGCGATCTGGTCCTTGAGCCGCAACTTGCGCTTCTTGAGCCGCGCGATCTGCAACTGATCGTTCGCACCGGCGCTGGCCAGCGCATCGATCGCGGCGTCGAGGTCGCGGTGCTCGATCCGGAGCGCCTCCAGCCGCTTGCGCAGCTCATCATCGTTCACGCGGGCATTCTCCAAATCGCCGGCCGGGGAACCGCGAGGTTGCCGAGGCCGGAAAAGGCAACATCCCCACTCAACGCAGACTCGCCGCGTTTCGCCGAAATGTCACATTTACCACCTTCGCAAGATAGGCCGATTATGGTTGTCTGACAATCGCGCCGCACCCCTCGGGAACGAGTCGCTTCCCGGATGGTCGGCCCGATAAGGAGGACCAACCCAAATGGACGCATCGCATCTCAGCGCCCTGCAGCACAAGCATGCGGGCCTGGAACGGCAGATCCAGGCCGAATTGAACCGCCCTTTACCGGATGATACGGTCATTCAGTCGCTGAAGAAGCGCAAGCTCCGCATCAAGGAAGAACTCTCCCATATCTAACGGACTTTTTGCAGCGAGAATGGTTGCGCAGGTCCGTGCCGCGTTTCCAAAGCCGTAGCTTTGGGCTAGTCGAGGCGCATGACCAGCGCAGCCGTCGCCGCCGCAAGAACGATCCTCAACCGCCTGCACGAGGTCATGGCCTCGCGCAGCCACGCCCAGGCCAAGCTCAACACCGTCGTCGAGGTGATCGGCGAGGGCCTCGATAGCGAGGTCTGCTCGATCTACCTGCTGCGCGAGGGCATGCTCGAGCTGTTCGCCACGCGCGGCCTGGCGCAGGAAGCCGTGCACGTCACGCGCATGGCGATCGGCGAAGGCCTGGTCGGCACGATCGCCGACAATATCGAGACGCTGAACCTCGCCGAGGCGGCGGCCCATCCCGACTTCATGTATCGCCCCGAAACGGGCGAGGACAAGTTCCACTCGTTCGCCGGCGTGCCGATCGTGCGCAAGGAGCGCTGCGTCGGCGTGCTCGGCGTCCAGCACGTCGAACCGCGCCGCTACGAAGAGGTCGAGATCGAGGCGCTGCAGACCGTGGCGATGGTCCTGTCCGAGCTCATCGCCAATGCCGAGCTCGTCGACGAGGACGACTATGCCACGACCGGCGCCCACACCGGGCCCGAGCTGCTCCGCGGGCTGACCTTGGTGAAGGGCCTTGCCTCGGGCTGCGCGGTCTATCACCAGCCGCGCATCACCATCGAGCACGTCGTCGCCGAGGACACCGAGGCCGAGCGCCAGCGCGTGTTCCACGCCTTCGACAAGATGCGCGAGCAGATCGACCGCATGGCGGCGCAGGCCGAATTCGGCGTCGGCGGCGAGCACGAGGAGATCCTCGAGACCTACAAGATGTTCGCCTACGACGAAGGCTGGGCGCGCCGCATCAACGAGGCGATCGATTCCGGCCTCACCGCCGAGGCGGCGATCGAGCGCGTGCAGCAGCGCACGCGCATGCGCATGCGCCAGATCGACGATCCGCTGCTCGCCGATCGCATGCACGATCTGGAAGACCTGTCGAACCGGCTGCTGCGCATCGTCTCGGGCCAGCTCGGCTCGGCGGCGAGCAAGGGCCTGCGCAACGACACGATCCTGATCGCGCGCAACCTCGGCCCGGCCGAGCTGCTCGAATACGACAAGCGGCGTTTGAAGGGCGTGATCCTCGAGGAAGGCTCGCTGACCGCGCACGTCGTCATCGTCGCGCGCGCCATGGGCGTGCCCGTGCTCGGCCGTATCCGCGGCCTGCGCGGCCAGGTGCGCGAGGGCGACATCCTGCTGCTCGACGGCGACCAGGGCACCTGCACCGTCCGCCCGTCGCAGGCGCTGACCGAGGCCTTCGAGGCGCGCTTCGCCAAGAGCCGCGAGCGCCAGGCCGCCTATGCCGCGCTGCGCGACGTCGAGCCCGTGACCAAGGACGGCCAGCGCATCACCTTGATGATGAACGCCGGCCTGCGCGACGACATGCCCAACCTGGCGCTGACCGGCGCCGACGGCATCGGCCTGTTCCGCACCGAGTTCCAGTTCCTCGTCTCGGCCACCCTGCCCGCGCGCGAGCGGCAGACGCGGCTCTACCGCGAAGTGCTCGAAACCGCGGGCGACAAGCCCGTGGTGTTCCGCACGGTCGACATCGGCGGCGACAAGGTCCTGCCCTACCTGCGCCACGATGACGGCGAGGGCGAGGAGAACCCGGCGATGGGCTGGCGCGCGATCCGCGTCGCGCTCGAACGCGAGGGCCTGCTCAAGGCCCAGGCGCGCGCACTGCTCGAGGCCTCGGCCGGGCGCACGCTCAACGTCATGTTCCCGATGGTGTCCGAGCCCTGGGAGTTCGACGCGGCCAAGGCCGTGTTCGAAGGCCAGGTCGCTTTCCTCAAGGCGCGCAAGAAGCAGTTGCCCGAGGCGATCCGCTACGGCGCCATGCTCGAAGTGCCGGCTCTGGCCGAACAGCTCGACGTGCTCGCGCCCAGGCTCTCGTTCCTGTCGATCGGAACCAACGACCTCACCCAGTTCCTCTTCGCCGCCGACCGTTCGAACCCCAAGCTGGCCGAGCGCTACGACTGGCTGAGCCCGTCGATCCTGCGCTTCATCCGCCGCATCGTTCGCTCGCTCGAGGGCCATGCCGTCGATCTCACGGTCTGCGGCGAGATGGGCGGCCGCCAGCTCGAAGCGCTGGCGCTGCTCGGCGTCGGCATCCGCCGGCTGTCGATCACCCCCGCGGCGATCGGGCCGATCAAGGAACTGGTCCGCAAGATCGACCTCGGCGGGATCCAGGCGGCGATGGACGGCTGGCTGGACGCGCCGCCGCCGAACCTGCGCGCCGCGCTCGAGGACTGGACCTGCCGTCACGGCATAACCTGCGACTGATCGCGCATGCCCGTCCGCCCGGCCGCACGCGCTTGTGCGCAACCCGCGGATCGACCAGGGGCGGGCTTGACTTGGCGGACGGGAGCGCGTTTCTCTGCGGCTCAGCACGGGCGCAAGCTTTGAACTCCGATCGGGACCCGGATGGCCGAACAGGATCTACATACGCCGCAGGTACCTTTCGATTTCCCGATGAGCGTGGGCGCACGACTGCGCCTCGCCCGTGAGAAGCAGCGGCTGAGCCGCGCAGATATCGCCGCACGCACCAAGATCGCCGAGCGCCATCTCGCCGCGATCGAGGAAGAGCGCTTCGCCGATCTCGCCTCGAGCACCTATGCCGTCGGCTTTTCGCGCGCCTATGCCCGCGCCGTGGGTATCGACGAGCGCGAGATCGCACAGGCCGTGCGCATCGAACTGAACATGATCGACGAGGTCGAGACCCCGTCCAAACCGACCTTCGAGCCCGGCGACCCGGCCCGCGTGCCCAGCGTGCGTCTCGCCTGGGTGGCTGGCGCTGCCGCGCTTGCGGTCGTGGTCGCCGTGGTCGTATTCTGGGGAAGCTACATCTTCCCGGCCGTGTCGCTGCCCGACCTGATCAAGGATGCGCCCCCGCCCGCCGCCAAGAAGGTGGTGACCGCAGCGCCGGTTGCGGCGGCGCCGACGGCACAGGGCGCGGTCGTGATCACCGCGAAGGAAGCCGGCGTCTGGGTGCGGATCACCGATGCCAGCGGCAAGAAGCTGCTCGAGAAGCAGCTTGCGCAAGGCGAAAGCTTCACCATTCCCGCCGACGCGGCCGAGCCCAAGCTGCGCACCGGCTGGCCCGATGCGCTGGCCGTGACAATCGGCGGACAACCGGTCGCGCCGCTCGCGGACAAGCGCGTGGTCACCACCGTGCCCGTCTCGGCCGCAGCCCTGCTCGCGCGCGGCCTACCGGTTCCGGCTCCCGTCGCGCCGCAGGCGCCTGCCCAGGCCGTGACGGCGCCCGCGCAGACCGCACCCGCTCCGCCCCCCGCGGCAACGCAGCGCAGCACGCCCGTTCCGGCAGCCC
>SECS01000290.1 GCA_004211435.1 Novosphingobium sp. | reverse complement strand
GAGCGGCTATTTCAACCGCGCGATCAGGGCCTGCGCCGCCGCCGGGTTCCGCACCTTCGCGCCGGCGATGAAGTAGGCGAAGACGTCGCCCCGCTCGGCCCAGGCGCGGCCGCGCGCCGCGATGGCGTCCAGTTCGGCGCCGGTCATGCCGCTCGCGACGTCCTCGCGGCTGGACATCAACCGGGCATAGGTGAAGTCGGCGGTCGGCTGGTCGATGCGCGGCCAGGTCGGCGCCTCGTCATCCTCCGCATAGACGATGGCGACGCCGTACCGGGCGGCCAGATCGTAGAATTCCGGCACGTCGAAGGTCGCGCTGCGCACTTCCAGCGCATGGCGCAGCCGCAGGCCGTCCTTTTCCTTGGGCAGCAGTTTCAGGAAGCCTTCGAAGTCGACGGGATCGAAGGTCTTGGTCGCCATGAACTGCCAGTTGATAGGCCCTAGCTTGTCCCCCAGCGCCGTCAGCCCTTGGTCCAGGAAGCGCGCGACGCTGTCCGCGCCGTCGGCTAACACCTTGCGATTGGTGCAGAACCGGCTGGCCTTGACCGCGAAGACGAAGCCATCCGGCGTCTCGGCCTTCCACTTCATCCAGGTGTCGATCTTGAAGCCGGAATAATAGGTGCCGTTGATCTCGATGGAGGTCAGGGCGCGGCTGGCGAACTCCAGCTCCTTCTTCTGGCTCAGCTTGTCCGGATAAAAGACGCCGCGCCATGGCTCATAGGTCCAGCCGCCGATGCCGACGCGGATGGGATGGGTCATGCGAAGCCTCCGTCCGGGAAGTCGAGCCAATCCTCAGCGCCATGCCTGATGCGCAGGATGCGAACGCCTTGTTCGTCGACCACATAGAGCACGATATGCATTCGGTAAGGCATTACCCTGATGCCTGGCGCGACACCCGGCATGTGAGGCGACGGTTCCGGAAACGGCTCCAGTCGCAGGATCGATAGCTGCAATCCGTCCGCATAGGCATCGCTTCGCGCCACGCCGTAGGCCTCCACGCCGTGGCGGCGCAACGCGCGAACATCGGCGCGCGCTGCCTCGGTGTACCGGATCATCTCCACTCAGGCCGCGCGCGAACCTGTGCGCAGCAAAGCCTCCGCCCGCGCCTCGGCAAAGATTTCGTCGGTCGTCATCTCGCTGTCGCCCGAAGCGTACGCCTCATCGATCAGCTTCTGCATATGAGCGATTTTCTCGATCCGCACCTGATCGGCGCGGATCAGGTCGCGAACATAGTCGCTGGAGTTCGAATAGCGGCCGTCGGCGGATCGCGATTCGACCCAGGCCTTCATTTGGTCGGGCAGGGAGATATTCATGGTGGCCATGGCCGAACAGTCTGCTCGATGGCAAACCTTGTCAACAGCTGCGGCCGTGGCCTCAGGGGCGCCGTAGGGCGATAGGTCACAGCCAAGCTTCTGAAATCGCCTTGCTTCTGCGCGGGCATGCCCGCAATACAGCCCCAGGTAACGGGGGTTCCCATGTTCAGATCGTCCACCGGCGCGCTGGCGCTGACCTGCGCGCTCGCCGGCGCCGCGTTCGTCGCCGCTCCGGCCTCGGCCCAAAGCTTTCAGGAAGGGACCAGTCAGTGGAACCTGGCCCTGATCCACGCTGACGCCGCCAACAGTCGCGGGTACACGGGCGCCGGCGTCACGGTCGGTGTGCTCGATAGCGGCATTGACGTTGCGAACCCGGATCTGGCCGGTCAGGTGTCGGACCTGTCGCACGACGTCTTCGCTGGCGGATCGGCGACCGACGATCCGAACGGTCACGGCACGCATGTGGCCGGCATCATCGCCGCGGCGCGCGACGGTCTTCGCGTGCAGGGCGTGGCCTATGACGCCGAACTGGCCGCCTTCCGATTGCCCCCCGAGGGGACAAGCTTCCTCGAGAACGACAT
>SECS01000021.1 GCA_004211435.1 Novosphingobium sp. | reverse complement strand
CGCGCCGTTGTCGCGACCGGTGACATAGCCGTTCGACGTGAATCCCTCGGACCGCGCGATCTGGTAGGTCGAGACCGCGATGCGTGCGGTGGTGTTCTCGGCGATCGGCGCGGTCAGCTTCAGGCCGGCGAGGAACTCGTCGCGCAGGGTCTTCGAGAAGACCGCACCCGCCGCCGTGTAGGTTTGCCCGCCAATCGTCACGCGGCCTTCGCAGACCGTGTCGCCGGCGGCGTCGCGCAGATAGCAGTCGGGCGCGGTCTGGCGGTCCTCGTTGTGCCAGTAGGCGAACAGGAACTGGCCCGTCACCGTGCCGTCGTCGTAGCCGAGCTTGAGCTTGGTCTGCGCCTGGGTGATCCGCGCGGGCGACTGCGCGGCGAAGATCGGATTGGTGGGCGAGCCGGGCACCGCCGGCACGGCTTGCGCGGGCTGGCCGGGTAGCGTGGGGGGCAGGTTAGCAAGCCCGGTTCCGGCAGCGATGGCTTCGACCTGCTTCGGATCGACGACGGCGCCGGTCACGGCCGTGCCGGCCGCGCCGGTGATCGGCACCAAGCCGTACCACATCATCGGCTGGCCCTCGTTGCGGAAGAAACGGCCGGTCACGCGCAGTGAGAACGGCCCGTACTTCTGCTTCCAGCCAAAGCCGCCCTCGGCTGCATAGCCATAGTAATCGTGCTTCGTGGCGAACTGGCCGTACGGCTGGACGAAGCCCTGGACCGTGGCGAAAGCTTCGGTTTCCTTGGGATCGCGCGTCGTGACGTTGACTATGCCCCCCATCGAATTGCCGAGGTAGCGTGAGGAGTAGGGGCCATAGACGATGTCGAACTGCTCGACCTCGCCGGGTCCGACGACTCCCCACTTGGGCGCGAAGCCGAAGCTGTTGCCGAGGAAATTGGAGACGACGAAGCCGTCGACCATCACCAGGGTGCGCGCGCTCTGGCTCGAATGGGTGCCGCGGAAGCCCGGCACGCCGTTGCTGTCACCGGCGTAGCGCTTGCGCACGAAGAAATTGGGCGCGTACTTGATCAGGTCTTCGGTGTTGAAGGCGTTGACCGCGGCGAATTGTTCGGCGCCGAGGCTGACGGTCAGGCCACGCGGTGCGATCTCGACCGGCGCATCCTTCTGACCGACCACGAGGATGTTGTTGTCCGAGGGTGCCTCGGCCGCTTCTTCGGCAAAAGCGGGAGATGCTAGGCACAGCGCGAGGCTGAGCGCAGAGAGCGAAGTCTTCATCGATGTCTGTTCCGGAAACGCTGGACGGGCGCGTCGTGCGCACCGCAGCCGATCGGCAGGAAACCCGCGCCACGGCGCGGATGGTTGCGGATCAGGCGAGCGTCGGCGGTCCGCGCAGCGGCGGCCGGAGGAACGAAACACGGCGCAGCGGCGCCGAGGGCGCGGGCGCGAGGCCCAGCGCGAGGATGAAGGCCAGGGCCAGCGCGAGAAGCGCCAGGTCGGCGCCGCCGAGCGCGGGGAAGCCCAGCGCGGCATAGGGACAGGTGTCGGAGCTCTTGGCTTGCGCGTCCTTGCCGTCGTGCGTGCTGGGCACCGTGATCTGCTTGGTGACCGTGCCGCCGCTGGCGTCCGCGCAGATCTCGATCGTCAGGACCTTGCCGTGCTGGCCCAGCATGTAACCGGCCGGCACTGCGATCTTCAGCGCGAGCACGCAGCACACGAGCATCGCTGCCAGAAGGCGGTGGCGATGGACGAGGGAGCGCAGGGCATGCATGGCCTGACCCATAGTCCGCTTGTCGCGCCGCGGCAATGCCGGTAACCGCAGCCGCCGGCCGATGCGCCGGACAGAGCCAGGGGGGACCGTGAGCATCGCGTCAATCGAAGTCCATCGCGCCCGTCACCCGGCACTGCTGCCGCTGCTGATCGGTCTGGTGGTGATCGCCGGCCTGGCCTCGCTCGGCCTCGGTGCCGTGCCTTTGCCGCCGACGCGGATCCTCGCCGCGGCGCTGGGCGATGGCGATGCGATCACCCGCACGATCCTGTTCGACCTGCGGCTGCCGCGCGCCGTGGTCGGCCTGCTGGTCGGAGCCATGCTCGGGCTCGCGGGGGCGGTGTTGCAAGGCTACCTGCGCAACCCGCTGGCCGAGCCGTCGGTGCTCGGCGCGTCGAATTCGGCCGCGCTCGGCGCGGTCGCGGCGATATATTTCGGTTTCGCCGAATGGCACGCCGCGGCTTTGCCGGCGCTGGCGATCCTGACCGGGCTCGGCGCGCTGTTGCTGCTTTTTGCGCTCGCCGGCCGTTCGGAGAGCCCGCTGACCCTGATCCTTGCAGGTATCGCGGTTTCGACGCTCGCCGGCGCGGGGATCAGCCTCTCGCTGAACCTCTCGCCCAATCCGTTCGCGGCGATGGAGATCACCACCTGGTTGCTCGGCTCGATCGAGAACCGCTCGAGCCAGCACGTGCTGATCGCGCTGCCCTGCATCGCCGCAGGCATCGCGCTGCTCCTGATCGACGGCCGCGCGCTCGATGCTCTCGCGCTCGGCGAGGACGGTGCGCGCTCGCTGGGTTTCGATCTCGGCAGGGTACGGATGCGCGTCCTGCTCGGCGTGGCGATCGGCGTCGGCGGCGCGGTCGCGGTCTCCGGTTCGATCGGTTTCATCGGCCTGATCGTGCCGCACCTCGTGCGTCCGCTGACCGATCGCAGCCCTTCGTCTATCCTGCTGCCCTCGATGCTCGGGGGCGCGGCGCTGCTGACCTTCGCCGACGTGCTCGTGCGGCTGATCCCGACCTCGAGCGAACTCAAGCTCGGCGTCGTCACCGCCTTCCTCGGCGTGCCGGTCTTCCTTGTCCATCTCCTGCGGGAGCGGCGGCTATGGTGACGGTCAGCGTCGAGGGCCTGTCGGTCGCGCTCGGCCGGCGCGAGGTGGTCGCCGGTGTCACGGCGCGGTTCGACAGCGGCGAACTCGTGGGCATCATCGGCCCCAACGGTGCGGGCAAATCCACCCTGGTCCGCGCCATGCTCGGGCTCGTGCCCGCGCGTGCGGGGAGCGTCGCGATCGACGGCGTGGCGGTCGGCCGGATGGCCGCGCGCGATCGGGCACGGGCGTTGGCCTATCTGCCCCAGGGACAGACACTGCACTGGCCGCTCGACGTCGAGCGGTTGGTCGCCTTGGGCCGCTTGCCGCATCTGGCGCCGCTGTCGCGGATCGGCGCCGAAGACCGTGCCGCCGTGGCCGAGGCGATGGCACGCGCCGACGTCGGCCATCTGTCGCACCGGATCGCCACCGAACTGTCGGGTGGCGAGCGCGCGCGCGTCATGCTGGCACGCGCGCTGGCCGTCGGCGCGCAGGGGCTGGTGGTCGACGAGCCGCTGGCAGCGCTCGATCCCGGGCACCAGATCGACGTCATGGAACTGCTGGCGCGCGAGGCCCGCGAGGGGGCGCTCGTCGTGACCGTGCTCCACGATCTGACCATGGCCGCGCGCTACTGCGATCGGCTGATCCTGATGGATCAGGGCCGCGTCGTCGCCGAAGGCGCACCGGCCGCGGTGCTGACCGCGGAAACCTTGCGACGGGTCTATGGCATCAGCGCCAAGGTCGATCTGTCGGGCGAGACGCCGATGGTCGTGCCGCTCGGCCGGGTCTAAATCGTCCCGCCGATAAAGCAGGGCACTGCTGGACAAGCCTGCCCATCGGGCCGTCATTGGCGCCCTGACCAAGGGGAGGCCTATGACCGGCGAACAGGACATTCTCGTCGAACGGATCGGTGCCGTGGCGCGGGTGACGCTCAACCGGCCGGCGCAGATGAACGCGTTCACGCCGCAGATGATGCTCGACCTGCCCGGACTCATCCAGGCCGAGATCGACAGCGGCGCACGCGCGGTGATCCTGACCGGCGCGGGCGACAACTTCTGCGCGGGCGCGAACATCGCTCCGACCGGACAGGCGCCCGCCACCGGTGGCGCAGTAGACGTGCGCGGACAGATGGACGACTGTTACAACCCGCTGGCGCGCTTCTTCGCGGCGCTGCCGGTGCCGCTGATCACCGCGGTCAAGGGCGCGGCCGCGGGGGGCGGGGCATCGCTCGCGCTGTCGGGGGATATCGTCGTCGTCGGACGCTCGGCTTATGTCATGCTCGCCTTCGCGCTGCGGGGGCTGGTACCTGATGTCGGCGCGACCTGGCTGGTAGCGAGCGCGGTCGGTCGGCTGCGTGCGCTGAAGATGGCGCTGCTTGCAGAGAAGATGTTCGCGCCCGAGGCGCTGGCCGCAGGGCTCGTCAGTGAAGTGGTCGACGATGACCAGGTCCTCGCCCGCGCCGAGGAGATCGCCACCCGTCTCGCCGCCATGCCGACCAAGACGCTCGCGGCGATCCGCTCGCAGGTCCAGGTCGCGATCGATCAGGGCTTCGAGGCCTCGCTCGACGCCGAGCGCGACAATCAGGTCATGGTCTCGCTGACGCGCGATTACCGCGAAGGGATCAATGCCTTCAAGGAGAAGCGCAGGCCGGTGTTTACGGGAGAATGAACCGCGTCTATTGCAATATAGAATCTGCAAGGAGCCGCGCGTGACCGATCTTCTCCATCTCCCTATCAGCGTCAGCGATCTCGTGGCTCAGGCGCTATCGCGCGATCTCGACCGGCTCGTCGCGATCGGCCAGGACGGCGAGCGGCTGACTGCGCGGGGTCTTGCCGAGGACATCAGCCGGATCCAGCAGGTGTTCGAAGGGCTTGAATCCAGGCCACGGCGCGCGGCCATGCTCTCGCGCAACCGGCTCGAAATCCTTGCGGTCAACAGTGCGCTCGGTTTCGCCGGCGTGGTGGCGACCGCGCTCCATCCGATGGGCTCGGTCGAGGACTATCTCTACGTGCTCGAGGATGCCGAGGTCGATCTCCTGATCTATGATCCCGGCCACTACGAGCCGATCGCCGCGGCCCTGACCGAGCGCGCGCCGCGGCTACGACATGTTTTTGCGATGGGGGGCGAAGGCACCGGCCGCAACCTGACCGAAGCCGCGCGCGACTACACGCCTCGGCCGCTGGTCGCGCCGGCCTTTGCACCCGACGCGCTGATGCGGATCGCCTATTCGGGCGGAACCACGGGCAAGCCCAAAGGCATCATGTGCTCGCAGGGCGCTTCGGCCACCTCGGCGCTGATCCAGCTGATGAGCTGGGAATGGCCTAACGAGATCCGCCACCTGATCTGCGCGCCGCTCAGCCATTCTGGCGCGGCCGTGCTGACTTCGGTGCTCGTGCGCGGCGGGCACATGGTCGTGGTCCCGGGCTTCGAGCCGGTGGCGGTGATGCAGGCGATCGAGGAGCACCGGATCACCTCGATCCTGCTCGTGCCGACGATGGTCCTGGCGCTGATCGACCACCCGCGCTTCGGCGAGTTCGACCTGTCGAGCCTCGAGGTCGTGTTCTACGGTGCGTCCGCCTTCCCGGCGGCACGGCTCAAGGATGCGATCGAGCGGATGGGGCCGGTGTTCTTCCAATTCTACGGCCAGGCCGAGGCGCCGATGTCGATCACCGTTCTGCGCCGCGACGAGCACAAGGTCGACGATCCCGAACGGCTGGCGAGCTGCGGCCGGCCGACGCCGCTGGTCCGCGTCGCGCTGATGGACGATGATATGAACGAGGTGCCCGACGGCACGCCGGGCGAGATCTGCGTGCGCGGCCCGCTCGTGAACCTCGGCTACCTCAACAAGCCCGAGGAGACGGCCCAGGCCTTCGCCGGCGGCTGGCTGCACACGGGCGACGTCGCGGTGCGCAGCGCCGACGGCTACCTGCGCATCGTCGACCGCAAGAAGGACATGATCGTGACGGGCGGCTTCAACGTGTTCGCGCGCGAGGTCGAGGACGTGCTGGTCGAGCATCCGGCCGTGCGTCAGGCGGCGGTGATCGGCGTGCCCGATCCCAAGTGGGGCGAGGCGGTCAAGGCCGTGGTCGTGCTCGAACCTGGTGTCGAGGTGGACGCAGAGGTGCTGATCGCTCAGGTGCGCGAACGCAAAGGATCGGTACAGGCGCCCAAAAGCGTGGATTTCGTCGAGGCCCTGCCGGTGACGCCGCTGGGCAAACCCGACAAGAAGGCGCTGCGCAACCGCTACGCCTGAGCCTCAGCTGGCCTTTTCGAGGCTCAGCGAGGCGAACAGGTCCGGGGTGATCTGCGCGAGACGTTCGAGCAGCTGGTCGAAGTGACGATCGAGCCGACGGGTCGCGGTCGGTGTCAGCGCCAGGAACGAGCGGCGACGGTCGCTCTCGTCGGGGATCTTCTCGATCCAACCCTGGTCGTGCAGCAACTCGACATAGCGCAGTGCAGTGGTGGGCGGAGCGTGCGAGCCGATGCAGGCGCCGGTGATGCTGGTCGAAAGGCCCTTCGCCTGATGGACGTAAAGGTCGAGCAACATGTCCCAGGCCGGTTCGCCGAACAACCGGGTGTCTTCGGCCCCCGGACGTTCCTGGCGGCTGCGATAGAGCCACTCGGCGATCAGCGTCCGGGGTCCCGTATCCTCGGCGTCGCGCCGGTCGAAAAGGCGCGGGGATATCTCCATCTGGTCCATGAGTTTCATGCGCTACTCGCTCTGGAGAACAGCTAGGGTAAGGTTGCGCCCGACCGCCAGTCTACTCATGAACCCGGCAATTGGTTCCGAAAAGTTCCGCGTTTGCATCGGAAATGGAGTTATTGCTGGAGCGGTGTCGGTAAGAATAGATTAATTTTATTCAGCGAAATTTTTGTAAATATCTGTTCTTCCAAAAATTACATGGTTAACTTTCTGGCGGTCCTCCTGTGACTTCGCCGCGCTCGCGGTGCAGGGTCTTGCGATCAGCGGTTCGTCGCAATCGGGCTCGGCGGGGGCCAGTGCGGCATTAACCACGAGTTCAGCCGCGGAATGTTTCCTTGCCATGTTGCGATCCGTGCGCCGGGATGCGCGTGTCTAAGGAGAGGGTCATGATCAGGAATTTCCGAAACGCAGCGTTCGTCGCGGCGCTCGCTCTCGGTACCACGACGCTGGCTACCACGGCCGAGGCGCGCGACCGTTACCGCGACCGCGGCGACGATGCCGCTCTGGCGATCGGTGCGGGCATCATCGGCCTCGCCGTCGGCGCGGCGATCGCCTCGGACCGCGACCGCGGCTACGACCGTTATCATGATGGCGGCTACTATGGCCCCCGGCGTGGCTATGCGGCCTATGGCTACCCGCGCAGCTACTACCCGGCCTATCCGCGCGGTTACTACTACGATCGCGCACCACGCCGCTTCTATCGCAATGATCGCGGCTGGAATGGCAGGGGCTGGGATGGCCCGCGCTATCGCGGCTGGTGAGCCCGGGGATGCGGAGAGGTGGTCCGCCGCCTCTCGTCAGGCGCGTGCGAAGCCGCTAAGGCGCGCTCGATATGCAGACCGCCGACCTTCGCATCGCGCTTTATAGCGGCAATTACAACTACGTCCGCGACGGCGCCAACCAGGCACTGAACCGCCTCGTCGGCTACCTGCTGCGGCAGGGCGCTTCGGTGCGCGTCTATTCGCCGACCACAGACACCCCGGCCTTCCCGCCGACGGGCGATCTCGTCGACGTGCCCGCGACGCCGATCCCCGGCCGCGGCGAGTACCGCTTCTCGCTGGGCCTGTCGCCGCGGCTCAAGCGCGATCTCAAGGCCTTTGCGCCGAACGTCGTCCACGTTTCCTCGCCCGACGTCAGCGGTCACCGCATGGTGTCCTGGGCGCGGTCGCGCAAGCTGCCCGTGCTGGCTTCGGTCCACACGCGGTTCGAGACCTATCTGCGCTATTACAACATGGCCTGGGGCGAGCCGCTGGTCGAAGCCCTGCTGCGCCGCTTCTACCGCCGCTGCGACGCGCTCGTCGCGCCGTCCGAATCGATGGCGCAGTGCCTGCGCGACCAGCGGATGAACTATGACATCGGCATCTGGTCGCGCGGGGTCGATCGCGAGATCTTCGATCCGGCGGCGCGGTCGCTCGAATGGCGTCGTTCGCTCGGCATTGCTGATGATGAAGTCGTGATCGGTTTCCTCGGCCGGCTGGTGATGGAAAAGGGGCTCGACGTCATTTCCGACACGATCGACGAGCTCAAGCGTCGCGGCGTGCCGCACAAGGTCCTGGTCGTCGGCGAGGGGCCAGCGCGCGCCTGGTTCGAGGCGCGGTTGCCGGGGGCCTGTTTCGTCGGCTTCCAGGGCGGCGCCGATCTCGCCCGCGCGGTCGCGAGCATGGACATGCTGTTCAATCCCTCGGTCACCGAGACTTTCGGCAATGTCACGCTCGAAGCCATGGCTTGCGGACTGCCCGTGGTCGCGGCGATCGCGACGGGCAGCGAGAGCCTGGTCGACGACGGCCGCTCGGGCCAGCTCGTCCGTCCCGGCGCGATCCACCAGTTCGCCGAGGCGCTCAAGGCCTATGTCGAGCAGCCCGACCGCCGGGCCGCCCACGGCGCCGCCGGCGAAGCGCGCAGCCGCGACTTCTCGTGGGACGCGATCAACCAGGAGGTCGCCGACACCTATCTGCGGCTGATCCGCCAGCGCTCCACACAGGGCTGAGGATCGCCACGCGGTGCTTTGACAGGTTCCGCCGGGCAAGCTAGGCAGCCCGGGCACGGCAAGCCGGCTTAGCTCAGTTGGTAGAGCACCTGATTTGTAATCAGGGGGCCACGGGTTCGAATCCTGTAGCCGGCACCATTTCCCAGCGCCGTTGTTTTTAGTCGCCCGTCATCAGGCGATAGCCCACGCCAGGCTCGTTGCGCAGGAGCCGCGGTTGCGACGGGTCATCCTCGAGCTTGCGGCGGATGCCGCGTGCGGCGACGCGCAGGTATTCGACGTCACCCTCGTGACCGGCGCCCCAGACCGTGCGCAGCAGCTGGCTGTGGGTGACGACCTTGCCCGGGCTGCGCGCGAGCTCGGCGAGGAAGCCATACTCCTTGGGCGTCAGATGCACCTCCGTGGCGCCGCGGCGGACGATGCGTGCGGCAAGATCGATCTCGACCTCGCCGATCGAAACCAGCGGCGTGGCCACCGCGGCCGTGAGGCGATGACGCAAGGCGGCGCGGATCCGCGCGAGCACTTCCTCGGTGTCGAAGGGTTTGGTCACGTAGTCGTCGGCGCCGAGATCGAGCGCGGCAACCTTCTCTGCGGTCGCGTCGCGCGCCGAGACGACCAGCACGGCCGCGCCGGCGGTCTTGATCAGGCCGATCAGTTCGAGCCCGTCGCGATCGGGCAGGCCGAGGTCGAGCAGGACGAGCTCGGGCTTGTCGATGTTCATCGCCGAAAGAGCCTCGCGCGCGGTCGCCGCCTCGACGAGGCGATAGCCGGCGCGCGCCAGGCCGACGTGGAGGAGCCGCCGTATCGCGGGCTCGTCGTCGACGATGAGGATCGTCGGCGGCTTGCTCATGCGGGGTCCGTCAGGATCTTGAGGTGGGCGGCGTCGAAACGGATCGCGAAGCTCGCGCCTTCGCCGTCGGCGCGGTTGGCGGCAGAGACGCTCAGCCCCATGGCTTCGGCAAAGCCCTTGACGATGGCCAGACCGAGCCCGGTGCCGCCCTTGCGGTCCGATCCTTCGAGCCTGGTGAAGGTCTCGAAGATTCGCGTCTCGGCGCCGGCGGGAAGACCGGGGCCTTCGTCGGTGACGGTCAGGGTCAGGCCCTGCGGATCGCGCCGTGCCGCGACGACGATCGGCGCGCCGGCGCGGCCGTATTTCGCGGCGTTCTCGATCAGGTTGATCAGGCAGTGGTGGAACAGCTGCGGATCGACGAGGACGAAGGGAAGGTCGGGGGCGACGTCGAGGCGGATCGGATGATCGCGCAGCACGCCGCGCAGGTCGTGCGTCGCGCTGGCCACGGCCTCGGCGAGGTCGACCGGCTCGATCGTGCGGTCGAGGGCGCCGGCCTCGATCCGCACCATGTCGAGCAGGTTGCCGACGAAGCGATGCAGCCGCTCGGCCTCGCTGCGCGCGACGGCAAGCTGTTCGACCTGCTCGGGCGTCGTCGCCTGCAACTCGCGCAGCATGCCCAGCACGGTGGTCAGGGGCGTGCGCAGATCGTGGCTGACCGAGGACAGCAGCGCATGGCGCAGCCGATCGCGCTCCTGGACCTGCGACAGGCTCGACATGCGCTCTTCGAGACCGATGCGTTCGAGGGCCAGCCCGGCCTGGCCGAGCAGGCTGAGCAGCAGCGGCAGCTGGTCCGAGCGCAGCGGCGCGCGCGCATCGCTGCGCGAGAGACCGAAGACAGCCTGGGCTTTGTCGCCGGCGGCGATCGGGTGGAACAGCCACTCGCTCGCGGTCAGGGTGTCCGAGCCGCGCCCGGCAGGCTGGTTCTGCTCGAAAGCCCAGCGCGCGGCGGCGAGATCGAGCATTTCGAGATGGGCATCCGGCGGCCACCCCGCGCTCAGCGAAAGGCCGTCCTCGCCAGGCATCAGCAGCACGGTGTCGGCGTCGAGCAGGCGGCCGACCTCGGCGCTGAGCACGCGCGCGAGTTCCTCGCGCTGGCCGATGCCGGTGAGCAGCTGGGCAAAGCCGGCGAGCGCCGAGTTCTGCATGGCGCTGCGCTGTGCGAGCAGCGCCTGCTCGCGCACGCGCGCGGCGAGCTGGCTGGAGACCACGGCCACGCCCAGCAACACCAGCACGGTGATGATGTTCTGCGGGTCCTGGATCGTGAAGGTGTGGGTCGGCGGAATGAAGAAGAAGTTGTAGGCGAGCGACGAGACCAGTCCTGTGACCACGCCCGTGCGCAGGCCATAGCGCGTTGCCGCGACCATGACCGGCACGAGGTAGAGCAGGCCGATGTTGGTCGTGCGACCGTGGCCGGTGATGAGTGTGCCGAACAGTGTGACCATCACGACCAGCGCAAGCGCGGCCAGATAGCCTTGGGGCTGCCCCCAGGCAGCGCGACTGCGCGGTGACGCGGGCTGCGGCGCTGCGCCCTCGCGCATCGGCAGGACGTGGACCGCGATGTCGGGCGTCTCGCGCACCAGCCGATCGACGACCGAGCCGTGGCGCAGCTCGAACCAGCGCGAGCGGTTGGACTTGCCGACGATGAGCTGGGTGGCGCGGGCGTCGGTAACGAAGCGCTTGAGCCCTTCGAGCGCGCTTTCGGCGGGTACCGTCGCGACCTGCGCGCCGAGCTGGACGGCGAGGCGCATGGTTTCGGCGAGCTGGGCGTTCTCGGCATCGGTGAACGTGCCGTCGCGCGGGGTCTCGATGTGCACCGCAGTCCAGGGCGCGCGCAGGGCGTCGGCGACGCGCTTGGCCGCGCGCACGAGCTCGGCCGAGCCCGGCTGCTCGCTCACCGCGACGACCAGGCGCTCGGCGGCCGCGAAAGACCCGGCCATGGCATGGGCGCGGACATAGTCGAGCATCTGCGCGTCGACCGTCTGGGCGGCGCGGCGCAGCGATAGCTCGCGCAGGGCCGAGAGGTTCGATTTCGAGAAGAAGTGGCCGAGCGCGCGCGAGGCTTCCTCGGGCACGTAGACCTTGCCGTCCTTGAGGCGTTCGATCAGCTCGTCGGGGGGAATGTCGACGATCTCGACCTCCGCCTTGTCGAGCACGCGATCGGGCAGGGTCTCGCGCACGCGCACCTTGGTGAACGAGGCGACGACATCGTTGAGGCTTTCGAGGTGCTGGACGTTGAGCGTCGAATAGACGTCGATCCCCGCAGCGAGCAGTTCCTCGACGTCCTGGTAGCGCTTGTCGTGGCGGCTGCCGGGAGCATTGGTATGCGCGAGCTCGTCGACCAGCACGAGCTGCGGCCGCCGCGCCAGCACGGCGTCAATGTCGAGCTCTTCGAGCCTGCGTCCCTGATAGGCGACGCTCTGGCGCGCGATCACCTCGAAGCCCTGGAGCTTGGCCGCGGTCTCGGTGCGGCCGTGGGTCTCGACCACGCCGACGACCACGTCGATCCCGGCCTGGCGGCGGGCCATGCCGTCGCTGAGCATCTCGTAGGTCTTGCCGACGCCGGGGGCGGCGCCGAGAAAGACCTTGAGACGGCCGAAGCCCTCCTGCGCGGCCTCGCGCAGAAGGGCTTCGGGATCGGGGCGGGCCGGCTGCTCGTTCACCGCGCTGCTTGTGCGCCCGGCGCCCCCGCCCTGTCGAGAGCGAGATTGAGTGCGAGCACGTTGACCCGCGGCTCGCCGAGGAAGCCCAGCAATGGCCGTTCGGTGTGACGCGCGATCAGGTCTTGCACCGTGGCCGCGGGCAGGTGCCGCGCCGTGGCGACGCGCTCGGCCTGAAAAGCCGCCGCCTCGGGGCTGATATGGGGGTCGAGCCCCGAGGCGGACGTAGTCACCAGATCAGGAGGAACGTTTTTCTCTGGTGTCCCGGAAAGCGCGGCGATTTCTGTGCGAACGCGGTCGACGAGCGCCTGGCTGGTCGGACCGAGGTTCGAGCCGCTCGAGGCGGTCGCGTCGTAGCCGTCCTTGCCTGCGGCCGAGGGGCGACCGTGGAAATAGGCGGCGCCGGTGAAGGCCTGGCCGATCAGCTCGGAGCCGACGACCGTGCCGTTCACGCGGATCAGGCTGCCGTTTGCCTGTGCGGGGAACAGCACCTGGCCGAGGCCCGTGATCGCGGCCGGATAGGCGAGCCCGAGCAGCGCGGCGAACAGCGCGGTCAGCACGAGCGCGGGGCGAATGGCGGAAATGAGGTCCTTGAGCATTGTCCTGTCCTCAGGCGAGGCCGAGGCCGCCGACCAGCAGGTCGATCGCCTTGATGCCGATGAAGGGCGCGATCAGGCCGCCGAGGCCGTAGACCGCGAGATTGCGCGCCAGCAGCTGGCCGGCGCCGAGCGGGCGGTAGGTGACGCCGCGCAGCGCCAGCGGCACGAGCGCGGGGATGATCAGCGCGTTGAACACGATCGCCGAGAGGATCGCGCTCTGTGGGCTCGCCAGGCCCATGATGTTGAGCACGCCGAGCCCCGGATAGAGCGCGACGAACATGGCCGGGATGATCGCGAAATACTTGGCCACGTCGTTGGCCACCGAGAAGGTGGTCAGCGCGCCGCGCGTCATCAGCATCTGCTTGCCGAGGCCGACGATCTCGATGAGCTTGGTCGGGTCGCTGTCGAGGTCGACCATGTTGCCCGCCTCGCGCGCCGCCTGGGTGCCCGTGTTCATCGCCACGCCGACGTCGGCCTGGGCGAGGGCCGGGGCGTCGTTGGTGCCGTCGCCGCACATCGCGACGAGCTTGCCGCCCTCCTGCTCGCGGCGGATCAGCGCGAGCTTGTCCTCGGGCGTGGCTTCGGCGAGGAAGTCATCGACCCCGGCCTCGGCGGCGATCGCCGCTGCGGTGAGCGGGTTGTCGCCGGTGATCATCACCGTGCGGATGCCCATGCGGCGCAGCTCTGCGAAGCGCTCGCGCACGCCGGCCTTGATCACGTCCTTGAGCGCGATCATGCCGAGTAGGCGGCCGTCCTGCGCCACCGCGAGCGGGGTCTGGCCCGAGCGCGCGATCTCCTCGGTCATGCGGCGCAGCTCGGCCGCGGCGGGGCTGGCGGCGGCTTCGGGATTGGCGCGCAGTATCGCGTCGACCGCACCCTTCTGGACGAGCCCGGCGGCCGAGCGGACGCCCGAAATCCGGGTCTGCGCGGTGAAGGGGATCACTTCGGCATCGGCAGGCAGGGCCTGGTCGCGCAGGCCGTGCTTCTCGCGCGCCAGGACCAGCACCGAGCGGCCCTCGGGCGTTTCGTCGGCGAGGCTGGCGAGCACCGCGGCCTGGGCGAGGCCCGCCACGGCCACGCCCGACAGCGGACGGAACTCGCTCGCGGCGCGGTCGCCGATCGTGATCGTGCCGGTCTTGTCGAGCAGCAGCACGTCGATGTCGCCCGCCGCCTCGACCGCGCGGCCCGACTTGGCGAGCACGTTGAAGCGCACGAGGCGGTCCATGCCGGCGATACCGATCGCCGAGAGCAGCGCTGCGATCGTCGTCGGGATCAGGGTGATCAGCAGCGCCGCCAGGATCGCCACGGGCACGCCGCCCTGGGCATAGGAGGCGAAGCCGGGGATCGTCGCCACCGCGATCAGGAAGATGATCGTCAGGCCGACGAGCAGGATCGTCAGCGCGATCTCGTTGGGCGTCTTCTGGCGCTCGGCGCCTTCGACCAGCGCGATCATGCGGTCGAGGAAGCCTTGGCCGGGCTCCTGGGTGACGCGGACCTTGATCCAGTCCGAGATCACCCGCGTGCCCGCGGTCACGGCCGAACGGTCGCCACCGCCCTCGCGGATCACCGGCGCGCTCTCGCCGGTGATCGCCGCCTCGTTGACCGAGGCGACGCCCTCGATCACCTCACCGTCGGCGGGGATCAGGTCGCCGGTTTCGACGAGCACGACATCCCCGCGCTTGAGTTGCGCCGCCGGCAGCGTGCGCCCGTCGGGCAGCTTGGCGACGAGGTCGGCCTTGGCCGCGCGCAGCGACGCGGCCTGGGCGCGGCCGCGCCCTTCGGCCAGCGCCTCGGCGAAAGTGCCGAACAGCACGGTCAACCAGAGCCAGACGATCAGCTGGATCTGGAAACCGAAGGGCAGCGGCTCGCTTCCCAGCGCCAGCAGCACGGTGAGCAGCAGCGCGACGACGGCGGTGGTGAACAGCACCGGATTGCGCACCAGCTCGCGCGGTTTCAGCTTCTTGACGGCGTCGCCGACGGCCGGGCCGATCAGCTTTGCCGAGAACATGGTTGCAGTGGTCATGATGGGATGTCCGTCAGAAGGCCAAGATCAGAAGGTTTGCCCGCTGATCATCGCGAGATGATCGGCGATCGGGCCGAGCGCGAGGCCGGGCAGGAAGGTGAGGCCGCCGACGATCAGGATGATGCCGACGAGCAGTCCGACCCACAGCGGCCCCGTGGTCGGAAACGAGCCGGCGGTTGCGGGCGTGTGGCGCTTGACGGCGAGGCTGCCGGCGATCGCCATGACCGGCACGATCATGAAGAAGCGGCCGATCCACATCGCGACGCCGAGCAGGCCGTTGTAGAACGGCGTGTTGGCGGTCAGGCCGGCGAAGGCCGAGCCGTTGTTGCCCGTGGCCGAGGTGAAGGCATAGAGGATCTCCGAGAAGCCGTGCGGGCCCTGGTTGAGCGGCGCGGCGATGCCGGCGGGCAGGACCGCGGCGAGCGCGGTCAGGCCCAGGATGCAGAGCGGCAGCACGGCGATCGCCAGGACTGCGAGCTTGACCTCGCGCGCCTCGATCTTCTTGCCGACATATTCGGGCGTGCGGCCGACCATTAGCCCGGCGACGAAGACCGCGAGCAGAGCGAACAGCAGGAAGCCGTAGATGCCCGCGCCGACGCCGCCGACGACGACTTCGCCGAGCTGCATGTTGAACAGCGGGACCAGCCCGCCGAGCGGGGTGAAGCTGTCGTGCATGGCATTGACCGCGCCGCAGGAGGCGGCCGTGGTCACGACCGAGAACAGCGCGGAAGCGGCGATGCCGAAGCGCGTCTCCTTGCCCTCCATGTTGCCGCCGAGAACGCCGGCCTGGTGGAGGATCGGGTTGCCTGCGGCCTCCTGCCAGTAGACGACCGTGGTGCCTGCGAGGAACAGGACCATCATCGCCGAAAGGATCGCCCAGCCCTGGCGGGTGTCGCCCACGGCCTTGCCGAAGCACCAGGTTAGCCCGGCACCGCCGGCGAAGATCGACAGCATCTGCACGAAGTTGGTCAGCGCGGTCGGGTTCTCGAAGGGATGCGCCGAATTGGCGTTGAAGAAGCCGCCGCCGTTGGTGCCGAGCATCTTGATCGCCTCTTGGCTGGCGACGGGGCCGAGCAGCAGCGTCTGCTTGGCGCCCTCGAGCGTCGTCGCGTCGACCAGACTCGCGAAGGTCTGCGGCACGCCGCTGGCGATCAGGAACAGCGCATAGGCCAGGCAGATCGGCAGCAGCAGGTAGAGCGTGACGCGCGTGCAGTCGGCCCAGAAATTGCCGACGGTCTTGCTGCCGGTCCGCGCGAAGCCGCGGAACAGCGCGAAGGCCACGGCGATACCCGTCGCGGCCGAGAGGAAGTTGTGGATCGTCAGGCCGAGCATCTGCGCGAGGATCGACAGGCTCTCGCCCGAATAGGACTGCCAGTTGGTGTTGGCCGTGAAGCTGATCGCGGTGTTGAACGCGAGGTGCGCGTCCTGACCGGCGAGCCCGCGCGGGTCGAGCGGCAGCAGGGCTTGCGTGCGCAGGATCGCATAGGTGAACAGCGCCAAGGCCAGATTGAACGCCAGCATGTGCAGCGCGTAGCGGCGCCAGGTCTGTTCGACGTTGGGATCGACGCCGGCGAGCTTGTAGAAACCGCGTTCGAGCGAGCCGAACAGGCGATGCAGTGGCGTTGTACGCCCTTCGTAAAGCACGAAAAGCCACAGGCCGATGGGTTTGGCCATGGCCACGACGAGCGCGGTGAAGACGAGGATCAAGGTCCAGCCCTGGACGGTCATGGGATAGGCTCCGTCAGAAGCGCTCGGGCCGCACGAGCACGGCCACGAGGTAGATGAGCAGGCCGAGCGCAGTCAGGCCGGCGAGGGTGAGCGAAAGCGTCATGCCAAGTCCCTCAGGCGCGGTCGCAGAGCCGCACGTAGGCGAGCGTCAGCAAGAAAAGTCCGCCGAGTGAGGCGAGCCAGGTCAGATCGGTCATGGTATTGTCCTCATGGGAAAGGCCGCGGCAGCACGTGGAACAGCTCGGGCCCGGCGACGACGAACGCGAGCCCGGCCCAGAGGCAGGCGACCACGCAGAGGCCGAGCGCGAAATCGGCGGGTGTCGCCGGTTGCTCGACCTGCCGGATGAGTAGCCGGGCCAAAGCGAGGCAGGCGCCCAGCGCTGTGATGCCGGCCAGACGGAGCGCGAATTCGGCCGGCCAGCAGCGTTCGCCGCGGCGCAGCTTGGTTGAGAGGGTGTTGAACTGCACTAGGATCCTCGCGGGTTCGAAGTGCAGCCGATGTGGGCGCAAGCCGCGTTAAGGTTCCACGGGGAGTTCAGCGCCCGGGCATAAGGAAAGCGTAAAGTTGGGGGTCGTCAGCCGAGCGGCGCGAGGATTTGCAGTCGCCAACTGCGGTTGAACGACAGTCGAACGCGCGACAGCGGCGCGAGGTCGATCGCCAGGGTCGTGGCCAGGGGGAGCGCGAGCGCATGAGCGAGCGCCGCGCGTATGACCATCGGATGGGTGATCGCCCAGATGGGGCGGTCATGCGGCGCGATTTCGTCGAGCCATGCGCCGATGCGCGCCTGGACCGCGGCCAGGGTCTCGCCACCGGGCGCACCGGCAAGCGGATCTGCGAGCCATGCGGCCAGGCGCTCGGGGTTGTCAGCGTGGACCTCGGCGAAGCTGCGTCCCGACCAGTCGCCATGGGCAATATCATTAAGCGCGGGCACAATGGCCGCAGCGACACGGAGCGCCTGGGCCGTTTCGGCAGCCGCGCGCGCGGGGCTGCGAAAGACCTCCGTGCGGGACCGTGCGGAGGGCTGGCATGCTTCGGCTGCCTTGAGCCCGGCTTCGTCGAGCGGTTCGTCCGGACCGGCGAAGCCGCCCGTCCGGCCCGACCGCGTGGCGGCGGCGCAGATCAGATCGAGGGTCGTGGCCAGGGGAATCTCCAAGTGCCGATTGACGGCGGGGGACGCGGCGGCCTAGATCGCCGCAGCCTCATGGACGAAGAAGCCGGTTCAACTCCGGCACGGTCGCGCCACTGTAATCGATATCCAGCCGGATCGTCGAGAGTCAGACCTTCTCCGTGGATCTGTCAACCTTCGGGACGCGCAATCCCGCGAAGGAGAATATGCATGCAGACAACTGCCGCGCTGCTCGACGACCGCTTCATCCCCGTCCGCGGACAGGCCGCGATCCCGCTCGACGAATTGCTGCCATGGGCCGTCTTCGGCGCGCTGATCGCGATGATCTTCCTCTATTTCGTCAGCACCGAACAGGGCGCCTATGCGCTGTTCGAGGGCGCTTACGTCCACGAATTCGTCCACGACGGCCGGCATCTGCTCGGCTTTCCCTGCCACTGATCGCCCGTCATGACGGGAAACCTGCTGTGGCGGGGAATGCTGGCCGGCATTCTCGCCGCCCTGCTCGCCACGCTGTTCGCGCGCGCCTTTGCCGAGCCGCAGATCGACCTCGCGATCGCTTATGAGGCTGCGCACGCGGCGCATCATGCCGGCGCGCAGGAGGCCGAACTCGTCAGCCGCGAGACGCAGAAGGGCTTCGGCCTGCTGACCGCGCTTGCGCTCTATGGCGCGGCCGTCGGCGGCATTTTTGCCTTGGTCTTCGCCTATGGCTATGGCCGGATTGCGCAGATCGGGCCACGCAGCTTGGCCTTGGTGCTGGCGGCGCTCGCCTTTCTATTGATCGTGCTCGTGCCCGGCATCAAGTATCCGCAGACCCCGCCTGCGGTGGGACAACACGAAACCGTGGGCCTGCGCACGGCCGCCTATTTCGCGATGATCGCGCTGTCGGTCTGCGCGGCGCTGGTCGCAGCGCGGATGCGCGCGGTCCTCGCTCGGACGCTACGCGGCTTCGACGCCGGTCTGCTGGCCATTGCCGGCTACGTCGTGGTGGTTGCGCTTGGCGCCCTGCTGTTGCCGACGATCGACGAAGTGCCCGCAGACTTTCCGGCGGGTATACTGTGGAATTTCCGCCTTGCATCGCTCGGCAGCCAGTTGCTGCTCTGGACGACGATCGGCGTCCTGTTCGGCCGTTGGGCGGCGGCGACGCTCGAGCAGGACCGGTAAGGTGAGGCGTGCCGGCCAAACTCTGTCCGATCTCGAACAGGTTTGGCCCGCGACTCACCGCAACCGAATTGACCGACCGACTGGCTCATTTATTCGCGGGACTTGCCGGGAAAGCGACCCCCCGGCGCTAGTCCAACTCGGCCCCCGCTTCGGCGGGGGTATCTTTTGGATGGCCAGAGGCCTGGATCGATCGGCCTTCCGATGTGCTTCTCGGCGGGCCTGTCGACCTGTCCCTATGTGCATTTTTACCGTTTCAACCTCGTGGTTTAGCTTCGGAGGCTCCCTGCGCTTGGTTTCTAGCCCAAGCTCCCATTCGTTGCTATTCCGGAGCGGTGAGACGGATCGTTTCCGAATCCGAAAGCTCGGGATGGGCGGGTCGCTTGTTCAACAAGCCGAACAAGGTTGGTCTCTTGAATCGGGCCGTGCTGTGGCATCTGCAGCTCTGCCTGCGACTTCTCGACCGTCTTGGCTATCACGCGACCGCGGCCAACGTGTCCGCGGCGATCGACGCGCTTACCGAAGAGGCCCTGTCGGTCGACGAAATCTCGCAGATGGATCTCTACCGTGAAGAACGTGTTCGGCTGATCTTGGATTTGTTCGCCAAGCACGAGAACATCACGCGGCCCGACGACGACGATTCAAACGATGCGGAGGAAGACCTTGATCGATAGCCAGGAAGCACTCGGCCACCTGCTCGATGACGTGAAGCGCACGGCGCTGAACGGCGAGGATCCCGTGTCGGCCGCCGCGCTCTTGCTCGAGGCTGCCGAGAGCCTGCTCTCCGCCGCGGGCGAAATCGGTGCGGGCGCGTCAGAGGGGGAGAGCGTATCGAACGGTCCGCTCTATCTGGTGTCTGCGATGCAGCAGCGTGCGGCGAGCCGGGTCTATGGCGCGCGCCGCGTGCGTGATGCGGTTTTTGCCGATCCTACCCTTTTCGGCGAGCCCGCCTGGGACATGCTTCTCGATCTGTTGGCGGCGCAGGGGACGAACAAGCGCATATCGGTGACGAGTGCCTGCCTCGCCTCGAACGTGCCGCTGACCACGGCGCTACGCTGGATAACGGTGCTTGAGAACAAGGGCTTGGTCGAGCGCGAGGAAGACGAGATGGACGCGCGGCGCACCTTCCTCAAGCTGACGCGCAAGGCTCGCGGTTTGCTGAGGACCTATTTCGTCGAACTGGAACGGCGCAAGCTGCTCTGAGCGCCGGCGTCAGAGCGGAAACAATTTCGTCAGCGGGATTGCCACCGCCGCGATCAGCACCAGCGCGCTGAGCGTGCCGATCGCGGCATTCTCCAGCCGCACACGGCGTTGCCGCTGTGCCTGCGCGCTCGGTCGCCGGCGCAGCACGAACTGGACGACGCAGCACCAGACCGCGAAGACCAGCGTGGGCCAGTAAACGGCCGTGCCCGATACCAGCCAATAGACGAAAGACAGACCGGTGACGAAAGCCAGCAGGCCGATGTTGACCATCGCCACGGCCGATCGCGGGTACGCGCTGGGCCTGTCGGGGCGGGGAGCGCCTGGGTTCACGGAAAGCACCACATTGGGCGGTCGACGATAACGCCAGCGATGCCCTCGGGCAATCACCGGGCTCCTCCGCTCCATGCCCAACGCCCCGGCGATAGCGTGCAGAAGACCAGATGCCAGTGTGACATAATTCCCACAAATGCTGCGAACTGTGGCGGTTGCACGACATGGACGCGCAACCTTGGACAGTGTCGCGGTTTCTAGGGGGTGATGGCTCAAGCCATTATTTCTGAAGTATTTCCAAGGATTATGTCATGAATCTATCCCGGTCCGCATCTCTCGCCGCGATCGTTGCCGCAGCGGCGGTGGCCAGCCCCGCCTGGGCGCAGAGCGAACGCGACACTCATTTCGACGGACCCTACATCTCCGCAACGATCGGTCTGGCCGCTCAGGGCAACGACCGCGCCGATACCCTGGTGTTCGACACCAACCGTGACGGTGCCTTCGGCGATACGGTGACCACCGCCGCCGGCGCCAACGCCTTCACCGGGTTCTGCCGCGGCAATGCCACGGGCGCCACGCTCGCCGCGGGCTGCACTGGCGATCGCGATCGCATCGAGTACGGCGGCCGGATCGGCTACGACAAGCGCCTGGGTGGCGGGAATTTCGTGCTCGGCGGCCTGGTCGAAGTGTCGAAGAACAATTCGATCGATTATACCACCGGCTACTCGTCGACCCCGGCAAGCTACACGGTCGCGCGCAAGATCGACCACACGATCGCCGCGCGTCTGCGCGCGGGCTATACCCCGGGCGGCGGCGCACTGTTCTATGCCACGGGCGGTGCGAGCTGGGCGAAGATCGACCACGATTTCGCCACGACCAATACGGCCAACAGCTTCACCCAGGTTGATAACGGCAAGCGCGTTTGGGGCTGGCAGGCCGGTGGTGGTGCCGAGATCATGGTGACGAACAACGTCAGCCTCGGGCTCGAGTATCTCTACAACCGTCATCGCGACAACAAGTACTACGTCGCGGTCGGCCAGGGCACCGCGCCCGCGACCAATCCGTTCCTGCTGGGCGGTGGCGGAACCAACCTGCGTCCTTCGGACACCAACTTCGACTACCACTCGCTCCGCGCGTCGCTCAGCTTCCAGTTCTGACGACCGCGCGCTACGCGCAAAAAAGAAGCCCCTCCCGGCCAACCGGGAGGGGCAGTTTTTCGGGGACGGAGTTCCGGCCGAGCAGACCGAGAGAAGGGGTGCTCCATCCCGTATTTCTCCGCAAAGGAGAAAGGGGACGCGAGCCTCAGTACCCGCGATAAGAGCCGTATTCGCCGTAGCCGCGGCGATCGTAGTAGCGATCGTCATAGCGGCGTCCGTCACGGTCGTAACGGCGGCCGTCACGGTCCCAGTAATAGCCATCGCGATACTCGTAGCCGTTGCGGCGATAGTCGTAATCACGATCACGGCGGTTGTTGTTGCTCGAAGCGGCGATCGCGCCGATCGCCAGGCCGACGATGCCCACACCGATGGCGATGGCGGCGGTGTCGTTGCCGCGGCCGCGATAGTGGTCGCGCGCCATGGCCGGGCTGGCAGCGGTGAGCGCCGTGGCGGCGAGGACGGTGGCGAGCGTGGCCTTCTTGAACAGGTTCATCTCGAAAACTCCTGGCGGCGGTCCGGGGCAGGATTGCCTGGTGATCGCCGCTACAGGACTGCTTTTAGGCGACCCTCGCTGAACGGGCGCGGGATGACGCTGGCAGGTTTCATTCAGATTTGTAGACAATTGTATGAATGAATTTCAGGCGAGATCGCGTTAGTCTCGGGCTGGTGCCGTGGAGTCGCAGGCCACCCAGATCGCCAAAGCGATTGCGATCAGCGCGGGCAAGGTCACCGCCGGGAAGTCCCGGAGGAGGGCCGATGCGCCGCAGATGCCGACCGCCACTTCCCAGATATGGAACAGCGCATGTCCGGCGAGCCAGAAGGCCGCGGCACCCCAAAGCGAAGCGCGCCAGGCGGGCCGGGCCGATCCGGCGATGAAGGCAAGGCCGATCAGTGCGAAGATCAGGCCGATGTCGCGCACGAAATGCTGGTTGAACGGGCCGGTCGTGGTGACACCGGGAACCGCGAAATACCACGCGATCGGATCGGCGAGCATATAGGTGCCGTTTGCCGCCAGTCCGGCGCCGAACAGTGCCGCGAAGGCCGGTATCATGCCGGCCAGCGCCAGGGTGGCGGTTTCAAGTGTGTCGAGCGGGGGCGTGGCGTTCGTCATCGGGATGCTCCTTGCTGCCGCTGGCTGGCGGCCCTCGTCAGCTTGACGAGGCGGAGCGTCGCGATGTGACATCGCGCGGCGCGGCCAAAGAAAAAGGCGGCCCGGTTTCCCGCGCCGCCTTTTCTAATGTCAGGCCGCTTCCTTCTTGCGGCCGGCCTTCTTGCGCTCGTTGGGATCGAGGATCGCCTTGCGCAGACGGATGTTCTTGGGCGTGACCTCGACCATCTCGTCGTCGTCGATATAGGCGATCGCCTGCTCGAGCGTCATGACCTTGGGCGGGGTGAGGCGGATCGCGTCGTCCTTGCCGGTCGAACGGAAGTTCGTCAGCTGCTTGGACTTCATCGGGTTGACCTCGAGGTCTTCGACCTTGGCGTTCTCGCCGATGATCATGCCCTCGTAGAGCGCTTCGCCGACGCCGACGAACAGGATGCCGCGCTCTTCGAGCGGGCCCAGGGCATAGGCCACGGCCTCGCCGTTGCCGTTCGAGATCAGAACGCCGTTCTTGCGGCCTTCGATCTTGCCCTTGTGCGGGCCGTACTTCTCGAACAGGCGGTTCATGATGCCCGTGCCGCGCGTGTCCGAGAGGAACTCGCCGTGGTAGCCGATCAGGCCGCGGCTGGGCGCCGAGAAGGTGATGCGGGTCTTGCCGCCGCCCGAGGGACGCATGTCGGTCATCTCGGCCTTGCGCTGGTTCATCTTGTCGACGACCGTGCCCGAGTGCTCGTCGTCCACGTCGATGACGACGATTTCGTAAGGCTCGGTGCGCTTGCCGTCTTCGTCGGTGCCGAACAGCACGCGCGGGCGGCTGATGCCGAGCTCGAAGCCCTCGCGGCGCATTGTCTCGATCAGCACGCCGAGCTGAAGCTCGCCGCGGCCGGCGACTTCGAAGCTGTCCTTGTCGGCGCTCTCGGTGACCTTGATCGCGACGTTCGATTCGGCTTCGCGATTCAGACGATCGCGGATCATGCGGCTGGTGACCTTGTCACCCTCGCGACCCGCCATCGGGCTGTCGTTCACCGCGAAGCGCATCGACAGGGTCGGCGGATCGATAGGCTGCGCCTGGATCGCTTCGGTCACCGAAGTGTCGGCGATCGTGTTCGACACGGTGGCGACGGTCAGACCGGCCAGCGAGATGATGTCGCCCGCCTTGGCTTCGTCGACCGGGACGCGGTCGAGGCCGCGGAAGGTCATGATCTTGGAGGCGCGACCGGTCTCGATCACCTTGCCGTCCATGTCGAGCGCGTGGATCGGCTGGTTGGCCTTGACCGTGCCCGACTGGACGCGGCCGGTGAGCACGCGGCCCAGGAAGTTGTCGCGATCGAGCAGCGTCACGAGGAAGCTGAACGGCGCGTCGGCATCGAGCGCCGGCGGCGGCACGTGGTCGACGATCTTCTGGAACATCGGCTCGAGCGTGCCTTCGCGGCGCTGCGGATCGTCGCTGCAATAGCCGTTGCGGCCCGAGGCGTAGAGCACGGGGAAGTCGAGCTGCTCGTCGGTGGCTTCGAGCGTGACGAACAGATCGAACACCTCGTCGAGCACTTCCTGGATGCGCTCGTCGGGACGGTCGACCTTGTTGACGACGACGATCGGCTTGAGGCCGAGCGCCAGAGCCTTGCCGGTCACGAACTTGGTCTGCGGCATCGCGCCTTCGGAGCTGTCGACCAGCAGGATCACGCCGTCGACCATCGAGAGGATGCGCTCCACCTCGCCGCCGAAATCGGCGTGGCCCGGAGTGTCGACGATGTTGATGCGCGTGCCGTTCCACTCGATCGAGGTCGGCTTCGCGAGAATCGTGATGCCGCGCTCTTTCTCGAGGTCGTTCGAGTCCATCGCGCGCTCTTCGACGCGCTGGTTGTCGCGGAAGGTGCCGGACTGGCGGAAAAGCTGGTCGACGAGGGTGGTCTTGCCGTGGTCGACGTGCGCGATAATCGCAATATTGCGCAGGGGAAGCGGGGCGGACATGCGGAGGTTTCCAGTTATGGGAGCTAAGGCGAGCGCCTGTTGCGCTGCAACACGGCGCGCCCCTATCCGAAATGACCCTCCACGGCAAGTCGCGGATTGCTTACGCGCATGTGGGCATTGGGTGACACTAATGTGCAAAAACCGTGGCAGGGATGCGCTCTACCTATCGAAAAATTAGGAATCTTATGATTAAAGTCCTGACTAAGGGAGCTCGTGTACGCGCAAGGCACAGTGCCGGCGCGGCTCCCCTTGGAGAGAGGGCTCGCTTATGACGTCATCCTCGGTTGGCTTTACCGCTTCCGCTCGCGCCGCGTTTTTTTCCACGGTAGCGGTGTTAACCTTTGGTCTTCCCAGCGTGGCTTTGGCGCAAGACGCGCAAGCAGCCGAAGAAGCACAGCCGGCCGGCGATTTACCCTCCGATGACTTCGGCAATGCCAACGAGATCGTCGTCACCGCGACCAAGCGCGAACAGACGCTGCAGGAAGTGCCGGTGGCGGTCACGGTCGCCACGGCGGCGCAGATCGAGCGCGAATTCATCCGCGACCTCAAGGACCTGGGCTCGATCGTCCCCTCGCTGCGCGTCGGTGAGCGGCAGAGCTCAGCCAACACCAACTTCTTCATTCGCGGCTTCGGCAACGGCGCGAACAATGCCGGCATCGAACCCTCGGTCGGCGTGTTCATCGATGGCGTCTACCGCTCGCGCACCGCGGCGCAGATTTCGGACCTTCCCGACCTCGAGCGGATCGAGGTGCTGCGCGGGCCGCAATCGACGCTGTTCGGCAAGAACGCCTCGGCCGGGGTGATCTCGATCTCGACGCAGAAGCCCAAGTTCGAATTCGGCGGCAACGTCGAGGCGTCTTACGGCAACTACAATGCGGTGGTGGTCAAAGGCGTGGTCACCGGGCCGCTGTCCGATACGATCGCGGCGAGCCTCTCGGGCGGCTACAACCGCCGCGACGGCTACAACAAGGACCTCAATACCGGCGCCAAGCTGGGCGACCGCGATCGCTGGTTCGCGCGCGGGCAGCTGCTGTTCCAGCCCGACAGCCAGCTCTCGGTCCGCCTGATCGCCGACTACGGCAAGATCGACGAGGTCTGCTGCGGCGTGGTCAATGTCCGCCAGTCGGCGGCGACCAATGCGATCCGCGCCGTGGGCGGCAACGTCAACGCGCCGGCCGATCGCTTCTCGAACGAGGTCTACAACAACATCATTCCGGTCAACAAGATTGAGAACTACGGCTTCTCGGGCCAGATCGACTACGAAGTCGGCCCGATGACGCTGACCTCGATCACGTCCTACCGCAACACCGACTCGTTCAGCGACTACGACGCCGACTTCACCAGCGCCGACATCGTGCGGACCAATGCCTCGGACACGCGAATCAAGACGTTCACCCAGGAATTCCGCGCCTCGGCCTCGATCGCCGACAAGCTGACCGCGCTGGTCGGCGCCTATTACTTCAACGAGAAGATCGCCCAGGACGGCGCGATCCAGTGGGGGACCCAGGCGCGGCCCTATCTCGACCTGCTGGTGCGCGGCCAGTCGAACAATGCCTTCACCATCGCCGGGCTCGAGAACCTGTTCGGCACCTTGCAGGGCAATCCCGCGCTCTACACCAATCGCTTCTTCACCGCCGGGCAGGGGCTGGCCGAGTCCTACCGTCTCAAGAACGAGGCGATCTCGATCTTCGGCCAGTTCGACATCAAGCTGGGTGACCGCCTGACCCTGACCGCGGGCGTCAACTACACGCACGACAAGAAGAACTTCGCGACGAACGTTACCTCGAACGACGTCTTCGCCGGGCTCAACCTGCCGGCGCTGCGCACCGCGGCGACCAATGCGGCGATCGCGCAGACCGTCGGCGGCCTGATCGGCGCGCCCGGGGGCTTCGCTTCGGCCGCGCAGATCGGCGCTTTCGCCGCGGGCAATCCCACCGCGTTCAACGCGATCTCGACCGGCGCGAACACCCAGACCGCGGCGCTGCTCAACCTGCGCGCGCTGCAGTTCCTGCCGCCGTTTCTCAACCTGCCCAATTCGGTCGAGAACGGCCGTGCGCGCGACAACAACGTCTCCTGGACCGCGCGTGCATCCTATGATCTGACCGACACGATGAACGTCTATGCCGGCGTCGCGACGGGCTTCAAGGCCAGCTCGGTCAACCTCTCGCGCGACAGCCGCCCGCCGCTTTCGGCGCAGGCGGGGATCCAGGCGGCGGGCATCGGCGTGGTCAACCAGACCTATGGCAGCCGCTTTGCGAGCCCCGAGAAGGCGACGTCCTATGAGGCCGGCATCAAGGCCAACTGGGGCCTGGCGACGGCGAATGTGGCGGTGTTCAAGCAGTCGATCCGCGGCTTCCAATCGAACATCTTCACCGGCACCGGCTTCTTCCTCGGCAATGCTGGCAAGCAGTCGGTCTTCGGCATCGAGTTCGAAGGCACGGTCAAGCCCGCCAAGGGCCTGACGCTGGGCCTGTCGATGACCTACCTCGATCCCAAGTACAACGACTTCAAGAACTCGGCCTTCGGCGATGCCACGGGCATTACCCCCGCTGATATCCCGCCGATCTCTTCGACCTTCACCGTCACCTACGATCACGAGTTCAACAACGGCGATCACCTGATCCTCTACGGCGACTACCACTACGAGAGCGAAGTGCAGACGGTCGAGGGCCTGCCCGCCTTCATCGTGCGCGATCCGGTGACGGGCGCGGCCAACTACCAGCCGGGCCTCGACGCGGCGCGTCCGTTCAAGCGCGAGGTCAGCGATCTCAACAGTTCGATCACCTATGCGATGCAGAACGGGCTCGAACTGTCGGTCTGGGGCCGCAACCTGCTCGACAACCGCTATCTCAACGTGATCTTCGATTCGGTGGCGCAGTCGGGCTCGGTCTCGGCCTATACCAACCAGCCGCGCACCTATGGCGTCGCGGCGCGCTTCCGCTGGTAGGGCGCGGCGCGGATCATGAACGGGAAGGGGGCCTCGCGGCCCCCTTTTTCGTTGCGACGGAAGCGGATGTGTGGTGGCTTGAAGGTCTATTCTGGGTTCGGAGGAAAGGGGACGACACCATGGAATGGATGCTGATGCCGTATCGCAAGTTGTATCGCCTTATCGAGGGGCGATCTTCGCGGCAGGAATTCTGGATGTTCGTGCTGCTCAACCTGATCGTGGCGGTGGTCTTCATCGGGCTGTTCGCGACCATGATCGGCGGCGCGGCCTTCGCGAGCAGCGGCGGCAATCTCAGCGATCTCGGCGCAGCCTTCGCGGGCGTCGGTTTCGTGACGATGATCCTGCTGCTCGTACCGATGTACGTCTGGGTACTGCTGACCGCGGTCGCTTCCTTCGCGGTGACGATCCGGCGGTTCCACGACCTCAATCTCTCGGGCTGGGTCTACCTGCCCTTCGTCATCCTCGGCGCCGTGCCGCTGCTCAACTTCCTCGTCTGGATCGCGCTGATCGTGGTCATGTGCCTCAAGGGCACGAGTGGCCCGAACAGGTATGGCGATGATCCGACCCAGCCGACCAGCGCGGCGGTCTTCGCCTGACCGCGTCGGGTCGCGATACGATATCTTCACCGCCCGTCGAGGCTTCTACGACATAAGGGGGACTTATGCTGGAATGGATGATTCTGCCGCTCAAGCGCTACGCCGACTTCAAGGGACGCTCGCGTCGCAAGGAGTTCTGGAGCTGGATTCTGTTCAATGTCATCGTGCTGATCGTACTGATGGCGATCGTCTTCGGAACGGGTTTCTCGACCGCGGCGATCTTGGCCGATCCGGGTAATCCGCTCGCGGTCTATGGTTCGCTGTTCAGTGGCACCGGCGTGTTGCTGCTGATCTGGGGCCTGGCGACCTTCATCCCGAATATCGCGGTCACCGTGCGCCGCCTGCATGATCGCGACATGTCGGGCTGGTGGTACCTCGGCTTCTTCATCGCCGGGTTCATTCCCTTCGTGAACATGATTTCGGGTATCGCCCTGATCGTACTCATGTTCCTCGACGGCACGCGCGGCCCCAACCGCTTCGGACCCGATCCCAAGGATCCGACGAGCGCGGCGGTCTTCGCCTAAAGCTCGCGCAGCGCCTGCGCCGGTTTCGCCCGCAACAGCGGTAGCGAGCCGGCCAGCGCGAAGCCCAGGACCAGGACGAGGCCCGTGCCGAGCACCGCGAGGATCCAGGTCCAGTCGGGCAGCCAGTCGAACTCGAACATCTGGGTGACGATCGCCCAGGCCACGCCGCTGCCGAGCGCCAGCGCGACGAGCGCGAGCGTGCCGGCGAGCAGGCCGTATTCGGCCATCTGCAGCAGCAGCAATTGCTTCCGGCTCGCGCCGAGCACGCGCAGGATCACGTTGTCGTAGGTCCGGCTCGCGCGCGCCGCGGCGATCGCGCCGAGCAGCACGGCCAGGCCCGCGAGCACCGCGACCGAAGCCGCTGCGAGGATCGCGGTCGACATCTGGCCCAGCAGCGCGCGCGCCTCGCGCAGGATGCCGCCGGTCTCGACCACCGAGGTTGCGGGGAAGGCCTGGGCCAGCTTGCGCAGCAACCCGGCCTTGCTCTCGCCGGCGGGCACGTCGATCGTCGCGGCAAGGTTGTGCGGCGCGTCGGCCAGCGTGTTGGGCGAGAACACCAGCACGTAGTTGAAGCCCATGTTCTCCCAGTCGAGCCGGCGGAGCGAGGCGATCGTCGCGGTGCGCTCGACGCCGAGCACGGCGATCGTGATCCGGTCGCCGAGCTTGAGGCCCACCGCGGTCGCCAGTTCCTCGTCGACCGAGACCAGCGGCGGGCCGGCATAGGCCCTGGGCCACCACTTGCCGGCGACCAGCGAATTGCCCTCGGGCACCTCCTCCGCATAGGTCAGGCCGCGCTCGCCGCGCAGGGCCCAGCCCTTCTCGGGGATCGTCTTGAGATCGGCGACGCGCGTCATCCGGCCGGCCGGGCCATAGGCGATGATCGCGCCGCGCAGCGCCGGCACCGTGCGGATCTTTGCGCGCGGCAGAACCTCGTGCACAGCCTGCTCGAAAGCCCCGACGCGGTCCTTGGGCACGTCGAGCACGAAGTAGTCGGGCGCACGCTGGGGGATGCGCTTGGCGATGTTCGCCTCGAGGCTTGTCTGGATCGCCGCGAGCAGGACGAAGGCCGAGAGCCCGAAGCCGAGCGCGGTGACGAGTGCGCCGGTCTGCGCGCCGGGACGGTGCAGGTTGGCCAGGCCCGCGCGCAGCAGCGGCCCGCGCGGTCGCGGCAGGCGCGCGGCCAGGCGACGGATCGCCCAGCCGAGCCCGCCGAGCAGGATCAATACGCCGGCGGTGCCCGCGAGGAACAGCGCGGTGATCTTGATTTGCGCGGCGCTGACGAGCGCCAGGGCGACGATCGCGGCGAGGCCAAGCCCGACGGGCAGCAGCACGGCCTTGCGCGGCAGGGCCAGCGGCGAGACGCGCGCGCGCATCAGCGCCATGGCGGGGAAGGCGCGCGCGCGGGCCAGAGGCGGCGCGGCGAAGATCAGCGCGACGAGCAGGCCGTAAAGCGCAGCGGTGATCAGCGCACCCGGCGCGAAGACGAATCCTGCGGTCACCGGCAGCAGGGTGCCCAGCGCGCCGGCGAGCAGCGGCGTCACCAGCACCCCGGCGATCAGGCCCGCGACACTGCCCGCCAGCGCTGCGGCGCCGATCTGCAGCACGTAGATCCGCGCGATGTCGCCGCTCGTCGCGCCGAGCACCTTGAGCGTGGCGATGCTCGTACGGCGGGCTTCGAGATAGGACGAGACGCCGCCGCCGATGCCGATGCCGGCGATCGCCAGCGCGGCGAGGCCGACGAGCACGAGGAACTCGCCCATGCGCGAGACGAAACGCTCGGCCCCCGGTGAGGCGCGGTCGCGCGTGCGAAAGTTGAAGCCGGCGTCGGGGAAACGCTTCTGAAGATTCTCGACCGTCGCTTGGGGATCGGCCGTGGTCGGCAGAGCCACCCGGACCTTGCTGCGGAACATCGCGCCGGGCGCCGTCAGCCCCGCCTGCTCGGGCACGGTATCACGGACGATCGCGACGGTGCCGAGCGACAGGCCTTCGCTGAGCCGGTCGGGCTCGTCGTCGATCACGCCCTCCACGGTCAGGCTCTGGCCGCCGATCGTGACGCGATCGCCGACCTTGACCCCGAGCCGCTCGGCCGCACCCTCGGCGAGCCAAGTGCCGGTGTCGCTGGGGGCGCCGACCTCGCGCCCGTCCTTGAGCCGCAGCTTGCCGACCAGCGGCCAGCGTTCGTCGACGGCCTTGAGCTCGACGGGGGCGAAGCTGTCGTTGGCCGATGCCATCGCCTGCATGCGCGTGCCGCTCGACACGCGACCGAGCGCGGTCAGCGCCTGTCGCTCGCCGCGATTCAGGCCGCGCTGCCAGACTTGGACCTCGATGTCGCCACCCAGGATTGCGCGCCCGCGCGTCGCCAGCTCGCGCTCGATCGAGCCCGTCAGGGTGCCGATCGCAGCGATCGCGCCGACGCCGAGGAACAGGCAGACGAGCAGCAGCCGCAGGCCGCGAAACCGCGCATTGAGATCGCGCCGGGCGATCCGCCAGGCCGTCGACCAGGGGAGGGGAACTGCGTTCACGCGGCGGTATCGCTCGCGATTCTGCCGTCGCCTATCGTCACCACGCGCTCGCAGTGGTCGGCGAGCGCGGTGTCGTGGGTGATGATGACCAAGGTCGCCTGGGTCTCGGCGCGGCGCGCGAAGAGCAGGTCGATGATGTCCGCCCCGGTCGCGGCGTCGAGGTTGCCCGTGGGTTCGTCGGCGAAGATCAGGGTGGGGCGCGGGGCGATGGCGCGGGCGATGGCGACGCGCTGCTGCTCGCCGCCCGAAAGCTGCGCCGGATAGTGCGTGAGCCGGTGGCCTAGGCCGACCGCGGTCAGCTCGGCCGCGGCGCGCTCCTGTGCGTCGGGCATGCCCGCCAGTTCCATCGGCGTGGCGACGTTCTCGAGCGCGGTCATCGTCGGCAGCAGGTGGAAGGCCTGGAGCACGATCCCGATGCGGCCACGGCGCGCACGGGCCAGGCCGTCTTCGTCGAGCTTGCCAAAATCCTCGCCGGCGACCGCCAGGTGCCCCGAGCTGGCGCGTTCGAGCCCCGAGAGCACGGCCATCAGCGAACTCTTGCCCGAGCCCGAGGGCCCGAGCAGGGCGAGGGTCTGCCCCTGCGGCACGGTGAGATCGAGCCCCTTGAGGATGGCGACCGCGCTCTCGCCGCTACCGAGAGTGAGGGTCAGGTTCTGCGCCGAAATGGCGGGCTGGGGGCTTGTCACCACGGGGAGATGGCATAGCTATGCGGCGTCGGGCAAGGAGACATCTGTATGAAATTGTACGCGGCTTCGCTCTTTACAACCGCGCTGCTCCTGGCGGGATGCGGATCGAGCGAGCCCAAGCCGGTACCGTCGCCCAGCGAGGAGCAGAGCGTCGATGCCCGGCCCGAGATCCCGGTGATGGGGCAGGAAGTGCGGATACTCGCGCTCGGCGACAGCCTGTTCGCGGGCTACGGCCTCGCCTCGAACCAGGCCTACCCGGTCAAGCTCGAAGCCGCGCTGCGCGCGCGGGGCGTAAACGCGCGGATCGCCAATTCGGGGGTTTCGGGCAACACCACGGCCGAGGGCCGCGCGCGGCTGGCCTTCGCGCTCGACAACCAGGAGCGCAAGCCCGACCTCGTCATCATCAGCCTCGGGGGCAACGATCTGCTGCGCGGCCTGCCACCCGAGCAGACGCGCGACAACCTCGACGCGATCCTGAGCGAGCTCGACAAGCGCGGGATCAAGGCGGTCATCATGGGGCTGCTGGCGCCGCCGAACATGGGCGCCGACTATCGCGCCAAGTTCGATCCGATCTATCCGGCGTTGGCGAAAAAGCACGAGGCCGTGCTCGTGCCCTTCTTCCTCCAGGCGGTGATCGACCGGCCCGACCTGGTCCAGCAGGACCACATCCACCCGACCGCGCAGGGCCTCGAAGCGATCGTCGCGGCGACGGTCGAGCAGGTGGCGGGTGCCTTGCCTGCTAGGACAGCCGCTCCACGGCCCCCTCGCTGACGCGCCAGACCGCCGCTTCGGCGGTGATCGCGGCGAAGGGCGGCAGTTCGGTCCCGGTGAGCCAGACCTGCGCGCCGCCCGCGCGCAGCCGGTCGAACAGCGCCTCGCGGCGGACGGGGTCGAGATGCGCGGCGACCTCGTCGAGCAGCAGCAGGCGTGGCCGCGCGCTGTTATCCGATATATCGAGAGCGAGCCCAGCGTGGGCGAGCGTGATCGCGATCAGCATGGCCTTCTGCTCGCCGGTCGAGCAGTCGGCGGCGGGCTGGTCCTTGCCCGCCATGGTCACGGCCAGTTCGTCGCGGTGCGGGCCCACCAGCGTGCGCTGCGCCGCGCGGTCGCGGCGGCGGCCTTCGGCGAGCGCGCGCGCGAGCGCCGCCTGGTCGAGCGGGCCGCCGGGGACATAGGTCAGCGAAGGCCGCGCGAAAGGGGCTTCGGGCAGGGCCAACAAAGCCGCCTGCAGCCGTTCGACCAGCCGCGCGCGCGCCTGGGCCACGGCCGCGCCGGTCTCGGCGACCTGCGCCTCGATCGCGTCGAGCCAGGTCGGATCGGGTTCGGCATCGTCGGACAGCAGCCGGTTGCGTTCGCGCAGCGCCGCTTCGAGCCGCGCTGCGTTGCGTGCGTGGGCGGGTTCGAGCGCGAGCACCAGCCGGTCGAGGAAGCGCCGCCGCGCGCCCGCGCCTTCGGCGAAGAGCCGGTCCATCGCCGGGGTCAGCCAGCCGATGCTCAGCCATTCGCCAAGCCGCACCGCCGGCGCCTCGGCCTGATTGACCTGGACCAGCCGGCGCCCCGGCCGCTCGGCCGTGGTGCCCGTGCCAAGCCGCACGGGGCCGGTGGGCGTTGCCAGCTCGGCGCTGATCGCGAAGCCACCGCGCCCGTTCTGCGACGGCATGTCGGCAAGCTGCGCGCGGCGCAGGCCGCGGCCCGGCGCGAACAGCGAGATCGCCTCGAGCACATTGGTCTTGCCCGCGCCGTTCTCGCCGACGAGCAGGTTGAACGCATGGGTGCCCTCGATCCGCGTTTCGTGGTGGTTGCGGAAGTCAGAGAGCAGGATGCGATCGAGCGCCATCGTGGCGATATGGGGTGCTAGACCGATTCCGTCTTGGCGAAAGGCGAGAACTCGGTGTCGGTATCGAACACGTCGACGCCTTCGCGGTTCTTGAGCCAGCCGACGACGGCATAGGTCGCGGGGGTCAGGATCACTTCCCAGGCGACCTTCATCGCCCAGTTGGTGACCATCACCATGACCACGTCGTGCGTTTCCCAGATGCCGAGGAAGGCGATCGGGTAGAACAGCACGGAGTCCACCGCCTGGCCGAACACGGTCGAGCCGATCGTGCGGCTCCAGAGGTGCTTGCCCTGGGTGAAGACCTTCATCTTGGCCATGACGAAGGCGTTGACGAATTCGCCCGCCCAGAAGGCGATGACCGAGGCGAGGACGATGCGCCAGGTCGAGCCGAAGACCGAGACGTAGGTCGACTGGCAGACCGTGCCCGGCTCAAGCCCCAATGCGGCGAAGACCGGATCGCCGCTCGAGGCGCAGCCCCAGCTCGGCGCGGGCGGCATGGCGACGACGACGTAGCTCATGAAGGCCATGAAGATCAGCGCGGCGGTGCCCGCCCAGACGCAGCGACGCGCGTTGGCATAGCCGTAGACCTCGGTCAGCACGTCGCCGAGCACATAGGATACGGGGAAGAACAGGATGCCTGCGCCGAAGGTGAAGCCCCAGACGGTCGCGAGCTTGGCCGCGCCGATCAGGTTCGACAGCAGCAGGATCGCGACGAAGGCCGCCATGGCATATTCGAAGTAGCGGAAGTGCCGGCGCGCGCCGGAACTGCCCTCGATGCGGGAAAGCGGCTGATCCATGGCGCTTGCCTAACCTGTCTTTTCGACCTCGCAAAGCATCTGCGCGAAACTGCGCACATCTTCGAGAAAGAGTTGGGGCACTTCGATCGCCGGATAGTGTCCGCCCTGGGCGAGCGCGGTCCAGCGGACGATGTTGTAGTGCTGCTCGGCCCAGGGCCGCGGGATCATCACCAACTCGGCGGCGAAATGCGCGACCGCGGTCGGCACGCTGACGAAGCGCTCGGGCACGGGATCGTGCACGGCCTCGCGGTAGAGCATCTGCGACGAAGCCGTGGTGCCGGTGAACCAGTAGAGCGCGGTGGTCGCGACGATCCAGTCGGGCATCAGGCCGGGATTGCCGGGCAGCGCCAGATCGGCCCAGTCGCGCAGCCGCTCGCCGAGCCAGGCGAGCAGGCCGGCGGGGGAATCGTTGAGACCATGCGCGATCGATAGCGGGGCTTGCGCCACCAGGTTGAAATGCGGCGCGCGCAGCAGGCCGGCATAGATGTCGGCGAGCGCCTGGTCCGCGGGCGAGAGCACCACGCCGGCCTCGGCCGGCGGCGGGCTGCCGTTGACCGAGTTGAGGTGCAGGCCGATCACCCGTTCTGGCCAGTCGCGCGCGATCTCGGTGCCGATCCCGCTACCCCAGTTGCCGCCCTGGATCAGGAAGCGCTCGTAGCCGAGCCGCGTCATCAACTCTGCCAGCTGTGCGGCGATGCGGCGCGGGGAGACGCCGGGACGCGTGGTCGACCAACCGTAGCCGGGCAGCGAGGGCACGATCACGTGGAAGGCCGGCACGTCACCCGCGGGCTCGGCCAGCGGCTCGCAGAGCGGCAGGAATTCGAGCACGGAACTCGGCCAGCCGTGGAGCAGAAGCAGCGGCACGGCATCGGCGCGCGACGAGCGGCGGTGGATCGCGTGGATCTCCAGCCCGTCGATGTCGGCGAGAATCTGCGGCTCGACATTGAGCCGCGCCTCGACCGCGCGCCAGTCGAAGCGCTCCGCCCAATGAGCGCAGAGCGCTTGGACGAAGGCCAGTTCGGCGCCATAGCCGGACGCGCCGCCGGTGGGATCGTCCAGCCAGCGCGTGGCCGTCAGCCGCCGTTGCAGGTCGGCGAGCGCCGTCTCCTCGACCCGAACCGTGAACGCTCGCACCGCTTGCCCCCTCCGCTCGTTATGCCCCGCGATGGACCCTATCCCGGTTTGCGCGATAGGCGAAGGCCGCTATGAGATGCGGTGACGCGCCCGTAGCTCAACTGGATAGAGTCCCCGCCTTCTAAGCGGGTTGTTGCAGGTTCGAACCCTGCCGGGCGC
>SECS01000134.1 GCA_004211435.1 Novosphingobium sp. | reverse complement strand
GCCTTGAAGGCCTCGAGATCGACGCGGCCGTCCTTGGTGCCGGGGATCGCCTCGACCTTGTAGCCGGCGAAGGCCGCGGTCGCGGGATTGGTGCCGTGGGCACTGTCGGGCACGAGAATGACCGTGCGGTTCTCTCCTCGCGCATCGTGCGCGGCGCGAATACAGAGCAGGCCGCAGAGTTCGCCGTGCGCGCCGGCCTTGGGCGAGAGCGCGACGGAGGCCATGCCGGTCAGTTCGACCAGCCAGTGGCCGAGCTGCTCCATCACCTCGAAAGCACCGCGCACCGACTGCTGCGGCTGCAGCGGGTGCAGGTCGGCGAAGCCGGGCAGTCGCGCCATCTTCTCGTTGAGCCGCGGATTGTGCTTCATCGTGCACGAACCCAGCGGAAACGGCCCGAGGTCGATCGCGTAGTTCTGGCGCGACAGGCGCGTGTAGTGGCGCACGGCTTCGGGCTCGGTCAGCCCGGGCAGCGCGGCCTTGTCCCTGCGCAGAAAGCGGCCGAGCGCAGCGAGCGGCGCGGCTTCGGGCTCGTCGAGATCGACGCCGTAGTTGGCGCCGGTGCCGAGTTCGAAGATCAAGGGCTCTTCGAGCTGCAAACCCTTGTCACCGCTGGACGTTGCGGGTTGCGCCGATCCGGCCGGTCCGAGTTCGGGCTTCCAGCCCGAGGCGTTGGGCGCGTTCATGCCGCTGCTCCTTCCAGAACGTCGCCCAGGGCCGTGGCCAGGGCTTCGATGTCTTCGTCGGTGGTGGTCTCGGTGGCGGTGACGAGCAGGCCGCCGTGAAGGTCCTGCGCATCGGGATAGAGCCGACCGAGCGAGACCCCGCCGAGCACGCCCGCGTCGGCCAGCGAACGCACGACCTCGCGCGCATCGCCGGGCAGGATCACGGTGAACTCGTTGAAATAGGCGTCGTTGAGAACGGACACGCCGGGCACCTGCGCCAGACGCTTGGCCAGGGTCTGCGCGCGGCCGTGGTTGACCGCGGCCAGCTGCGCCAGGCCCTCACCGCCGAGCAGGCTCATGTGGATCGAGAAGGCCAGGGCACAGAGCCCTGAATTGGTGCAGATGTTCGAGGTGGCCTTCTCGCGGCGGATATGCTGCTCGCGCGTCGACAGGGTCAGCACGAAGCCGCGACGACCATCGGCGTCGACGGTCTGGCCGCAAAGCCGGCCGGGCATCTGCCGGACGAACTTCTCGCGGCAGCCGAACAGACCAAGGTAGGGCCCGCCGAACTGCAGGCCGACGCCGAGCGACTGACCCTCGCCCACGACGATGTCGGCGCCGAGATGGCCGGGTGCCTCGATCAGCCCGAGTGCGACGGGCTCGGTCACCACGACCACGAGCAGCGCACCCGCCGCCTGGGTCGCCGCCGAGATTGCCGCGAGATCGGGGATGCGGCCGAGAATGTCGGGATATTGCACGACCGCGCAGGCGGTCTCGCCATCGATCGCCGCGATCACTGCGGCGTCATCGGACGCGGCCTCGAGCAACGGCTTGCGCGCGTCGATCGCCTCGCCGGTGAAGCGCGCCATGGTCTCGACGCAGGCCACGTAGTGCGGATGCAGCCCGCCCGAGAGCACGGCCTTGTTCCGCCGGGTCACGCGCGCGGCCATGGCGATCGCTTCCCAGCAGGCGGTCGAACCATCGTACATCGAGGCGTTCGCGACATCGACGCCGAACAGCCGCGCGACCTGGGTCTGGAACTCGAACAGGACCTGCAAGGTACCTTGCGCGATCTCGGGCTGGTAGGGCGTATAGGCGGTCAGGAACTCGCCGCGCTGGATCAGGTGATCGACCGAGGCCGGGATATGGTGGCGATAGGCCCCCGCCCCCAGGAAGAACGGCGCCGCGCCGGCGCTGAGGTTCTTGCCCGCCAGCGCGCTCATGTGCCGCTCGACCGCCATCTCGCTGGCGTGCGCGGGCAGGCCGGCGATCGGCCCCGAAAGCCGCGCCGCCTCGGGCACATCGCTGAACAGGTCATCGACCGAAGCCGCACCGATGACGCCGAGCATCTCGATACGATCGGCGGGGGTGAGCGGGAGATAGCGCATCAGAGGATTCCTTGGAGGAGCGACACTTCAGTCCTCCCCGGCACGGGGAGGGGGACCGTCCGGAGGACGGTGGAGGGGGTTGGCCAGCCAAAACCAAGCCCGCGAGGGAGTGCTGCGACGAGAGCCCCCTCCACCACGCCGTTGCACGGCGCGGTCCCCCTCCCCGTTCTGGGGAGGATCTTGAGGTTACAGCCCGTCGACATAGTCCTTGTAGGCGGCCTCATCCATGAGATCGCCCAGTTCACCGGCATCGGCCAGCTTCACGCGGAACAGCCAGCCGCTGGTCTCGGCATCGGCATTGACCAGTTCGGGGGCATCGGCGAGTGCCGGGTTGGCGTCGGTCACTTCGCCGCTGACGGGCGTGTAGACGTCCGAGGCGGCCTTGACCGAATCGACGACCGATACCGAGTCCCCCTTCTTCACCGCCTGACCCACGGCCGGCAGTTCGACGAAGGTGATGTCGCCGAGCTGGCCCTGGGCATAGTCGGTAATGCCGACCGTACCGGTATCGCCGTCGATGGCGATCCACTCGTGATCCTTGGAGAAATAGCGGCTCATCGAAAGCTCCTCAGCGATGATAGCGGTGGGGGACGAAAGGCAGGGGCACGACCGTCGCCGAAAGGCGCTTGCCGCGGACGTCGATCTCGAGCGCGGTGCCGGGCGAGGCCAGCGCCGCGTCGACATAGGCCATGGCGATCGGGCGCTGCAGGCTCGGCGAGAACCCGCCCGAGGTGACCTGGCCGACTTGGCTGTCGCCCTGCATGACCTGCGCGCCCTCGCGCGCGGCCTGACGACCTTCGAGCGCAAGGCCGACCCGTTTGGCCGAGGCCCCCTCGGCAAGCAGCGCCAGCACGCGTTCGGCGCCGAGGAAGCCGCCTTCGGCGCGGCGGCGCTTGCTGATCGCGAAGGCGAGATCGGCGCTGACGGGATCGGTCTCCTCGTTGAGATCGTGCCCGTAGAGCGGCAGCCCGGCTTCTAGCCGCAGCGAATCGCGCGCGCCGAGGCCGATCGGCTTGACCTCGGGCTGGGCCACGAGGGTATCGGCCAGTTCCACGACGTCGGCGGCGCTCACCGAAATCTCGAAGCCGTCTTCGCCGGTATAGCCCGAGCGGCTGACGCCGAGCCGCTTGCCCTGCCAGTCGTAGATGTCGGCCTGCATGAACTTGAGCTCGGCCAGCGGCGTGCCGCCGTCGATCGGCACGAGACCGAGCCGGCCCAGCGCTTCGGCCGCCTTCGGACCCTGCAGCGCCAGCAGCGCCTGCTCGTCGAAATAGGTCAGGACGATCTCGTCGGGCAGATGCTCGCGCAGGTGGCCGATGTCGTCCCACTTGGTCGCGCCGTTGACGACGACCGAGAAGTCCTTCCCGGTGTTGAGCACCATCAAGTCGTCGAGCACGCCTCCGGTCTCGGACATCAGCAGCGAATAGCGGATCCGGCCCGGCTTCAGCGCCGAGATATCGCCCGGCAGCAGCGCCTCGAGCGCTTCCGCAGCGGAGGCCAAATCGCCCTCGGCACCCGCGACGCCCAGCTGGCCCATGTGGCTGACGTCGAACAGGCCGGCGTTCTCGCGCGTCCACAGGTGTTCGGCGATGATTCCCTCGTACTGGACGGGCATCTGGTAGCCGGCGAACTCGACCATGCGGGCGCCGCGTTCGCGGTGCCAGCCATCGAGCGGAAGCACCAAGGGCTCTGCCGCATCGAGGTCGTCGTTATCGTAATCTTCGCTCACAAGGCATAGCTCCGCACAGCTTGGCACACCGGTTCGGTGCCCCCTCTGTCACGGAAACCTGAGAGCTTTCCCAGGTTCCCTGACGGAACCCGGTTACCCCTTCGGCGGCTCCACCGCGCCCACAAAATGCGGCGGCGGAACACTTTCCAGAGCATCGCTATCGACCCCACGCGGTCCTTTTGCCTGAGAGATTCCGGGGCGGTTGCTCCTTCGGCGCCCTGCGAGCTGTGGGTTTCCACGAATCGCAGGAACTCTCCCGCGCGGTCAGCGACGGGAGGGACTCTGCGCAAGACCGCGCCGACGAGTCAACCGCGGCCCCTGCTGCACCTGCGAATTATCCCCGCGCGCGCCGGATCGCATAGCGGATCGCGTCGTACTCGTGGACGAAGCGTCCGGCGGCCTTCTCGCGCGCCAGGGCGAAGACCGCTTCGGCCAGGGTATCGGCCTTGGTCGAGCGATAGCGGCGCAAGCCACCGTGGAGCAGCAGATCGGTCAGCGGGCTCGCCAGCATCGCGATCCGCTCGCCGAGCCGGCGCTCCTGGCGCGGCCCGCGAATCAGCCCCGGCCGGAGAATGTCGAGCCGGGCGAGCCCGACCTTGGCCAGAGCATCCTCGGTCTCGCCCTTGACGCGCAGATAGAAGCTGCGGCTCGCGCGATCGGCGCCGACCGACGAGACCAGGATCATGTGGCCGATCCCCGCCGCCTTGGCATGGCGCGCGCAGGCCAGCACAAGGTCCTGGTCGACCGCGCGGAAGGTCGCTTCGTCGCGATCGGCCTTGGCGAAGGTCGTGCCCAGCGCGCAGACCAGAACCTTGGCATTGGCCGCGGCAATCGCGTCGCCCCAGTTGTCGGGATCGGCGATCAGCATTTCCATCCGCGCACCGGGCGGCAGCGCGACCTCGCGCCGTGCGACGCCGATCAGGCGCAGGTCGGGCCGCATCACGGCCTTCTCGATCATGCGCGAGCCGACGAGGCCGGTGGCCCCGACGAGACAGATACGGATCGGCTTCATTGCCCAGATCCTGATAGCCGTTCAGACATTGCGCAGCCCCTCGGGCGTGCGTCCATAGATCCGCGCGTGGCACGAGATCGCGAAGCGATCGGTCATGCCGGCGATGTAGTCGGCGATGTGGCGGCTGCGCTGCGGCTCGTAGACGGGCAGGTTCGCGTGCCATTCGTCGTCCATCAGCGCGGGTTCCTGCGAATAGGCGGCATAGAGCTCGGCCGTCACCGCCCGCGCGCGCTCGGCGGTCGCGAGCTGATCGGGGTGGTAGTAGAGCTTTTCGTACATGAAGCGCTTGAAGGCGCGCTCGCCCTCTTCGATCTCGGGCGAAAAGGCGGCGCTGGCCCGACCCGCGGCGCGGACATCGGCGACGCTGGTCATGCCTTGGGTGCGATGCCGCGTCTCGGCGAGGACGTCGTTGACCATCACCCCGATCTGCGAGCGGATCAGCTCGCGCAGCTGGCGGTTGCGCGGCGCCGTGGGATAACGCTTCTCGACCGCCTGCCAGCGCTCGGCAACGAAGGGATGCGCGAGCAGTTCGTCGAGATCGAGGAAGCCCGCATGCAGGCCATCGTCGATGTCGTGGTTGTCATAGGCGATATCGTCGGAGATCGCCGCGACCTGCGCTTCGAGCGAAGGCCAGGTGGTCAGCTCGAGCGGCCAGGCCTGGTCGATCTCGGCGAGCGCCCAATTCACCTCGCCGAGCGGGCCATTGTGCTTGGCCAGTCCTTCGAGCGTCTCCCAGGTCAGGTTGAGCCCGTCATGCTCGCAATAGGGCGATTCGAGCCGCACCAGGGTGCGCAGGCAATGGGCGTTGTGATCGAAGCCACCATGCGCGTGGAGCGCCGCGTGCAACGCGTCCTCGCCGGCATGGCCGAAGGGCGGATGGCCGATGTCGTGCGCGAGGGCCAGCGCCTCGGTCAGATCCTCGTCGAGCCCCAGCGACCGCGCGATGACGCGGGCGATCTGCGCGACCTCGAGGCTGTGCGTCAGGCGCACGCGATAGTGATCGCCGTCGGGGGCGATGAACACCTGCGTCTTGTAGCGCAGCCGGCGGAAGGCGATCGAATGGATGATCCGATCGCGATCGCGCTGGTAATCGCTACGCGGCCCGCGCGCGAGATCGCTGGCCAGCGAGAACTGCCGCCCGCGCGACTTGGCGAGGTCGGATGCGAGAGGGGAACGCGTCACGATAACCAGATCCTCCCCTGCAAGGGGAGGTGGCATCCCGTAGGGATGACGGAGGGGTGTAACCGTCGCGGAGAGGGCGACACCCCTCCACCACGACCTACGGTCGCGGTCCCCCTCCCCTTATAGGGGAGGATCTGCGCAAACATCTTCATCCCAAAATCCACTCCACCGCGGCATCGGCGTGGATGCGCGTGCAGTCGAAGATCGGCAGGACGTTGGCGTCGACGTCGACCACCATCTCGAGTTCGGTGCAGCCGAGCACGATCGCCTCGGCGCCGTCCTTTTCGAGGTTGGTGATGATCGTCTTGAGCTCGCGCTCGGACTGGCGCGTCGCCTTGCCGAGGATCAGCTCGTCGTAGATGATGCGGTCGAGCGTATCGACGAAACCCATTTCGGGCGGCAGCAGCTCGATGTCGCGGGAAATCAGCTTCTGCCGGTAGAAGCTCTCGACCATGACGTTGCGCGTGCCCAGCAACGCCGCCTTCCTGATCGTGCCCTTGGCCATGCGTTCGCCGACGCATTCGGCGATGTGCAGCACGGGCACCGAAACCCCGCCCGCGACCGCGTCGTAGACCTTGTGCATCGCGTTCGAGCCGATGAGGATCGCGGTCGCGCCTGCGGCCTCGAGGCGCTTGGCCGAATCGACGAGGACCGCGCTGGCGCGCTTCCAGTCTTCGGCGGTGGAAAGGCCGATGAGCTCGGAACCGTCGAGGCTCTCGATCAGCATCGGGGCCGAAGCCTGCTTGCCGAGCTTGGCCTGAACGCCACGGTTGATGTGCTCGTAATAGGTGCGGGTCGAGTACCAGCTCATGCCGCCGATGAGGCCGATCTTGCGCAAGGGGCCGATCCTTTGTTCCGATGATGAAGTCGGAACCGGCCTAGCCCAGGCCGGGCGAGTGCGTCCAGCTAGCGGACGAGACCCGTTGCGCATAAGGCCGCGGAACTGGTCGTGACGCCGAGCACTTCGGGATCGCTGAGCCGCTCGACGGCATAGACATAGTCGGCGATCGAGCGCTTCTGGCCCTGCAGCACCTCGAGCTTGCGGAGCTGGCCGATCGACAGCCGCTCGACCATGCGGTGCGCCATGCAGTCCGAATTGCGCTCGGACAGGCCGGCGCGGACCAGCGCCGAGCGCACGCGGCTCTCGGCGATCTTCTCGACGCAGCCGGCGGTGGCGAGCAGGATCGCGAGCGGAAGGAGCAGGCCACGCATCAGTGTTGCAGGCTCTTGACGATGTCCTCGACCATCTTCTTGGCGTCGGCGAGCAGCATCATCGTCTGATCCATGTAGAACACCTCGTTGTCGACCCCGGCATAGCCCACGCCCGACATCGAGCGCTTGATGAACATCACCGTCTTGGCCTTCTCGACGTCGAAGACCGGCATGCCGTAGATCGGTGACGACTTGTCGGTCTTGGCCGCGGGGTTCACCACGTCGTTGGCGCCGATGATGAAGGCCACGTCGGTCTGGGCGAACTCGCCCTGGATGTCCTCGAGTTCGAAGACCTCGTCATAGGGGACGTTGGCCTCGGCCAGCAGGACGTTCATGTGGCCGGGCATGCGGCCGGCGACCGGGTGGATCGCATATTTGACGCGCACGCCCTCGGCCTTGAGCAGATCGGCCATCTCGCGCAGGACGTGCTGCGCCTGGGCGACGGCCATGCCGTAGCCGGGAATGATCACGACCTGCTCGGCCTCGCGCAGCAGGAAGGCCGCGTCCTCGGCCGAGCCGCGCTTCCACGGCCGGTCGATCCGCTCGCCCTTCGCGCCGCCGCCGTTCTCGGTGCCGAAGCCGCCGGCGATGACCGAAACGAAGCTGCGGTTCATCGCCTTGCACATGATGTAGGACAGGATCGCGCCCGACGAACCGACCAGCGCGCCGGTGATGATCATCGCCGTGTTGTGCAGTGTGAAGCCCATCGCCGCCGCCGCCCAGCCCGAATAGGAATTGAGCATCGACACGACGACCGGCATGTCCGCCCCGCCGATCGGGATGATCAGCAGGAAACCGATCAGGAACGACAGCGCGGTGATCGTCACGAAGACCCAGGGCGCCTGGTCCTGGGTGAACCAGGCGGTCAGCCCGAGGATCACCGCGACAGTGCCGAGGTTGATGACATGCCGCGCGGGCAGCAGGATCGGCGCGCCGCTCATGTTGCCGTTGAGCTTGGCGAAAGCGATGACCGAGCCCGAGAAGGTGATCGCCCCGATCGCGACGCCGAGGCCGAGTTCGACCCGGCTCAGCGGGTCGATGAAGCCTGGCGCATCGAGAATGCCGAAGGCGCCGGGGTCGAGATAGGCGGCTATGCCGACCAGCACCGCCGCCAGGCCGACCAGGCTGTGGAAGGCCGCGACGAGCTGCGGCATCGCGGTCATCTGGATGCGCCGCGCGGTGGTGAGGCCGATGACCGCGCCGAGGCCGATCGCACCAAGGATCTTGACCAGGGTCACCAGGTCGTCGGCCGTCGGCCGCGGCCACCAATGGCCCGGCGGGATCGGCGCCTGGGTAAACAAGGTGACCAGCACGGCGATCGCCATCCCCGCCATGCCGAACCGATTGCCGCGCCGCGAGGTGGTCGGCGAGGACAGCCCGCGTAGCGCGAGAATGAACAAGACCCCCGAAACGAGGTAGGCGATCAGTGCCCAGTCGGGCAGGCCGTGACGCTCCAAGTCAGCGATCCTTCCGCTTGAACATCGCGAGCATCCGCGCCGTCACCGCGAAACCGCCGAAGATGTTGATGCTCGCCAGCACGATCGCGGTCAGCCCCAGCCAGCTCGACCAGCCCGCGCTCGAAGCCCCCGCGATCAGCGCGCCGACGACGATCACCGAGGAGATCGCATTGGTCACCGCCATCAGCGGCGTGTGCAGCGCCGGCGTGACCGACCAGACCACGTAATAGCCGACGAAACAGGCGAGGACGAAGATCGAGAGGATGGCGATGAAGGTCATTC
>SECS01000133.1 GCA_004211435.1 Novosphingobium sp. | reverse complement strand
CATGAAAATCGTCCGAAACAACTGTAATTCGCGAGAAATCGGGCGAACTCGGTCGGCCAATCGGACGGTGCTATGCCTTATAAATTGGTGAACGCCGCGCGAATCTACACAATAGCGCTTTGGCACGAGGGCGCGATTACTCGAGTGCGGAATGGCCCGTGAGCGCGATTACGCGGGTCTTCGCCGATCAGGCCCATGCGCCCGAGTCGCATTCTCGCCCGGAACGCAAGCTGGCAGAACTACCTAATCCCGAATAACCTTTGACCGACCTTCAGGCCGCGTCGAGCGCACCGCGATCGATGGCGATCTGCAGGCCCTGGCTCGGCGATCCGGCCGCGTGCCGGCCGGCAAGATAGCCGTGAGTCATGCCGCGCGCGTTCGAGACGCCGCTCTGCATCGTCGCGCCGGTATCCATGCGCGCCACCGAATTGCCCGCAACGTAGAGCCCGGGAATCGGCTGGTCGTCCCAGCCGATCGCGCGGCAGTGGTGATCGGCGAGCAGCCCCGCTGCGGCAATGGCGCTGCCGCCGAAGCGGTGGAGCGGCACCGCGTAGAACGGCCCTTTCTCCAGGGTGCCGAAATTGGGATGCGGCTTGTTGTAGGGATCGCCGCACATCCAGGCGCTCCAGACATGGGTGCCCCGGCCGAAATCGGGATCCTCGCCCTTCTCCGCGTAGTGATTGAATCGCGCGACCGTCGCGGCGAGCCCCTCGGCGTCGATGCCGGTCTTGGCCGCGAGTTCGGCCAGTGTATCGGCCTTGATCGCCATGCCCTCGGGAATCTCCTGCCCCGGCATGACGCTGGCGAACGGATATTTCTCGCGCTGCTGGCTGTCGAGCACCGCCCAGCACGGCATGTTGGGATGGGTCTGGGTGCCGCCGTGGATCGTATCGACCGCATAGAGGATGTCGCGATAGAACGCCTCGTTGCCGAAGCGCTTGCCCGCGCGGTTGACGACGATGACGTGCGGCAACCCGATCGGCTGCAGCGCGGAACGCCAGAGCGGCTTGCCCTCCTCGTCTTCCTCGCCGACGACGTGGAAGCCGAGCGCGGTGATGTCTGGCACGCGCGCGACCCGGCCGCCGAACGGCCCGGCCATGCGGAAATGCGCGCCGTCGACGGTCGAGAAGACCATCGATTCAAGATCGAGCGACGAACCCACGGTCTTGTTGAAGGCCTGGTTGCGCTCATAGGAGCTGACCGCGATCACCACGCCCTTGTTGGCCTTGACGTATATGTTCTTGCCATCCTCGATCGCATGGACGCCGACGACCCGCTCGCCGTCGCCGATCAGGCCGACGACGTTGATCCCGGTTCTCATCGGAATGTCGCGGTCGAGCACGCCCTTGACGAAATAGGCGACGAGGCCGGCGCCGAGGCAGCGGACGTCCTGGGTCAGCCGCTCGGCCATCAGCTCGTAGTCCCACTTCATCATGTTGGCCGCGCCGCCGCGCGAGAACATGTCGTGATGAGTCATCGCATAGGGCACCAGCGGCGAAATCCGCGTCCTGGGCTGCCATTCGCCGAGGCTCGCCGCCTCGAAGGGCAGGCATTCGAGCAGGCGGCCTTCGCGGACAGCATCGTTCGACGTGCCGTAGTAGTAGTCGGGACAGCCGCGGATCGCTTCCATCCTGAGGCCGATCGTTTCCTCGAAATATTTGAGCGCGACCGGCGCGTTGGTGACCAGGTTGAGCATGGCCACGTCGTCGCCGTACCCCATCGCCAGGCGCTTGAGGTAGCGGAAGCCGCTGTCCGCTGAATCCTCGACGCCTAGCGCCTCCTCGTGATGGTTCCCCGCGATCCAGACCTCACCCAGCGACAGCGCGGTGACGCCGCCGACCCTGTCTGCGCGCTCAAGCACGATAGCGCTGCTGCCATGGTCATGTGCGGTGATCGCGGCAGAAAGACCGCCGATGCCCGAGCCGATCGCGACGACGTCGGCCTCGAGGTCCCACTGCGCCGGTAGGTTGCTGATCATCGCCGCTCTCCCAACGTCCGGCTTATGATACCGTAACGACTATTTGTTGCTAGAGCCTGTGGCTCCGGCCCGTCAAGCCCGTCACCATTCGGCGCGGCCCGCCAGCAAGGTGCGAACGGCACTGGCGACCCAGCGCTGGCGATCGCGCGCCGTGACATGGCGGTTGGTCAACAGCACGTCGACATACCAGCCGCGCAGCATGAAGATGAAAGCTGCGGCCACCACCTGAGGATCGCGGCAGGCTATGCCTTCGGCATCGGCGCAGGTGCGAATGAAGGTCGAAACGTCTTCGATGCCGAGCTGCGTCCGCTCGGCCGCGGCCTGGCCCAGCTCGGGAAAGCGGCCCGATTCGCTGTAGATCAGCCGATTGACGTGAAGCAGGTCGCCCTCGAGGCTGATCTCGAGCGTGCGATTGCCATAGGCTTCGAGCCCCGAGGCGAGATCGAGCCGCCCTTTGGGCGAACGTAGCGCCGTCACGGCCGAGAACCGCTCGATCTGCCGCCGGCAAATCGCCGCAAACAGATCGGCCTTCGACGGATAGCGCGTGTAGAGCGTGGTCTTCGAAATGCCGGCGATCTTGACGATCCGCGTCAGCGAGGTGCCGCCATAGCCTTCGGCGAGGAACTCGCGCAGCGCCACGTCGAGCAGAAGGGCATCGATCTGGGCCACGTCGTCGAGCTTGGGGCGTCCGCGAGGTCGCCGCGGCACCTCGAGGGCATCGTCTTGGACAAGCAGCTTCATGGTGCCCAGCATATCAGCAGTTCGCCGCTTGCCCAGCTAGCAATGGTAGGAGCCCTTCCATTCACGGGACGGCTGGGCCGGGGATCGTGGGGCCGATGGCGCCTGACGGCTACTTGTACATGCCCTCGCGCAGGTTGATGCCGTGCTCGATCCAGACCTTGAGCGCGGCCAGCATCTGCGACCAGCCCATGCAATTGCCGTAAGACGAACCCAGCGCAGCCTCGTTCTGGCGCCAGCCTTCCTCGGTGATCGAAACCAAGGTGCGCGTGTCGTCGTCGAGCGGGGTGAATTCCATCGTCACCGTGGTCTGGTAGCCGGGCTGTGCCTCGCCTTCGTTGGCCTCCCACTTCAGCACGATCTTCCGGTCGGAAACGACCTCGATCACCTCGACGGGAAAGCGGCCGGGAAAGTCGTGGAAGTCCCAGGTCACCGTGCTGCCCGTTTCGAGCCGACCCTCGGCCCCGCCCGTGGTGAAATAGCCCGATAGCTGGGCGGGATCGACCACGGCCTCGAACACGTCGTGGCTGGGGCGCGACACATGCGCGAAGACCTTGAACTTGAGCTCCATGGCGAAGGCCCTTCCTTGCGATTCCATCCAATATGTTATATATTAATAACATGTCCCCGTCCGAACGCCAAGACGCGGTGTTCCGCGCGCTCGCCTCGCCCCTGCGCCGCGCCTTGCTCGATCATCTGCGCGACACGCCGCAGACCACGGGCGCACTCTGCACGCTGTTTCCCGAACTCGACCGCTGCTCTGTCATGCAGCATCTGAAAGTGCTGGAAGCCGCCGATCTCGTCATCGCCGAAAGACGCGGGCGCGAGCGTTGGAACCACCTGAACCCGCTGCCGATTCACGATATCCACGAGCGCTGGATCGGTCCGCACGCAACGCGCGCGGTCGAGAAGCTGGCGGGATTGAAGCGCGCGCTGGAAAAGCCCGCGAAGATAAAGACCGAAAGCGCTTAGCCGAACAGCCAGTGACCGAGCAGGCGGTCGAACGGGAAGGTGAAGACCCCGGCGACCAGCAGCGCGCCGATCACCAGGCCGCGCACGACGCGGCGGTGGCGGGCGACGCGGTGTCCGCGCGCCGCGCGCCAGGAGATCGGCACCATGATCACCACGAAGATCGACAGCAGGTGGATCGGGCTGAAGTGGCCGTTGCGGGTGATCCCGAACGACGAGACCGCCGCGCCGAACATGGCCAGGAACCAGATCGTCCCGAGCGTGCGGTGCAGCCCGTCGCCGCGCGGGCGGAGCAGCATCAGCGGGGTCAGCGCCAGGGCGACGAGGATCAGGCCAAGATGGCCCCAGACCAGCGCCGGAACCTGACCCCAGTCGCCCTGCCCGCGCACGAGCGCGGTCAGCACGGTCGCGAGCAGGGCCAGCGACAGGAAGGCCAGAGCCTTTTCGAGACGGTCGGGAGCGGTGCTGCCCTGGGCGGGCGAGACGGGGGTCGCGGTGGTAGCCATGCGGGCCGCAGCTCTAGGATGCGGCTGGCATCGAGGCAAGCCGGCCTAGTCGCTCAGCCGGCGCTCCAGCGCGGCGAGATCGGCCTGGGTGTTGATGTTCGCCGGATCGGCAACACCAGTCACCGCGCGCGCACCGATCGCCGCGGTCAGCCGCTTCAGCGAATGCGAGCCCTCCGCATGGAGGATATCCTCGACCGTGCCGACGATGGTGGAGGGCCAGAGCCCGATGATCGGCTGCGCGGCGACGAAGGCCGGTGCGGGCGTGAGCAGTTCGAGCAGATTCTCGGGCAGGTCGAGCGAATCGACGCCGCAGGTCAGCAGGAATTCGTAGCCTTCGTCGCGCGCGTGGTGGAGCGCCGCGGCGATGCCGCCGAGCGGTCCCATGCCGGCGCGCGGCCAGTCGGGCAGGGTCGGCGCCGGCGCGGTCTCGCGACCGACGACGATGACGTGCTCGCACCAGCCCGACAGCGTGTCGACCGCATGGGCCAGCAGCGTGTGGCCACGGAATTCGGCGAGCGCCTTGTCACTCCCGAAGCGCGAGGATTGGCCACCCGCCAGAACGGCTCCCAGGATCATGCCAACTCCTCCCAAACGCATGGTTTTCGAACAGATAGTGCGGCCGGATGTTCCCGCACGCAAGCTCAGCCGCGATGCAGGTGCCCCGCATGCCAGGCGACGTGCTCGGCCATGAAGCTGGAGATGAAATAGTACGAATGATCGTATCCGGGCTGCATGCGGATCGTCGCCTCGATCCCAACAGCAGTACAGGCCTCGGCCAGCAGATGCGTCTTGAGCTGCTCGGCGAGAAAGCCGTCGGCCTCGCCCTGGTCGACCAGCAGATTCGGCAAGCGGGCGCCGTCGGCGATCAGCGCGCAGGCATCGTATTCACGCCAGGCCGCGCGATCGGGACCGAGATAGCCGCCGAGCGCCTTGTCGCCCCAGGGGCAGTTGAGCGGACTGACGATCGGCGCGAAGGCGCTGACCGAACGGAACCGCCCGGGATTGCGCAAGGCGATCGTCAGCGCGCCGTGGCCGCCCATCGAATGGCCGGTGATCCCCTGCCGCGCCATGTCGGCGGGGAATATGGTCGCGATGAGTTCGGGCAGTTCGCTCTCGACATAGGAGCGCATGCGGTAGTTACGGGCCCAAGGCTCCTGCGTGGCGTCGACGTAGAAGCCGGCGCCGAGGCCGAAGTCATAGGCCTTGTCGGCATCGTCCGGCACTTCGTCGCCGCGCGGGCTGGTGTCGGGCGACACGAGGATCACCCCGGCTTCGGCGCAGGCCGCGCGGAACTCGCCCTTCTCGGTGACATTGGCGTGGGTGCAGGTCAGGCCCGAGAGGTACCACAGCACGGGCAGCTTCGTTCCCTCCGGACGGTCGGGAACGAAGACCGAGAAGGTCATCTCGGTCCCGGTCGCGGCCGAAGGGTGGCTATAGACACCCTGGGTGCCGCCGTGGCTTTTCGTCTCTGATACGACTTGGACCGGGACCTGCTCCATCAGAACACCACCACCGAGCGGATCGATTCGCCCGCATGCATCAGGTCGAAGCCCTTGTTGATCTCCTCGAGCGTGAGCACGTGGGTGATCATCGGGTCGATCTCGATCTTGCCGTTCATGTACCAGTCGACGATCTTGGGCACGTCGGTGCGGCCCTTGGCGCCACCGAAGGCCGAGCCCTGCCAGACGCGGCCGGTGACGAGCTGGAACGGGCGGGTGGAGATCTCCTTGCCCGCCTCGGCCACGCCGATCACGGTCGAGACGCCCCAGCCGCGGTGGCAGGCCTCGAGCGCCTGGCGCATGACCTCGGTGTTGCCCGTGCAGTCGAAGGTATAGTCGGCGCCGCCGTCGGTCAGCGCGACGAGATCGGCGACCACTTCGGCGGTGCTCTTGCCCGTCGGATTGTAGAAGTGGGTCATGCCGAAGCGGCGGCCCCATTCCTCCCGCGCCGGATTGATGTCGACGCCGATGATCTTGTCGGCGCCGACCATGCGCGCGCCCTGCAGGACGTTGAGGCCGATGCCGCCGAGGCCGAAGACCACGACATTGGCGCCCGGCTCGACCTTGGCGGTCTTGACCACGGCGCCGACCCCGGTGGTGACGCCGCAGCCGATGTAGCACGACTTGTCGAACGGCGCGTCCTCGCGGATCTTGGCGACCGCGATCTCGGGCAGGACGGTGAAGTTCGAGAAGGTGCTGCAGCCCATGTAGTGGAAGATCGTCTGGCCCTTGTACGAGAACCGCGAGGTGCCGTCGGGCATCAGCCCCTGGCCCTGGGTGGCGCGGATCGCGGTGCAGAGGTTGGTCTTGCCCGAGAGGCACGACTTACACTGACGGCACTCGGGGGTGTAGAGCGGGATGACGTGATCGCCGGGCTTGACCGAGGTCACCCCCGGCCCGACCTCGCGCACGATCCCCGCGCCTTCGTGGCCGAGCACCGAGGGGAACAAGCCCTCGGAATCGAAGCCGTCGAGCGTATAGGCGTCGGTGTGGCAGATGCCCGTCGCCATGATCTCGACCAGCACCTCGCCGGGCTTGGGACCTTCGAGGTCGAGCTCGACGATCTCGAGCGGGGTCTTCGGCGCGAAAGCGACGGCGGCGCGGGTCTTCATGGGGATCTCCTGAAAGCGGTCGCCCCGCTATAGCCCGCGGCCCGCACCCCTGAGCAATAGGCAATCTTGCCAAGTCATAAGCGATAGGCTCCTTTCACGCGATGAAAGCTCTCCGCGATCCCCAGAACCTGCTGTCCGAAGGGCTCGCCGCGATCCGCGCGCAGTTCCGCGTGCCCGACGACCTCCCGCCCCAGGTGCGCGCCGCCGCCGAGACCGCTGCGGCACGGACGCCGAGCCAGCACGCGGACTGGACCGATCGCGCCTTCGTCACGCTCGACCCCGCGACATCGACCGACCTCGACCAGGCCTTCACGATCGAGCGTGCGGGTGAAGACCTGCTGCTCCATTATGCGATCGCCGACGTCGCCTGGTTCGTCGCCGACGGCGATCCGCTCGACGTCGAGGCCTGGAAGCGCGGCACCACGACCTACCTGCCCGACGGCAAGGCCAACCTCTATCCGCCCGCGCTCAGCGAAAAGGCCGCGAGCCTGCTCCCGGGCGGCCCGCGCCCCGCCGTGGTGCTGACCACGCGCGTCGCCCCGGACGGTTCGGTCAAGCTCGAAGGCGTGGTCCGCGCCAGGATCGAGAGCCGTGCCAAGCTCGCCTACGAGACGGTGCGCGACGACGAGCTGCCCGCGGGCTTCGCCGAACTCGCCGCGCGGATCGCCGCGGCCGAGGAGCGTCGCGGCGCCGGCCGCGTCGATCCGCCCGAGCAGGAAGTCACGCGCGACGCCGGCGGCCATTTCACCCTGCGCCTGCGCCCGCAGCTTCCGGCCGAGGAGCGCAACGCCGCGCTGTCGCTGGCGACCAACCTCGCCGTCGCCGACGCGCTGCTCGCCGCGCAGACCGGCCTGTTCCGCGTCATGCCCGAGCCCGATGTCGGCGCGGAAACCCGGCTGCGCCGCACCGCGCTCGCCTTCCATCTCGACTGGCCCGAGGCGCTGTCGCTCACCGAATTCGAGAAGACGCTGCGCGCCGCCGTCCCGGCCGAGGCCGCCTTCATGCTGGCGATCCGCCGCGCGGGCCGCGGTGCGTCCTACGTGCCGTTCCGCGAGGACGAGACGCCGTGGCACGCCGCCATGGCCGCAACCTATGCGCACTGCACCGCGCCGCTGCGCCGCCTGGCCGACCGCTACGTGCTCCAGGCCGTGCTCGCGGTGGCCAACGGTCAGCCCGTGCCCGAGGAAGTCCAGGCCACCTTCGAGCGCCTGCCGGCGGCCATGGCCAAGGCCGAGAGCCGCGACGGCCAGATCGAACGCGCGGTGATCGACCTCGCCGAAGTCGCCCTCCTCGCGAACCACGAGGGCGAGCAGTTCCGCGCCGTCGTCACCGACCTGGCCGAGAGCGGCGCGCGGATCCAGCTGACCGACCTGCCGATCGTCGCGCGCGTCGCCGCTCCCGGCGTGATCCCCGGCGAGACGATCCGCGTCCGCCTGCGCGCCGCCGACCCACTGCGCCGCCACCTCGACTTCGAGCGCGTGGCCTGATCCGTCCGAATCCGTTTGCGCTGACAACCAGAGGTTGTTAGGTGCGCTCTCCCGCGATCGAGGCCCGATGGCGGAGTGGTGACGTAGCGGACTGCAAATCCGCGCACGCCGGTTCGATTCCGGCTCGGGCCTCCACATTCCGCAAATCGCGCAATAGCCACCCGCAAGGGTGCAGCTCCACTCCCGGCAAAGTTTGAACAACCCTTTGCCCGCCCCCGCTGGACGCCCCGCCCCGCGTTTCGCTACCGGCCTCGCATGGGTATCATCGCGACCATCATGAACACGGCCACGGGCCGTCCGATCCAGAAGATGAGCTTCGGGCGCATGCCCAAGCCATGGATTTCCTTCAATCTCGAGACCGGCGAACTGGTCACGGCCGAGCGAATCGACGTGGGCAAGCCCGCGCCGGGCAAGTTCGTCGCGCCGGTCGACATCTGGGTCACGCTCAAGCCCAAGGACTGACCCCAGGGGGGACTGAAGTGGACACGCCCGATCTCGCCATCCGCATGCGCCGCGCCGCGTTCAACCGCGCGCTGGCCGATGCCGATCTCGCGGCGATCGGGCCGCTGCTCGCGCGCGACGTCGTGCTCGTCGCGGGGACCGACAGCGCGGTGATTTCGGGGCGGCAGGCGCAGCTCAAGTCGTGGAAGCACGAATTCGCCGCGC
>SECS01000020.1 GCA_004211435.1 Novosphingobium sp. | reverse complement strand
GCTGGTTGCGGTTGTCTGCCATCGATCTTCTCCGGAATGGGCCGAGAGGCATCCCCCCGCCTCGCGGCCCATTCCGGAGAAGATCGATGGCAGACAACCGCAACCAGCAGGACCAGCAAAACCGCCAGCCGCAGCAGAGCCAGAGCGGCGTCAGCCCGCTCGGCGATTCGGACGCCGCGCGCAGCAGCGGCCAGCAGCAGCAGTTCGACCAGACCGGCGGCCAGCAGTCGGGCGGCGGCGGCAACGACCGCTTCGCCGACCAGATCCGCGAGCATCAGGAAGTGATCGACGATGCCGGCCAGCACGTCGGCACGGTCGATCACGTCGATGGCGATCGCATCAAGCTCGCGCGCTCGGATTCGAGCGACGGCGAACATCACTACGTATCGCTGAGCCAGGTCGCCGGCATCGAAGGCGACAAGATCCGTCTGCGCGAACGCGGCGACAACGATTTCGGTCAGGAAGCCGGCTGACCGACAACCAAGCTTAGCCGACCCGCGGGGTCGTCACGCCGGAACGCCCCTCCTCGCGAGGGGCGTTTTGCGTGGGGCAGAAGATCGGCGGCTCACCAGTGCGCGCGCATCGCCATCATCACCTGGCTGCGGTGGCCCGCGAAGGCGCTGGCCGGGCGCAGCCAGGCCTGACCGTCGCTCTCGGCGTGGAGCACTTCGACGAGCGCGGCGAGCTGCGGGCCGATCTGGCGCCGCGCGGCAAGAGTCACGGCCCAGCCGGCCTCGTCGTCGGCAAGGCCGGCGCTGCCCGCGTTGCGCGTCTTGTAGAGATCGACGCGCGCCGACAGGGCGGTGTGCGCGAGGCGGCGCGTGACCATGCCGTAGGCGGCGCGGAAGCGCATATCGATCCAGTCGTCGCCGCCCATGCGCTCTCCCAGACGCGTGCGCCCGGCCAGCGCCTGCGCGCGCAACTCCCAGCCGCGACCGACGTCGGCGACCAGGCCGAGCGCGTCGAAGGTCGTGCGTCGGCCCCATTCGCGATTCCCGCCGGCGACCGCAGGATCGGCACTGCTGTCGAAATGCATGAGTTCTGCGCGGACCGGCACGGGCGCGGTCCAGGCGAGCTTGCCGTAGAAGCCGGGGCGCTTGAAGGCGCCGGGCGCGAAATCGAGCAGCGGATGACCATAGCGCGGCTGGACATAGTCGATGACTTCGCCCGAAAGCGGTGTCGGCTGGCGGAACTGCGCGAGGCTCGCGGTCGCGGTCGGTGCGGTCGGCACTTTGCCGAGTTCGACCCCGCCGATCGTCGCGGCGAAGACGTGTCGGCCTAGCCGACGCTTGCCCGTCAACTCGAAGCGGACGAGCGTGGCATCCTCGCGCCAGCCACCGCCGATCGCAGGAGCCACCGCCTCGCCGAAGGTCCAACTCGGGGCGGCGCGCTCGACCGGGATTGGCCGGTAGGTGCGCAGGGCGCGCGTCGACAGGCGCAGCGGCGCAGCCTCACGGTCCATGTCTGCCTGGATTTCGTTGGGGGTTTCGAGCAGGTCGAGCGCCGCGAAATCGGACGTCCGGCTGCCGGCCGAAGCCACCGACGGCAGCCAGGCGAGCGCAGCCGCCCATGCGAGCGCCCCCGCGCGCCAACCCCAATGCGACAATGCCCGACCCATGCGATCGGGTCATAGCGAAGACAGGTTAATCGGAGCCTAGGATCGCCCTCGGCGCAGGGCCTTAGAGCGAAAGAAAAACGCCCGAACTAGGCCTCGAGCTCGACGTCCCAATAGAGCCAGTCGCGCCAGGTCTCGTGCAGGTAGTTCGGCGGAAAACCGCGGCCGCGCTCCTGCAATTGCCAGTTGGTCGGGCGGATCGGCTCGATCAGCAAGGGCATCCGCGCCTGCCGCGGGGTGCGCCCGCCCTTGCGCATGTTGCAGGGCGCGCAGGCCGTCGCGACGTTTTCCCAGCTCGTCTGCCCGCCGAGGCGGCGCGGGACGACGTGGTCGAAAGTCAGGTGCTGCGGGCTGCCGCAATACTGGCAGGCGAAACGATCGCGCAGGAACAGGTTGAAGCGCGTGAAAGCGGGGAACTCGCTCGGCTTGACGAACTGGCGCAACGCGATGACCGAGGGCACCTGCATCGACCAGGACGGCGAGTGGACCACGCGTTCGTAGGAGGCGACGATGTCGACGCGCTCGAGGAAGATCGCCTTGATCGCGGTCTGCCAGGGCCAGAGACTGAGCGGATAGTAGGAGAGCGGCGTGTAATCGGCGTTGAGCACGAGCGCCGGACAGTCGGACAAATGCCGGGAGGGATCATCCCCCGCGCTGCGGAACCGGGCCGCGCGCTCTATCAGCTCCGACTTGAGCATGGCCTCCTGTCGCAGGCCGCTGTTGCGATTTGATGGCAACGCATGGGTGTTTTCTGAGCCTCGCCGAATTTGCCGTCAAGGCTGCTGCGTGAGAATCCACAGGTGGGAGGTAAAGAAGGAAAATGAGCCTCGCGCGCAGCCACGAAGACGCGATGAGGTCGTGGCCGCGGCAAAGCCGCCCTCATCCCCCGGCCTCATGACCGGCAATAGCCTTGCGACGCAGAAGCCTTCGGCCGCCGCCTGATATTCGTGTCTTCGTGCGAGAAAATTCCTTCCTTCTTCGACGCCTGCTAGGGCGACCGCATGCGCACGCGCTTCGCCCCCAGCCCCAACGGCTCGCTGCATGTCGGCCACGCCTATGCCGCCGTGGTCGCACACGATCTGGCGCGCGCGCGGGGCGGGGAGTTCCTGTTGCGGGTCGAGGACATCGACGGCACGCGCAGCCGGCCTGAATTGGCCGAGGAGCACCTCGCCGACCTCGCCTGGCTGGGTCTCGCTTGGGATGGCGAAGTCGTGCGCCAGTCGGCGCGGCTCGCGTCCTATGCCGCGGCGGGCGAGCGGCTCAAGACGCTGGGCCTGCTCTATCCGTGCCGCTGCACGCGCGCCGAGATCGCCGCGGCGGCGACCGCGCAAGGCCCCGACGGCGCGATCTATCCGGGCACCTGCCGGCATCGCGAGGTCGATCCCGCCGGGGATCTTGGGGGCGTCGCCTGGCGGCTCGACGTGGCGAAGGCGGCCGCGCTCGCCGGTCCGCTCGCCTGGGTCGACGAACGCGCCGGGCCGCAGGTCGCCACGCCCGAGGTGTTCGGCGACGTCGTCCTGCTGCGCAAGGAAGCGCCGGCCAGCTACCACCTCGCCGCGACGCTCGACGACGCCACCGACGGCGTGACCCTGGTCACGCGCGGCGCCGACCTCTTCGCCGCGAGCCACATACACCGCCTGCTCCAGGCGCTGCTCGATCTGCCCGTGCCCGTCTGGCATCACCACGGCCTGCTGGTCGAGCCCGACGGGCGCAAGCTCGCCAAGCGCCGCGGATCGCCCTCGCTGGCTGATCGCCGCCATGCGGGCGAAGACGGCGCATCGCTGGCCCAGGCCCTGCGCGCGCATCGCTTCCCCGCTGGCATTTCGCTGTCACAAAGCCTAAATGAGGCGTCATGATCTACATCCTCATCCCCGCGCTGATCATCCTCATGGGCCTGACCCTGTTCAGCCTGCTCAAGGGCCTCAACGCCTTCCGCCAGGCGCTCGACGCCGACGTCGATCCCGAAGGCGCGCATCTGCTCCAGCTCAAGCAGAACAAGATGATGTGGGCGCGCATCAAGTATCAGGGCGCCGCGATCGCGATCGTCGTGATCCTGATGGCCGTCGCGCGCTAAACCTTTGGTCAAGCTCAACAAGATCTACACGCGCACCGGCGATGCCGGGACGACGGGCCTGGTCGACGGCTCGCGCCTCCCCAAGCATGCCGCGCGGATGGACGCGATCGGCGCGGTCGACGAAGCCAACAGCGCGATCGGCCTCGCGGTCTGCGCGCTGCCGGGCAGCCCGCACGCCGAAACGCTGACGCGCATCCAGAACGACCTGTTCGACCTGGGCGCCGACCTCGCGACTCCGGGCGGCGACTTCACGCCTTCGGCCATGAAGTTGCGGATCGTGCCGACCCAGGCCACCTGGCTGGAAACGGCGATCGACGCACTCAACGAGGATCTCGCGCCGCTCACCAGCTTCATCCTGCCCGGCGGCAGCGAAGCCGCCGCGCGTGTCCATGTCGCCCGCGCCGCCACGCGCCGGGCCGAGCGGGCGATGACCGCGCTCGCGGCCGAGGCGCCGACCAATCCGGCCGCGCTTGCCTATGTGAACCGGCTGTCCGACTTCCTGTTCGTGCTCGCTCGGGCAATCAACGCTGCCGGCTCGGGCGACGTCCTGTGGGTGCCCGGCCAGAATCGTTAATCGCCCGCTTAATGGAGAGCTAGCCAAGGCCCTTCGCTCGCGCTAAATCCCCGCGCAATTGCTGCGGGTGCGAAGAAGGAACGGAATATGTCTATCGTTGGCGTGATCGGTGCGGGCATGATGGGTCAGGGCATCGCCCAGACTTCCGCGCAATTTGGCCATCGGGTGCTGCTGACCGACATCTCCCTGGAGATCGCGGAAAAGGGCAAGGCCACCATCGCCAAGACGCTCGACAAGCTGGTCGGCCGCGGCAAGCTCGACGCCGCCGAAGCCAAGACGGTGCTTTCGCGCATCACGCCGGTCGGCGAATATGCCCCGCTGGGCGAGGCCGACATCGTCATCGAAGCCGCGACCGAGCGCGAAGAGATCAAGCACAAGATCTTCGAACAGGTCGTCTCGGTGCTCAAGAGCGACGCGATCCTCGCCTCGAACACCAGCTCGATCCCGATCACCCGCATGGCCGCGCGCGTGCCCGATCCCTCGCGCTTCATCGGCATGCACTTCTTCAACCCGGTGCCGGTCATGGGCCTGCTCGAGATCATTCCGGGCCTGCCGACCTCGGCCGAGACGACCGCCAAGGCGCGCGCCTTCGCCGAGTCGATCAAGAAGGAAGTCGTCCTCGCCGGCGACGAGCCAGGCTTCGTGGTCAACCGCATCCTCTGCCCCATGCTCAACGAGGCGATCTTCGTGCTGGGCGCGGGCATGGGTTCGATCGAGGACATCGACAAGGGCTGCCGCATCGGCCTCAACCACCCGATGGGCCCGCTGACCCTGGCCGACTTCGTCGGCCTCGACACGCTGTTCGAGATCATCAAGGTGCTCTACTCGACCACCGGCGACAGCAAGTACCGCCCGGCGCCGCTGCTGGTGAAATACGTCGAAGCCGGCTGGATCGGCCGCAAGGTCGGCCGCGGCTTCTACGACTATACCGGCGACGTCCCCGTCCCGACGCGCTGATCGGGGAACCTGTCCCTTCGCCGGCTCGTTGAGCGGGCGAAGGAGACTGCCATGACCGAAAACCCGCGCAAGTTCGACGGCCCCAAAAGTTTTGATGGGGAGGACCAGCAGACCGAAGGCCTGGCTCCCGAGAACCAGAACTCGGAGCAGGAAGACGCGGACAGCCAGGCGCAGACGCTGGCCGACGAAGCCCTGGGCCGCGGGTCCGGCGAATTCCCCAGCGAAGACAGCGAGAAGGTCTCGTCCGGCGACGACAGCGACGACGCCCAGGACCTCGTCGACAAGATGGAGCAGATGGTCTCCAGCGGCCGCATCGACAACGACGCCTTCCGCGGCGAACGCAACGACGATGACGAGGAAGACGGGCTCGGGGAGTCCGGCGAGGAGGACTGAGGCGCCCGGCGCTTAGGGCTTGTCCTTGGCCCACGGATTGACGTGCTTCTCGGCCGGTGCGGGCTGGCCTTGACCGACGAGCCCGGCCACCGCTTCGATCGCCTGCTGCTGCGCCGGATCGGTCTTCTCGCCCTGTTTGGGCACCGAGAACCAGACGCCGAGAAGCACGCTCGCGGCGAACCAGAGGGCACGCCACTTGCTACGGAAGACGGTGGTTATGCGCGGTCCGAACATGCGCGCAGCATAACGCCGCGCGGTTAATGATCGGTGCCGGCCTCGCGCTTCAGGTCATAAAGCAGATCGAGCGCCTCGCGCGGCGACAGGGCGTCGACGTCGAGCCCGTTAAGGCGCTCGCGGATCGTGTCGAGCTTTTCCGAATCGGCCTCGAAGGCCGCGGCGAAGAGCGGCAGATCGCCGAGACCCGCGGCGAGCCCGCCCGTCTCGGCGCGACCCTTTTCGAGCCTGTCGAGCACGGTCTTGGCGCGTGACAACACCGCCGGCGAGACACCCGCGAGCCGCGCGACGGCGAGGCCGTACGACCGATCGGCCGGCCCTTCGGCGAGTTCGTGCAGCAGCACGAGATCGCCCTTCCACTCGCGCGCGCGGACGTGGTGGAGCGACAGCGCATCGCAGCTTTCGGCGAGCCGCGACAGCTCGTGGTAATGCGTCGCGAAGAGGCAGCGGCAGCGGTTGAGCAGCACGATCAGCGCGTTCTGGCGCAGGAAGGTCGACTTACCGCCCATGTTAGGGCCGCCGATCAGCCAGAGCCGGTCGTCGGGCGCGAGGCGGCAGTCGTTGGCGACGAAGCGCTCGCCCTTGAGCGCCAGCGCCGCCTCGACCACCGGGTGCCGGCCGCCGGCGATCTCGATGCAGGGATGATCGACGATCTCGGGCCGTGTCCAGCCGCCCTCGGCCGCGCGCTCGGCCTGGCCGGTCGAGACGTCGATCCGCGCCAGGGCCTCGGCCGTGGCGGCGATGGCGTGGCGCGCCTGGATCGCGGCGGCGACCAGTTCCTCGAAATGGGCTTCCTCGGCGGCGAGCGAATGGCCACCGGCCTCGGCGATGCGGCTCGCCTCCTCGTGCAGCGCCAGGGCGTTGAAGCGCACGGCGCCGGCCATGGTCTGGCGGTGGGTGAAGCCAGAGTCGGGCTTCATCAGCGCGTCGCCGTGCTTGGCGGGGACCTCGATGAAGTAGCCGAGCACGCCGTTGTGCTTGATCTTGAGCGCGGCCACGCCGGTCTGGTCGCGGTACTTGGCCTCGAGCGCGGCGATCGCGCGGCGCGCGTGACCCGAGGTGTCGCGCAGCGCGTCGAGCGCGGCGTCGTAGCCCTCGGCGATATAGCCGCCCTGCCCGCGCTCGGTCGGCGGCGAAGGCACCAGCGCGCGCGCATAGAGATCGGTCAGCGCGCCGTGGCCGCCCAGGCTCGGCAGCAGCCGGTCGAGCAGCGCCGGCCGGTCGCCGAGCTTGAGCAGGTGATCGCGCACGCGCCGCGCCTCGGTCAGCCCGTCGCGCAATTGGCCCAGGTCGCGCGGCGAGCCGCGCCCCGCGACGACGCGACCGAGCGCGCGGCCGACATCGGGCAGCGCGCGGAGCACCGAGCGCAGATCGCCGCGCAGCAGGGCATTGCCATGGAGCCATTGCACGAGCTCGAGCCGCTCGGAGATCACGGCGAGGTCGGTCAGCGGCGCCGACAGGTCTTCGGAAAGCTGGCGCGCACCCGCGCCGGTGACGCAGCGGTCGATCGCATCGATCAGGCTGCCGCGCCGCCCGCCCTGGCTCGACTGGAGGATCTCGAGGCTGGCGCGCGTCGCCTCGTCCATCGCCAGATGGGCCTCGCCCGATCGCACCGCCGGCGGCAGCAGCAAGGGCAAAGTGCCGCGACCGACATGGTCGAGATAGGCGACGAGGCCACCGGCCGCGCCGAGCATCGCCCGCGTGAAGCTGCCGAAGCCGTCGAGCGTGGCGACGCCGTGGACGTCCTTGAGCCGTACCTCGCCCTGATCGCTGCCGAAATCGCGCGACGGCCGCGGGATCGCGTCGATCGGGACGCCCCCGTTTTCATTGGCGGTGAAGCCCTCGGGCACGACGACCTCGCTCGCGCCGACACGCGCCAGCGCCGCGCCGAGCCGGTCGGGCGCGCATTCCTCGAGCTCCATGCGCCCGGTCGAGATGTCGCAGGTCGCCACGCCGACGAGCCCGCGCACCTCGCAGACCGCGGCGAGCACGTTGGCGCGACGCGGTTCGAGCAGGGCCTCCTCGGTCAGGGTGCCGGCCGTGACGAAGCGGACGATGTCGCGCGCGACCAGCGCCTTCGAGCCGCCGCGCTTCTTGGCTTCCTCGGGCGTCTCGACCTGTTCGGCGATGGCGACGCGGCAGCCGGCCTTGATCAGCCGCGCGAGATAGCCCTCGGCCGAATGCACGGGCACGCCGCACATCGGGATCGGCGCGCCGCCATGCTCGCCGCGGCTGGTCAGCGCGATGTCGAGCACCTGCGCCGCGGTCCGCGCATCGTCGAAGAACAGCTCGAAGAAGTCGCCCATGCGATAGAACAGCAAGCAGTCCTCGGCCTGCGCCTTGAGCGCGAGGTACTGGGCCATCATCGGGGTCACGGGCGCGGACATGGTGCTGCGGTAGCGCCCAGGCCGGCGATTCGGAATGGCGGTGCGCCCGGCTTTCCCCCAAAATGGCCGCGCAACATCACTGCTCCGCGAGCGGCAAATAATTTTCGATTATTACCGAAGCGAAACGCGCAACCCCCTATCGCCGGGGCTTAACATTGGTTAGGGCATGGCCCGACAGCGGGGAGAATTCCATTGGCCGACGAAAGCAACGTCCGTTTTACCGAGCGCGAAGCGCTGTTCTATCACAAGACGATCCGCCCCGGTAAGATCGAGATCATCGCCTCCAAGCCGATGGCGACCCAGCGCGACCTGTCGCTGGCCTATTCCCCGGGCGTCGCCGTGCCCGTCCAGGCGATCTACGACGATCCCGCCACGGCCTACGACTACACCGCCAAGGGCAACCTCGTCGCGGTGATCTCGAACGGCACGGCCATCCTCGGCATGGGCAACCTCGGCGCGCTGGCGTCGAAGCCGGTGATGGAAGGCAAGGCCGTGCTGTTCAAGCGCTTCGCCGACGTCGATTCGATCGACATCGAGCTGGCCAGCGAGGACACGAACGCGCTGATCGAGGCGATCGCGATGATGGAGCCGAGCTTCGGCGGCATCAACCTCGAGGACATCAAGGCGCCCGAATGCTTCATCATCGAACAGACCCTGCGCGAGCGGATGAAGATCCCGGTGATGCACGACGACCAGCACGGCACGGCGATCATCGCCGCCGCGGGCCTGGTCAACGCCTGCTTCATCACGGGCCGTGACTTCAAGGACGTCAAGGTCGTGGTCAACGGCGCCGGCGCTTCGGCGCTGGCCTGTACCGCGCTGATCAAGTCGATGGGCGTGCGCCACGAGAACGTCACGGTCTGCGACACCAAGGGCGTGATCTACAAGGGCCGCGAAGGCATCGACCAGTTCAAGTCGGCCCACGCGATCGAGACCGACAAGCGCACGCTGGCCGAAGCCATCAAGGGCGCCGACATCGTCCTGGGCCTTTCGGCCAAGGGCGCGATCACGCAGGACATGGTCAAGACGATGGCGGCCGAGCCGATCATCTTCGCCATGGCCAACCCCGATCCGGAGATCACCCCGCCCGACGCCAAGGCCGTGCGCCCCGACGCGATCGTCGCCACGGGCCGTTCGGACTATCCGAACCAGGTCAACAACGTGCTGGGCTTCCCCTTCATCTTCCGCGGCGCGCTCGACGTGCGTGCGACCGCGATCAACGAGGAGATGAAGATCGCCGCGGCCGTGGCCATCGCCGAACTGGCGCGCCAGCAAGTGCCCGAGGAAGTCGCCGCGGCCTATGGCCAGACCCATCAGTTCGGCCGCGACTACATCATCCCCGCGCCGTTCGATCCCCGGCTTATGGAAGTCGTCTCCTCGGCCGTGGCCAAGGCGGCGATGGATTCGGGCGTGGCGCAATTGCCGATCGAGGACTTCGAGGCCTATCGCCACAGCCTCAAGGCGCGGCTCAACCCGACGACCTCGGTGCTGACCAACGTCTATGCCCAGGCCAAGGCCAATCCCAAGCGCGTGGTCTTCGCCGAGGCCGAGGAAGACGTCGTGCTGCGCGCGGCGATCCAGTTCCGCGATTTCGAATATGGCACGCCCGTGCTCGTCGGCCGCACCCAGGCGGTGACCGACAAGCTGCTCGAGCTGGGCATCAGCAATCCCGAGACCTTCGAGATCCACAATTCGACCACTTCGCCGCACGTGCCGGCCATGGTCGACTATCTCTACAATCGCCTGCAGCGCCGCGGCTTCCTGGAGCGCGACATCAAGCGCATGGTCAATCAGGACCGCAACGTCTTCGCCTCGCTGCTGGTTGCGCTGGGCCACGGCGATGCGATGATCTCGGGCGTGACGCGGCCGTTCTCGCAGTCGATCAAGGAAGTTCGCCAGGTGCTCGATCCGAAGCCCGGCGCGTTGCCTTTCGGCATCCATCTGACGATCGCCAAGAACAACACGGTGTTCATCGCCGACACGACGATCAACGAGCGGCCCTCGGCCGAGGACCTCGCGCATATCGCCACCGAGACCGCCGCCGTCGCGCGCCGCCTCGGCCACGAGCCGCGCGTCGCCTTCCTCTCGTTCTCGACCTTCGGCAATCCGGCGGGGCGCTGGCTCGACAACATCCGCGACGCCGTGGCGATCCTCGACGCGCGCGACCCGGGCTTCGAGTACGAGGGCGACCTCGCCCCCGATGCGGCGCTCAACCCCAACATCATGAAGAACTATCCGTTCAGCCGCCTGTCGGCGCCGGCCAACGTGCTGGTCATGCCGGGGCTGCAGTCGGCCAACATCTCGGCCAAGCTGCTGCGCGAGCTCGGCGGCAACACCACGATCGGCCCGATGCTGATCGGCATGGAGAAGCCCGTCCAGATCGCCCCGATGACCGCGATCGCCCCCGACGTGCTGACCCTGGCCGTGCTGGCCGCAGCGGGCATCACCGGCTGACCCGCGGCCGTTCCGCCCGCCCTTACCGGCGGGCGGCAGGGTTTCGTTAACCATAAACGTCTATCGCGGCCTTTGGCGGATCAGACGGACAAGCGAATGCGCTTCAACACTCTCGACGGGCTCCGCGGTTTCGCCGCGATCCTCGTGCTGTTCTACCACCTGGGCCCCTTCTCGCCGATCCGGGTGCCGGGCGGCTATCTCGCCGTCGATCTGTTCTTCGCGCTCAGCGGCTTCGTTATCGCTCATGCCTACGAGCAGCGCCTGCGCGAGGGCATGCCGCTGCGCGAGTTCGCGCTGCTACGGCTCGTGCGGGTCTATCCGATGGCCTTCGTCGGCGCGGCGATCGGCGTTTTCCTTTCGGGCCGCTATTTCGAATCGCTGCTGCTGCTACCCAGTTTCGAGGGGATGGCTGTCCGCTCTCCCGGCCTGATGCCGCTGTATCCGGGCAATGGCCCGATGTGGTCCCTGGCGCTCGAGCTCCTGGCCAATCTTCTCTTCGCGCTCGTCATCGTCCGGCTCGGCTGGCGTGGCCTCGTGGCCGTCATCCTGGCCAGCGGCGCGATTTTCCTCGCCGGCGCCCTGCACCATTCGCTTGCCGAGCTCGGCGCCTTCTGGCCGACGATCGGCTTCGGCCTCGCGCGGACCTTGTTCTCCTTCTCGCTCGGCGTCGCCATGCACCGGCTGCATGTCCGTTTCGCCGTACAGCAGCGCGAGACCCGGCTGGCCTGGTTGCTACCCGCCGCCCTGGTGCTCGTCACCCTGCAGGTGAGCGGTGGCCAGACGCTCTGGAACCTCGCCAGCGTCTTCGTGGCACTGCCGCTCATCCTTTGGCTCGCCACGATCTGGGAAGCGCCGCGCACGCGGCTGTTCGAACAGGTCGGCGGTCTATCCTATCCGCTTTACTGCATTCACGGCGTCATCGTGCAGACCTGCAACGAGCTGGGCGGATCGCCCGGCTACCTCTGGGTGCTGCTGATCGCCGCGGCCTGGTGGCTCAACACGCGAATCGACGTGCCGCTGCGCCGTCGCCTCCTGAGCCTACTGGACCGCCGCCGGACCGCTCTCGCGCCAGCCTGACATCCTAATCGCGGCCGCGCCTTAGACCTTGGTAGCAGCAGCGCTTCCGGGTGATTTACAGGCGGCGCCAGGCGGCATAGCGGCTCGATCGCTGTCGTCGCGGACCACTGGACCGGGTCGCACCGGGGGGTTGTTCGGGCAGGTTTCCGACGGCAGCAACCCAACTTTGGCGAAGGCGCTCCACCTCCGGTCGAAGGCTGCCTCGCGACTGGTCCGCGGGGCAGCACGACCGCCCCGCCCCGCCAGCTCCTGCCTCAGATCAGCGCGCGATAGACGCCGTAGGCGCTCGTCAGCGACAGCACGAAGCCGACGAGGATCAGCATCTGCTTGGCCGGCAGGTGCTTGGCCGCCCAGGCGCCGAGCGGCGAGGCCAGCAGGCCGCCGATCAGCAGGCCCAGGGTCGCGCCGGCGAGGTCGGCGACCCCCAGATGATAGATGAACACCGCCGAGACGGTCAGCGTCAGGAAGAACTCGACCGAGTTCACCGTACCCACGACCTTGCGCGGATCGGCGCCCTGGATCAGCAGGTTCGAGGTGACCACCGGTCCCCAGCCGCCGCCGCCCGCGGCATCGAGGAAACCGCCGACCAGACCCAGCGGCGCGATCACCTTCGGATCCTTGACCTTGGGCGGATAGAACAGCCCGCGCCACAGGATGTAGAGGCCGATGCCCGACAGGTAGGCCAGGATGAACGGCTTGATCACGCCCGCGTCGATCGAGCTCAGCACATAGGCACCGAGCACGCCGCCGACGATGCCCGGGATCAGCAGCTTGAAGAACAGGCGCTTGTCGATATTGCCGTGGAGCAGGTGGCTGATACCCGAGGTCGCCGTGGTGAAGCACTCGACCAGATGGACGCGCTGCGAGGCCAGGGCTGGCGGGACGCCGAGCACGCCGACCATCAGCGTGTTCGAGATGACCCCAAAGGCCATACCCAGCGCCCCATCAACGAGCTGCGCCGCGAACCCGATCGCCATGAACGGCAGCAGGGTATCGATATCCAGAAAGCCAAGGTCCATCGATGCCCCGCGAATCGTAATGTCGACTCAGTAGATTGAGTTAGAGCCCGACAGGGAAAAGAAATTCTTTGTCGGTGCGTCGCGACGGCCCCGGGCTAACGCCGCCGATAGCGGAAGTACCAGACCTCGTGACCATAGACCGTGCGCGCCTTGTGTTCATAGCGCGTTTCGGGCCAACCGCCGGGTCGGTTCTGGAAATCGGACGGCTTGTCGCAGAGCCATTCGAACTGGTCGCCATGCCGGCGCATGACCATCAGCGCGTGGCGCAGGTAGATCGCGTGATCGGTGCCGAAGCGCAGCTCGCCGCCGGGCTTGAGCTTGGCCGCGAACATGTCGACCGGGCCGTCGTTCATCATCCGCCGCTTGGCGTGACGCGCCTTGGGCCAGGGATCGGGGTGCAGAAGGTAGATGAACGAGAGCGCGCCATCGGGAATGCGGCTCAGCACTTCGAGCGCGTCGCCGTGCTGGATGCGCACGTTGCCGAGCGGCGTGTTCTTGCCGCCGTCGCCGTCGACGTGAGCCAACGCCTGGGCCACGCCGTTGAGGAAGGGCTCGGCGCCGATGAAGCCATGGTCGGGCAGCATGTCGGCGCGATAGGCCATGTGCTCGCCGCCGCCGAAGCCGATCTCGAAATGCAGCGGGCAGTCGTGGCCGAACAGCCGCTCGGCCGTGACCTCGCCCTCCGTCGGCACGGCGATGCGCGGCAGCAGGGTGTCGACCAGCTCCTGCTGGAACTTGCGCAGGGGCCGCCCCTGGGAGCGCCCGTAGAGACGGTTGAGCGTGGTCGGATCGCCGGGCTTGTTCGCGGTCATGAGGCGGGCGCGTGGCGGAAAAGCGCGCGCGGGTCAACGACTCGTACCGATCAGGCGGCGCGGTGCTCCGCGATCCACGAGAGGACGACGCCCTTGACCGCGGCGACGAAGGCGAAGGGACTGTCGATCATCGGGTAATGCGTCGTGCCGGGGATCGTGAAGACCACGGTCCGCCCGCCGGAGGCCGCGCCGATCACGTCCGCGGCGGTCTCGTCGGCGAGATGGGTATGCTCGCTGAAGATCGCCGCAGAGCGGCAGCGCAGATCCTCGAGCGCATCGACGAGATCGAGCGCGAGGCCGATCGTCGAACCCTGCGCGGCGTCGTATTTGGCGGCCCAGCCGCCCTCGACGGCTCGAAACGAGTGACGCGCGATATGCGCGATCACGGCATCGGCCGCGATCGGTGCCAGCGGCGGCGGCATCAGACGAAAGCGCCCCAGCGCCTCGTCGAGATCGGCATAGACCCGCGGCGGCCGCGGCGGCGCGCGCTCGCCGTCGAGCACCTTGACCGCATGGTCCTTCTCGAGGCGGGCATAGCGCAGCCCGTCGATCGTGACGACGCCGAGCAGCGCCGCATCGTGCGCGATCGCCGCGCGCATCGCGAACTGCGCGCCGGCGCTATGCCCGACGATCGTCGGCGGGACCGCAGCCTCGAGCATGCCCGCGTCGGCGCAGACGCCGAAGATCTCCGCGGCGATCTGCGCGGTCGTATAGGCCTCGCGCCGGCCCGAATCGCCACAGCCGGCAAGGTCGATCGCGACGACATGGAACTGGTCGGCGAACAGCGGCGCGACGTGATCGTACCAATGGGCATGGCCGGCGCTGGCGGGCACGAACAGGAGCCCCGGCCGGCCGCGCGTGCCCCATTCGAGATAGTGGATCGGACAGCCGGCGACCTCGACCGTGCGATCGGTGCCGGGCTGGGCCAGCGCGCGGGCCAGCCATTCGGGTGCTTCCTGTGACATGCGCCGAGCCTAGCGTGGGCTTCCGGCCGCGGTAAAGCCGCCCCGCTTGTCCTAGGCGGCAGCCGCCCGCTCTGCCGCGCTCGTGCCGCCGAGCGCCGCGTCCAGCTGGGCACGATCGAGCGTGCCTTCCCAGCGCGAGACCACCACGGTCGCCACGGCGTTGCCGATGAAATTGGTCAGGCTGCGGCATTCGGACATGAAGCGATCGACGCCCAGGATCAGCGCCATGCCCGCGACGGGGACCGAGGGCACGATCGAGAGCGTCGCCGCCAGGGTGATGAAGCCCGCGCCGGTCACCCCCGCCGCACCCTTCGACGAGAGCATGGCCACCGACAGCAGCAAAAGCTGCTGACCGAGGCTCAGCTCGACGTTGCAGGCCTGGGCGATGAACAGCGCGGCCAGGGTCATGTAGATGTTGGTGCCGTCGAGATTGAACGAATAGCCCGTCGGCACGACCAGGCCCACGATCGCCTTGGGGCAGCCGGCGCGCTCCATCTTCTCGATCAGCGCGGGCAGCGCGCTTTCGGACGAGGAGGTGCCGAGCACGAGCAGCAGCTCGCCCTTGAGATAGGCGATCAGCCGCAGGATCGAGAAGCCCGCGAGCCGCGCGACGGCGCCGAGCACGACGAGCACGAAGAGCAGCGAGGTCAGGTAGAAGGTCGCCAGCAGCGCCGCGAGATTGGCGAGACTGCCGACGCCGTACTTGCCGATGGTGAAGGCCATGGCGCCGAAAGCGCCTATCGGCGCCGCGCGCATGACCAGGCCGACGAGCTTGAACACGACCAGCGAGACGTCCTCGAGCAGGTCGAGCACGCGCTGGCCGCGATCGCCGATCGAGGCCAGCGCAATGCCGAAGAGGATCGCGACGACGAGCACCTGGAGCACGTTGTCACCGGTCAGCGCCGAAACCAGCGTATCGGGGATCATCGCCGAGACGAAACCGACCAGGCTGGTCTCGTGCGCCTTGGCCGAATATTGCGCGACCTTGCCCGCGTCGAGCGTGGCGGGATCGATGTTCAGCCCTTCGCCCGGCCGCACGACATTGGCGACGATCAGGCCGACCACCAGCGCCAGGGTCGAGAAGAACAGGAAATAGGCGAAGGCCTTGGCCGCCACGCGCCCGACCGCGCCGAGATCGCGCATGCCGGCGATGCCGGTGACGATCGTCAGGAAGATCACCGGCGCGATCACCATCTTGACCAGCTTGATGAACATGTCGCCGAGCGGCTTGAGCGCCTCGCCCGTCGCCGGCGCGAAATGGCCGATCGACACGCCCAGCGCGATCGCGATCAGGACCTGGACGTAGAGATGCGCGTACCAGGGGCGCGGGCCGGCCGGCGGCAGCTTGGCGGGATCGAATTCCATCCGCGCTGCATGGCACATGGGCCGCCAAAACGAAAACAGCCCGCTGCCTGGGGCAGCGGGCCGCTCTTCGACCGGAGAGAGAGTGTTAGTCGAGGAGAAACTTGTTTTCGTACGAGATCAGGCGGCCTCTTGGCGCTCATCGGGATCGCGCAGGACATAGCCGCGGCCCCAGACGGTCTCGATGTAGTTGGCGCCGCCGCAGGCGTGGGCCAGCTTCTTGCGCAGCTTGCAGATGAACACGTCGATGATCTTGAGCTCGGGCTCGTCCATGCCGCCGTAGAGGTGGTTGAGGAACATTTCCTTGGTGAGCGTCGTGCCCTTGCGCAGCGAGAGCAGCTCGAGCATCGCATATTCCTTGCCGGTCAGGTGCACGCGGGCGCCATCGACCTCGACGGTCTTGGCATCCAGGTTCACGATCAGCTTGCCGGTGCGAATGACCGACTGCGAGTGACCCTTCGAGCGACGGACGACCGCATGGATGCGGGCGACGAGCTCTTCGCGGTGGAACGGCTTGGTGACGTAGTCGTCGGCGCCGAAGCCGAAGCTGCGCACCTTCGAATCCATCTCCGAAATGCCCGACAGGATCAGCACCGGCGTCTGCACCTTGGCGACGCGAAGCTTCTTCAGAACGTCGTACCCGTGCATGTCGGGCAGGTTCAGGTCGAGCAGGATGATGTCATAGTCATAGAGCTTGCCCAGATCGAGGCCTTCCTCGCCCAGGTCCGTCGAATAGACGTTGAAGCCCTCGGCGCTCAGCATAAGCTCGATCGCCCGTGCAGTGGTGGGCTCGTCCTCGATCAGCAGCACTCGCATGCGAAACCCCTTGTTTTGGCCCGACAAAATAAAACGTGACCCTTGGGTGAAGGGCCATGTGATCCATTAACCATAGGACCTATGAACATTAAAGGTTAATTTGCCGTAAACGCGTTGCCAATGTTTAGCCTCGCGTAACGACTTTCTTTTCGACGAGGCGAAAGCAGGCTGCGGGAAAGCGCATCGCGGGTAAGCTTCTGTAAGGGGCTTTACCTAAAGCACCTCGAGCAGTCCGGCGGCCCCCATGCCGCCGCCGATGCACATCGTTACCACCACGTATTTCGCGACGCGGCGCTTGCCCTCGATCAGCGCGTGCATCGCGCAGCGCGCGCCGGTCATGCCGTAAGGATGGCCGATCGCGATCGAGCCGCCGTTGACGTTGAGCAGTTCGTTGGGGATGCCGAGCTTGTCGCGGCAATAGAGCACCTGCACCGCGAAAGCCTCGTTGAGCTCCCACAGGCCGACGTCGTCCATCTTCACGTCGAAGCGCTGGAGCAGCTTGGGCACGGCGAAGACCGGGCCGATGCCCATCTCGTCGGGCTCGGTGCCGGCGACGGCGAGGCCGACGAAGCGGCCGAGCGGGGCCAGGCCCTTCTTCGCCGCGAGCGCGGAGTCCATCACCACCAGCGCGGCCGAACCGTCCGACAGTTGGCTGGCATTGCCCGCGGTGGTCGTGCCGCCGGGGATCACGGTGTTCAACCCCGCCAGTCCTTCGAGCGTGGTCTCGGGGCGGTTGCCCTCGTCCTTGGTGAGCGTGACCTCCTTCTTCGACGTCTCGCCGGTGGCCTTGTCGGTGACGCTCATCGTCGTCGTGGTCGCCACGATCTCGGCATCGAAGGCACCCGCAGCCTGAGCCGCAGCGGTGCGCTGCTGCGACTGCAGCGCATATTCGTCCATCGCCTCGCGCGCGATGCCATAGCGCTGGGCGACGACCTCGGCGGTCTGCAGCATCGGCATATAGGCCGCCTCGCGCAGGCGGATGAGATCGCGGTCGAACTCGACGCGGAAGTCCTTGGTCTGGACCGTCGAGATCGAATCCTGGCCGCCCGCGATCACCACGTCCATGCGGTCTAGCACCACCTGCTTCGAGGCCGTGGCGAGCGCGATCAGGCCCGAACCGCACTGGCGATCGACACTCATCCCCGCGACGGTCACCGGCAGGCCGGCGCGCAATGCGGCGAGCCGACCGATGTTGAGCGCCTGGCCGCCCTGCTGGAGCGCGGCGCCCCAGACGACGTCCTCGACCTCGCCGCCCTCGATGCCGGCACGCGCGACCGCGGCCTCGATCGACAGCGCGCCGAGCGTGGGCGCGGCCGTGGCGTTGAAGGCGCCCTTGTAGGCACGGCCGATCGGCGTGCGGGCTGCGGCTACGATGACGGCGTCGCGCATGTCAGGTCTCCTCTGTGCTTCTCTGTCAGCCGTGCCGGAGCGACGGCCGCGCGGCAATTATACGAAGTGCTGGAACAGCCATTCGGCGATCAGCGCGGGCTTGGCCTCGCCCTCGATCTCGACCGTCGCCTCGACCGTCTGCAGCCACTGGCCCGGACGCTTCTCGATCAGTTCGAGCAATTTGAAATGCCCGCGAATGCGCTTGCCCGACTTGACCGGGGTGAGGAACCGCAGCTTGTTGAAGCCGTAGTTGACGCTCATCTGCACCTCGGGCTTGTCCATCCGCGCCATCATCGGCGCGAGCAGCGAGACGGTGAGGAAGCCGTGCGCGATCGTCTGGCCGAAGGGCGTCGCCTTGGCCGCTTCGGGATCGACGTGGATGAACTGATGGTCCTCGGTGGTATCGGCGAAAGCGTCGATGCGGGCCTGGTCGACCAGAAGCCAATCCGACGTGCCGATCACCTCGCCCACTTTTGCCTGCAGTTCCTCGAGCTTCACGCGTCACTCCCTGTTCCAAGGTCGGAAGACAGCATGGCGCAGGCGGCGCGCAACGCAAGGTCCTATTCGGCAGGCACCTCGTTCGCGCGCAACCGCAAGCGCGGCGGATGGCGGTTGAACCAGCGCTGGGCCGGTTTCTCGAGCAGATGGTAGAACCCTGCCGAAGCCGCCAGCAGGATCGCGACGAAGGTCAGGAAAGGAAGCCAGCCAAGCTGCCCCTGCGCGTCGACCAGCATCGGCCTGAACACGAGGAACAGAAAGGTGTGCGCGAGGTAGGTGGCATAGCTGATCTCGCCCAGATAGCGCATGACCGGCATGCCGAGCAGGCGGACGATCGGTCCGCGGCCGAGCGCCAGCGCCAGCAGACCGGCGACGAAGGGGATCGGGACGAGCACGGTCTCGGGCAGGCGCAGCGCCACGGCCACGCCCAGGAAGACGGTACCCGCGAACAGCGCGGCGAGCGCGGCATGGCGCTGCCCGCGCCAGCGCAGCCAGAGCAGGCACATGACGTTGCCCAGCGAGAATTCGAACAGGCAGCGCCCCAAGCCGAATTGCGAGATGTCGGCGCCGATGGAGGTCTGGCCGTGCGACCAGAAATAGAGCGGGATCGCTGCGGCGAGGCCGAGGCCGATCGCCACGAGCACGGCGGTGGGCATGCGTTCCCACTTGGCCGCCAGGACGATCAGAGGGAAGACCAGGTAGGCCGCCATCTCCGTGCTGATCGACCACGACGGGTCGTTCCAGCGCAGCGCCTCGGTGAAGCCCCAGTTCTGCATGAGCAGGACATGCAGCGGCAGTTCGGCGAAAGGATAGAACGAGGCATCGCGGCCCAGCGCCAGCAGGGCCAGGGCGTAGATCACGAACAGACCGAGCAGGACGATGTGCAGCGGCCAGATTCGCGCGATCCGCCGCCAGAGGAAGCGCCCGGCCTCGATCAGGCCGCCGTCGCGCAGCCGCGGCGCGTAATTGTACCAGAGCACGAAGCCCGAGAGGATGAAGAACAGGTCGACCGCGAGATAGCCGCGCGCGAGCACCTTGATCGCATCGATCGGCAGCAGGGTCAGCAGCGAGAAGCGCATGTGGTAGAACACCACCAGCCAGGCGGCGATACCGCGGATGCCGGTCAGGGCATCGAGATGCGCAGGTGCCGTCGATTCAGCGCCGCGCATCGGCGTTCTCCCGGCCATTCCTGTACGGCGCCTGCCTGTTATCGCGGATCCGACCCTTCATGCGGCAGAGGCGGTAGCCCGAACGCGCAGGGAAAGCGACCGCTAAACCGCCTTCAGACGCCGAGCGGTTCCCCGCCTGCCAGCGGCCGCGGATGGCGTGCCTGGCCCATCGGCCGGCGCACCGGCTGGTCGATGCGCTTCAGATAGCTCCAGAAGCCGCATTGCAGGCCGACCAGCATCAGGATGAAGGGCTGATAGGCGATCCCGACGAACAGAGCGCCGACCATGTAGACTACGTGGCCGAGCATCAGCGCATTGGCCAGCGGCGCGACCCATAGCTCGTCGGGGCCGGTACGCTTGCGCCATTTGCGGCGGATCCGCTCCATCTGCCAGAGCCCGGAAGCGTGCAGCCAGAGCCACAACATCAGCCCCGGCCAGCCCTGTTCGCCCAGCATCTCGAAATAGCTCGAATGGAAGGCGCGGCCGGCTTCCTCGATATAGGCCGGTTCGCTCGAATTGCCGTCGCTCGCGGGATCGCTCTTCAGCCGGTAGCGCACCTTGTTGGCCAGATAGACCTCGAAGCCGCCGCCGCCCGGATGATCCTTGGCATAGTTCCAGGTCCAGCCCCAGACCGCGAGACGGGTGCTGGCAGACTGATCGGCCTTGTGATTCTCGATCGTGTTCATGCGATCGGTGAAGCTCTTGGGCAGGAAAGGAACGGCAACCATCAGCGCGATCGAGCCGAGCGCCATGTAGAGGAACCGATGCTTGACCGTGCGCAGCACGAGAACCCCCATCACGGCCAGGCAGACCAGGCCGGTACGCGCCTGCGTGCCCACAGGCATGAGGATACAGGCGCCGGTCAGGGCCACGGCGAACAGCGTGACGGTCCAGTGCTTCGGAAAGATCGTGCCGAACCGCGCGAGCCACCAGATCAGCGGAATGACGGCGATCGCCGCCAAGGAGATCGTGCTGCCTTCAAACAGGCCGGTGTTGTCGTCAACCAGCAGGCGCAGCGTGCCGTAGCCGCCGCCGCCGAGCACGGTCTTGATCGCGCCGGGTATGATGATCGCCCCCAGCGACAGCACCAGGACCAGTGCCGTCGCCTCGATCCGCAGCCTGGTGCGCAGGGTCAGCGGCAGGATGATCGCCCAAAGCAGCGCCTTCCACACCCACGACCACTTGCCCAGCGCCTCGACCGGGAAATCGGCCAGCAGGGTCGTGATGCCGCAATAGACCAGCAGAGCGCAGAGAATCCCCTGGCGGTAGGTGAAGCGCGAATCGCGTTTGTCGTCGACGAGCAGCCACCCGCCCACGGCCGCGGCGAAGACGATCAGCGAGACCGGCAGCGAGGCGAGCAGGTGCCACGAGCCCTTCTGCGGCGAGACGATGTCGACGTAACAGTAGCACAGCACCCAGAGGAACGGCCGCTTGAAGCCGAGCGCGACGAAGCCGACGAAGAACAGGAAGAAGGTGTAGTCAGTCACGCGGCGCGCGCATTCCGGGCCGCTTGCGCGGCTCCTTCTCGGTGCCGGGATCGCAATCGAGATCGGCGCGACTCAACAGCCGCCAGGCGGCGAGCGCCAGCAGGCCATGCGTCAGGATAATGCCGAACAGGTCGATCATCGCCGCCTGCCTAGCAGCACGCGGTTGACGGGCCGTTAAGCGTTAATCGCCTAGGAAAGCCGGCATGACCCGCGTGTTGCATGTCCTCGACCACTCGCTGCCGCTGCACAGCGGCTATACCTTCCGCACGCGCGCGATCCTCAAGGCGCAGCAGGCCATGGGCTTCGACGTGCGCGGCATCACGGGCCTGCGGCATGCGGCCGAGCTGCGCGCCATGGCCGGGCCCGAGGCCGAGATCGACCAGCGTCCGCTCGAAGAGGCCGACGGCCTGCTGTTCCACCGCACGCCGGGTGAAACGAGCGGCCCACCGGGGCTGCGCGAGTGGCGTGAGATCGCACGGCTCTCGGCGGCGATCGAAAGGCTCTGCGGCGAATGGCGCCCCGACCTGCTCCACGCCCATTCGCCCGCGCTCGGCGGTGAGGCCGCGCGGCGCGCGGGCCAGCGTCTGGGCATTCCCGTGGTCTACGAAATCCGCGCCTTCTGGGAGGACGCCGCCGTCGGCAACGGCGCGAGCCGCGAGGGTTCGGCCAAGTATCGCCTGACGCGCGCGCTCGAGAATCACGTCGTGTCGAACGCCGACGCCGTGGTGACGATCTGCGACGGCCTGCGCGACGACCTGATCGCCCGCGGCCACGACGCGACGCGCATCGCGATCATGCCCAACGGCGTCGACCTGGCGCTGTTCGGCTCGCCGATCGCGCGCGATCCGGCGCTTGCGGAAGAGCTCGGCCTCGGAGACGGCCCGGTGATCGGCTTCATCGGCAGCTTCTACGACTACGAAGGCATCGACGACCTGATCGCGGCGATGCCCGCACTGATCGCCAAACAGCCCGACGCGCGCCTGCTGCTCGTCGGCGGCGGCCCGCGCGAGGCAGCACTCAAGGCCCAGGCCCTCGCCTCGCCCGCGGCTCGGGCGATCCGCTTCGTCGGCCGCGTCCCGCACCACGCGGTCGAGCGCTACTACGCGCTGACCGACGTCATGGCCTATCCGCGCAAGAAGAGCCGCCTGACCGACCTCGTCACCCCGCTCAAGCCGCTCGAGGCCATGGCCCAGGGCAAGCTCGTTGCCGCTTCGGACGTCGGCGGCCACCGCGAGCTGATCACCGACGGCGTGACCGGCCGGCTGTTCACCCCCGACGACCCTTCCGCCTGCGCCGAAGCCCTCGCGCAGTTGCTCGCCGAACGCGGTCGCTGGGACGCCTATCGCGCCGCCGGCCGCACCCATGTCGAAACGCGACACGATTGGGCGCGCAATGTGGAACGTTATCAAGACGTTTACCATCGCGTGCTAGGCAAACAGCCGCAATCCGAGCTGCACGCCGCTTGAGCGGCAGCGCATAGGGAACAGGGGCAGACGATCTTGGCCGAGCCGAACAGCACGCCGCGCGACCGCAAACAGGCTGCCAAGCCTGAACCGATCACGCGCCATCCCTTGTTCCCGGCGATCGTCGCGCTGTGGTTCGCCGCCCTGCTCGGCGTCGGCAGCCTGGCGCTGAGCACCGGCCTGCTCGAGCGTTTCGTCATCGCCACGGGCATCGACACGATGATCGCCGCCGCCGCCCCGCCGCTGGGCATCAAGGCGCGGCTGGCGGTCTCGCTGGCCTTCGGTATCCTTGGCGCCGCGATCGGCTGGTTCCTGGCCAAGCGCGTCGCCGAACCCGCCGAACGCCGCGCGCCGCAGGTGTTCAAGGTGGCCGATGTCGATCCGCCCAAGGTCGCGAAGACGAAGCCCAAGCCCGTGCTCGATCCCGCCAGCCTCGCCGCGGAGCCGATCGCGGCGCCACTCGCCGCCGTACCCGAGCTCACGTCCGAACCCGAAGTAGCCGAACTGCCTGAACCGATCGCCCCGGCGACGGAACGCACCGAAGCGATCGAAGTCGCCGCCGCCGAAGTGACGATCGAGGCCGAACCCGCGATCGTCGACATCGCCCCGCTGGTCACCGAACCCTTCTTCGCCGAGCCCGAATCGCGCAAACCGACCGCCGCCGAGCGGATCGCCGCCGCCGATCTCGCCGAGCTCTCGCACGTCGAACTGATCGAACGACTCGCCATCGCGCTCCAGCGGCGCGAGGCTCTGTCGGAAGCCGAGGAAACCAGGACCGCCGAGTCCGGCCCGGTCGTGCATTTCCCCGACTTCACCGACCGTCGCAACGCCCGTCCGGCACCCAGCGCGCCGACGCCGCTGGTCGCACCGCAGGAAACCGAAATGGCCTTGCGTCACGCCCTCGCCCAACTCCAGCGGATGAGCGGCACGCGCGGCGGCTGAACCGCAAGGATCGAAGCACTTTCCGCAGTTTTATTGCGCCAGTCCACGACCGGCACACGCGCGGAAAACCCCGGCAATCTCTTCGCGGTTGCAAAAATACCATCATATTGTCATGGGGCGCGCTCGCACTCCCTACGCCGGTTTCCGGTGGGGTGAGTCGCGCTTGCCGACCGGTTCCCGCACAGCGGGGCCGGCCAATGACAGGATGGGTTTATCGATGGGTTTTCCTCAGCCCCAAGGGCTCTACGATTCGCGTAATGAACACGACGCTTGCGGCGTGGGCTTCGTTGCCCACATCAAGGGCGCCAAAACCCATGCGATCGTTAGCCAGGCGCTGGAGATTCTCAAAAACATCGACCACCGCGGCGCCGTCGGCGCCGACCCGCTGCTGGGTGACGGCGCCGGCATCCTGATCCAGATGCCCGATCTGCTGTTCCGCAAGTGGGCGGACGGCGAAGGCCTGACCCTGCCCGCCGCCGGCGACTATGCCGTGGCCATGTGCTTCCTGCCGCAGGACGAGGCCGCGCGGAACTTCGCGATCGAGCACTTCGAACAGTTCATCGCCAAGGAAGGCCAGACCCTGATCGGCTGGCGCGACGTGCCGACCACGCTCGACGGTCTGGGCAAGGCCGTGATCGCCTCGATGCCCGTGATCCGCCAGTGCTTCATCGGCCGCGGCGACAACATCGCCGATCAGGACGCCTTCGAGCGCAAGATCCTGGCGATCCGCAAGCAGGCGCAGAACCCGCTCGAGGCGCTCGAAGAAAAGCACAACCTGCCCGGCCTGTCCGAGCTCTACATGCCGAGCTTCTCGAGCCGGACGATCGTCTACAAGGGCCTGCTGCTGGCGACCCAGGTCGGCTCGTTCTACGACGACCTGCGCAACCCGGACTGCGTCTCGGCGCTCGGCCTCGTGCACCAGCGCTTCTCGACCAACACCTTCCCCAGCTGGAAGCTCGCGCACCCCTACCGCTTCATCGCCCACAACGGCGAGATCAACACGGTGCGCGGCAACGTCAACTGGATGAACGCGCGCCGCCGCACGATGGAATCGGAGCTGCTCGGCCCCGATCTCGACAAGATGTGGCCGCTGATCCCGCACGGCCAGTCGGACACCGCCTGCCTCGACAACGCGCTCGAGCTGCTGCTCGCGGGCGGCTACAGCCTCGTCCACGCGATGATGATGCTGATCCCCGAGGCCTGGGCCGGCAATCCGATCATGGATAGCAAGCGCCGCGCGTTCTACGAATACCACGCCGCGCTGATGGAACCCTGGGACGGCCCCGCCGCCGTCGCCTTCACCGACGGCCGCCAGATCGGTGCGACGCTGGACCGCAACGGTCTGCGCCCCGCGCGCTTCCTCGTCACCGACGACGATCTCGTCGTCATGGCGTCGGAATCGGGCGTGCTGCCGATCAAGGAAGACAACATCGTCCGCAAGTGGCGCCTCCAGCCCGGCAAGATGCTGCTGATCGACTTCGAGGAAGGTCGCATCATCGAGGACGAGGAAATCAAGGCCCAGCTCTCGGGCGCCGAGCCCTACGAGGAGTGGCTGGCTTCGGCCCAGTACAAGCTCAAGGACCTCGAGGTCGTCGAGCCCGAGCTCGCCGCGCTGCCCGTCGAAACGACGAGCCTGCTCGATCGCCAGCAGGCCTTCGGCTACACGCAGGAGGACACCAACAAGTTCCTCGAGCCGATGGCCGCCAACGGTGACGATCCGATCGGATCGATGGGCACCGACACCCCGATCGCGGTGCTGTCGGGCCGCTCGCGCCTGCTCTACGACTACTTCAAGCAGAACTTCGCGCAGGTCACCAACCCGCCGATCGACCCGATCCGCGAGGAGCTGGTCATGAGCCTGGTCTCGATGATCGGTCCGCGTCCGAACCTGCTCGGCCACGACGCCGGCACGCACAAGCGGCTCGAGATCGACCAGCCGATCCTGACCAACGAAGACGTCGCGCGCATCCGCTCGATCGAAGCGGCGCTCGACGGCGCCTTCCGCACGCAGACGATCGACATGACCTGGGACGCCAAGGCCGGGGCCGCGGGCCTCGAGCAGGCGATCAAGGAAATGTGCTGGTCGGCCACCGAAGCCGTGCTGGCCGACAAGAACATCCTGATCCTGTCGGACCGCGCCCAGGGTCCCGACCGCATCGCCATGCCGGCGCTGCTGGCGACGGCCGCGGTGCACAGCCACCTCGTCCGCCAGGGCCTGCGCATGCAGACCGGCCTCGTGGTCGAGACCGGCGAAGCGCGCGAAGTGCACCACTTCTGCGCGCTCGCGGGCTATGGCGCCGAGGCGATCAACCCTTACGTCGCCTTCGAGACGCTCGAGGACATCCGCAGCCGCAAGCTGCCCAACCTCGAGCCCAAGCAGGTCGAGAAGAACTACATCAAGGCCATCGGCAAGGGTGTGCTCAAGGTCATGTCCAAGATGGGCATCTCGACCTACCAGTCCTATTGCGGCGCGCAGATCTTCGACGCCGTCGGCCTGTCGACCCCGTTCATCGAAGCCTATTTCACCGGCACCGCGACGACCATCGAGGGTGTCGGCCTGGTTCAGGTGGCCGAGGAGACCGTACGCCGTCACGCGGCGGCCTATGGCGACAACCCGATCTACAAGAACATGCTCGACGTCGGCGGCATGTATGGCCTGCGCCTGCGCGGCGAAGAGCATGCCTGGACCTCGTCCAACATCGCCAGCCTCCAGCACGCGGTGCGCGGCAACCTGCCCGAGAAGTATCTCGAGTTCGCGCAGTCGATCAACGACCAGTCCGAGCGTATGCTGACGATCCGCGGCCTGATGGATCTCAAGAAGGCCGACAAGCCGATCGACCTCGCCGAGGTCGAGCCCGCGAGCGAGATCGTCAAGCGCTTCGCCACCGGCGCGATGAGCTACGGCTCGATCTCGTGGGAGGCGCACACCACCCTCGCGCTGGCGATGAACCGCATCGGCGGCAAGTCGAACACCGGCGAAGGCGGCGAGGATCCCAAGCGCTTCCTGCCGCTGCCCAACGGCGATTCGATGCGCTCGTCGATCAAGCAGGTCGCCTCGGGCCGCTTCGGCGTGACCGCCGAATACCTGGTCAATGCCGACGACATCCAGATCAAGATGGCGCAGGGCGCGAAGCCCGGCGAGGGCGGCCAGCTGCCCGGCGACAAGGTCGACAAGACCATCGGTGCCACGCGCCATTCGACCCCTGGTGTCGGCCTGATTTCGCCGCCGCCGCACCATGACATCTACTCGATCGAGGATCTCGCCCAGCTGATCCACGACCTGAAGAACGTCAATCCGACCAGCCGCGTGTCGGTCAAGCTCGTCTCCGAGGTCGGCGTCGGCACGGTCGCCGCCGGCGTCAGCAAGTGCAAGGCGGATCACATCACGATCTCGGGCTACGAGGGCGGCACCGGCGCTTCGCCGCTGACCTCGCTGACCCACGCGGGTTCGCCCTGGGAAATCGGCCTCGCCGAAACCCAGCAGACCCTGCTGCTCAACAACCTGCGCAGCCGTGTCGCGGTGCAGGCCGACGGCGGCATCCGCACGGGTCGTGACGTGGCCATCGCCCTGCTGCTCGGTGCGGACGAGATCGGCTTCGCCACGGCGCCGCTGATCGCCGCGGGCTGCATCATGATGCGCAAGTGCCACCTCAACACCTGCCCGGTCGGCGTCGCCACCCAGGACCCGGTGCTGCGCGCGCGCTTCACCGGCGAGCCCGAGCATGTGATCAACTACTTCTTCTTCGTCGCCGAAGAGCTGCGTTCGATCATGGCCGAGATGGGCTTCAAGACGATCGCCGAGATGACCGGCCGCGTCGACCGGCTCGACGCGCGCAAGGCCGTGTCGCACTGGAAGGCCGAAGGCATCGACCTGACCAAGCTGCTTTTCCAGGCGCCGCTGGGTGAAGGTCCGTCGCTCAACTGGACCGAGACGCAGGATCACGGGCTCGAGAACGCGCTCGACAATGACCTGATCGCCGCCGCGGCCGATGCGCTCGATAAGAAGGAAGCCGTGCGCATCGAGCGCCCGGTGATCAACGTCAACCGCACGGTCGGCGCCATGCTCTCGGGCGAGGTCGCCAAGCGCTATGGCCATGCCGGCCTGCCCGACAACACGATCAACGTGAAGCTGACCGGCGTCGCAGGCCAGAGCTTCGGCGCCTTCCTCGCGCACGGCGTCACGCTCGACCTGACCGGCGACGGCAACGACTATGTCGGCAAGGGCCTGTCGGGCGGCCGCGTGATCGTGCGCCAGCCGGGCCATGTGAACCGCGAGCCGACCGAGAACATCATCGTCGGCAACACCGTGCTGTTCGGCGCGATCGCGGGCGAGGCCTATTTCAACGGCGTCGGCGGCGAGCGTTTCGCCGTGCGCAACTCGGGCGCCATCGCGGTGGTCGAGGGCTGCGGCGATCACGGCTGCGAATACATGACCGGTGGCACCGTGGTGGTGCTCGGCAAGACCGGGCGCAACTTCGCCGCGGGCATGTCGGGCGGCGTGGCCTATGTCTACAACCCCGACGGTCTGTTCGCCGACCTGTGCAATCTCGCGCAGGTCGACGTGCTGCCCATCTCGGCCGAACGCGACGAGGAAGACGGCGCCGGCCGGCCGCAGCAGCGGACCAACGGCGTCCACGACAACGGCATGGGCGACATGCTGCGCCACGACGCCGAACGCCTGCGCGTTCTGCTCGAACGGCACCACCTCCACACCGGCTCGAAGCGCGCCCGCGCGCTGCTCGACGACTGGGACAATGCGCTGGGGCAGTTCGTCAAGGTGATGCCGCGCGACTACGCACGTGCGCTCAAGCAGATGGAAGCCGAGCGGCTCGAAGCCGCTTCGGTCGCCGCTGAATAAGATCAGGGAAGATTAGGCAAATGGGCAAGGAAACCGGCTTCCTCGAGCTTGACCGCTCGGACCGCAAGTATGGTCCGGTCGAAGACCGCATCAAGAACTACAAGGAATTCGTCGTGCCGATGCCGGAGAGCGATCTCCGCGCGCAGGCCTCGCGCTGCATGAACTGCGGCATTCCCTACTGTCACAACGGCTGTCCGGTGAACAACATCATCCCGGACTGGAACCACCTGACCTACGAGGGCGATTGGAAGAACGCGCTCGAGGTCCTGCACTCGACCAACAACTTCCCCGAGTTCACCGGCCGCATCTGCCCCGCGCCCTGCGAGGCCGCCTGCACGCTGAACATCGTCGACCAGGCCGTGACCATCAAGTCGATCGAGTGCGCGATCGTCGATCGCGGCTGGCAGGAAGGCTGGATCACGCCGCAGGTGCCCGAGAAGCGTACGGGCAAGACCGTCGCCGTCGTCGGCGCCGGCCCCGCCGGCATGGCCGCGGCGCAGCAGCTCGCGCGCGCCGGCCACTCGGTCACCGTGTTCGAGAAGAACGACCGCATCGGCGGCCTGCTTCGCTACGGCATCCCCGACTTCAAGATGGAAAAGCACCTGATCAACCGCCGCGCGGTGCAGATGGAGGCCGAAGGCGTCCAGTTCCGCACCTCGGTCGAGGTCGGTGTGACCATCTCGGTGGCGTCGCTCAAGGAGAACTTCGACGCGATCGTCCTCGCGGGTGGCGCCGAAGATGCGCGCAAGCTCGAGATTCCGGGCGCCGAACTGCCCGGCGTGCGCCTGGCGATGGAATTCCTGACCCAGCAGAACAAGCGCAATGCCGGCGATGACGAGATGCGCGCCGCGCCGCGCGGCTCGCTGTTCGCCACGGGCAAGAACGTCGTCGTGATCGGCGGCGGCGATACCGGTTCGGACTGCGTCGGCACCTCGATCCGCCAGGGCGCCAAGAGCGTCACCCAGATCGAGATCATGCCCAAGCCGCCCGAGAAGGAGGCCAAGGCGCTCAGCTGGCCGAACTGGCCGCTCAAGCTGCGCACCTCGTCGAGCCACGAAGAAGGCGTTGACCGCGACTGGGCGATCCTGACCAAGCGCGTGGTCGGCGACAACGACGTGCGCGGCCTCGAATGCGTACGCGTCGAGTGGGTCGACGGCGCGATGAAGGAGATCGAAGGCAGCGAGTTCGTGCTCGAGGCCGAGCTGATCCTGCTCGCCATGGGCTTCGTCGGCCCGAAGAAGCAGGGACTGGTCGAACAGACCGGCGTCGCGCTCGACGGCCGCGGCAATGTCGCTGCCAACGTCCAGGACTACCAGACCAGCGATCCCAAGATCTTCGCCTGCGGCGACATGCGCCGTGGCCAGAGCCTGGTCGTCTGGGCGATCCGCGAAGGCCGCCAGGCCGCCCGCGCGGTCGACGAGGCGCTGATGGGCGCGAGCCAGCTCCCGCGCTGATCGCTTCCTGCCGAAGACCGAGAGGGGCGTGCCGCAAGGCGCGCCCTTTTTCGTTGGCCGGCGCGCTCGCCGAACCGCGCCGAAAACCGCCGTTTTGCGACCAATGTCGGGTACCGCTTCGACCATCGGCCAATGGCGCCGAATCGCGCGGTTAACTATGTTTCACGGCATAGGCACAAGGACAGTGGAGACCACCATGGCTCGCAGCAATCCGAACGCACGACTCCTGATCGAAAGCAGAATGGCCGAGGCGCTGCAGGGCAACGCCGGCGCCTGCTTCGATCTCGGCATAGCCCTCGCATCGGGAACCTGCTCGCGCGACGAACTGCTCGAGGCGCACAAGTGGTTCACCCTGGCCTCGCTGGCCGGCTACGAGCCCGCGCGGAAAAGCGGCAACGCGGTCGCCTGGCGGATGTCCAGCGCCGACCTGGCGATAGCAAACCGCCGAGCCCGCACCGCGCAGCTTTCGGCGCAGCTGTTTTCCTGATCCCGTTTGACGACGGGCGGCGGCGTTGCCGTCGCGGCGGTCAGGTCTATGCCGGCGATGATGCCAAGGCCTTCAAGCGCAGCGCGGGCGCGAGGTAGGGACTGCGCAGAGCCTTGTCGATTTCGCGCTGCGCCTCCGCAAGGTGGAAGCCCTGCGCCGCCAATTCGAACAGCAGGTCGCCGGGTTCGACGCCATGCACCAGGTTCTCTGCGATCCAGCCGCGCCATTCGTCGTCAAACGATAGATACTGGCTCGTTCCCATCGGCGATGGAAGCGGTGCCCGGAAGCGCGCGACGGGCCCCGGTTCGGGGAGCAGAGCCGCGGCGAGCATGTCATCGATGCGGCCCTGATCGATCAGCCATTTGACCACCGCATGCGGCGCTTCGGCAATGTCGGTGACGCGAACCCCCGCTACCTGCCGGAATCTGCTGGAATGGAGCGCATCGAGATTGGCGGTGCCATCGTCCTCGGCGCCGGTTCCGTAAACGAGCTGAATCTCGGGTATCGTGCTCAAGCTGGACAGCAGGGCCGGCAGATCGTCGTAGCACGGTGCGGGCGGATACCGCTCCAGCTTGTCCATCACGCTGATCCAGCGCAGGTCGCCATCGCGCCGCGCCCAGTCCGGGCGCAGGTAGGACAAGGGACCGAAGGCAAGCACGCGATCCACGCCGAGAAGCGCGCCGTACAGCACGGCCGCATAGCCACCCATGGATTGCCCGACGATGCTGACGGAGCTCGGCCGCACGGCATCTATCACCTCGCGCAGCCGGTTGGCGGTCTCGTGGACGTCGCGTCCCAGCCCGGCAATGCCATGTTGATACCACAGGTTGGCGCTGTCGCGCAGGTACAGGCAATTGATCGGGCGGTTCGTCGCGACGCTCAATTTGTTCACCCGGCGGACGAAATCGAACGCCGGCAAGCTATCCCAGGAAACGAAGGCGAACGTGATCACCAGCGGCGCGTTCGGATGCGGCGCGTTCAACATGAAGCCCGCGTCGGGATTGGCCTCCAGCGTGGCGAATGCTGATTTTTCGCGTCCTGGCGTGGGGGCGTTCGGTGGGGCGATAAGACCTGGCATCGCCCTTCCCTATCGCAACTTGCATCCGCCGATCCATAGGGGATCTTGCCGCCTCGACAGGGCGCCGGACCGTCGGCGCGGGCAGCCCCGGGCCATGGCCGTGTCCGATCCCGGTCGAAGAGGCGGCATTTCCATCGCCCATGAATCGGCCTTCACCGCGCGTGTCGACCAATGTCTAAGAAAAGCAGAGGCTTACCCTAACGCCTCTTAACCGGACGGCGGGGCGGTTGGCGCTAGAGTAAGCCCTCATCCGCAGAAGGAATTCCGGTTTGCAGGCATGTCTCTCCGCCATCGATGCGCGCAAGGCAGCGCGGCACTCGCTGGATCATCACGTGGTCGCGCAGCACCCCCGCCTCGGCGAGATCGGCTTGTCGATCAACAACATCTCGGCCTCGGGCTTCATGGCGACGGACGTGCCGATGCTCCGCAAGGGCGATCGCGTGGCCATGCGCTTGCCCGTGATCGGATGGATCGAGGCGCACCTCGTCTGGGCATCGGCCGAGCGCGCCGGCTTCCAGTTCGAACGCCTGATCCGCAAGGACGACTTCATCGACCTGCTCGCGGCGCTCGAAGCGATCTGAACCCGCGCAAGCGCCCGTCGCCCCGCGGGGGAGCGACGGGGACAAAGTGCTGACCCTTAGCCCGCGATCCCCGGCAGTTGCACCACGCCGAGATCGATGTGACTGACCACGCCGGGCGCCGCATCGCAGACCGCGGGGACCGCGGTAGCGCCGACGATACCGGTCCAGGGCAGGCCGTGAAACGGGCGGCGGCCGTCGGCCTCTGGCATGCCCATGAGCTTCACTTCCATCGGCGGCTCGCCGTGCATGCGCACGCGGTAGCAGGACTCGCCCTCTTCCCAGAGCGGGTCCAGCGCCTCGGCGCTGTCGCCGAGCTGCCAGAAGAAGTTGTAGACGATCAGCGGCTTGCCATCGGCCCAGGCGGTCCACTCGTAATGCTGGCCGCCGACCGTGCCTTCCTTGACCTCGCCGTAGAGGTGCTTGATGTCATGCCTGGCCTTGGCCACCTCGAACTTGACGGTGACCTTCTCGATCGCTTTGCCGAGGCCTTTGGCCAGCATGTCCATCGACGAATAGAACGCCTTGTAGGTCTCGGGCGAACGGCGCGGGTTAGCCAATAGCTCCTGCGGGTCGAGCCCGAAGCCGGCCATCTCGGTATAGATCATCGGGTTGCGGACCTTGTCGATGATCTCGGTGACCTCGACCTTTTCGACATGGCTCATCAGCCGCGCCAGGGTCAGCGGCAGGATGTCGCCCGAGAAGCCCGGATGGACGCCGCAGCCGTGGAACGAACTGTTGCCCTCACGACAGGCCGCCTCGATCCGCTCGGCCACGTCGGGGAACCACGTGTTGGGCAGGAACGGCCCCGCCGGCGAGACCACGTTCTTGCCCGTGGCGAGCAGGCGGCAGGCCGTGTCGATCAGGCTGGGGCCTTGAGCGGGCGCATAGAGCACGCAGTCGGCCTCGAGCGCGATCATCGCCTCGAAATCGTCGCTCGCGAGCACGCCGGTCGGGGGCAGGCCGACGAGATCGCCGGCATCCTTGCCCGCCTTGTCGGGATTGGTGACGTAGACGCCGACCAGCTCGATCGCGGGATTGGTGATGAAGTGCTTGAGCGCGGCCGAGCCGACCGTGCCTGTCGCCCACTGGATGACGCGATATTTCTTCTGCGACATGATGCGCCCTTTCAATTCAGCGAACGGATCTGGCCGCCGTCGACGCGATAGTTCGCGCCGGTGACATAGCCCGAGCGCGGGCTGGCCAGCGTGCAGATAATGATCGCGAGGTCTTCGGGAATGCCGAGCCGACCCGCAGGCGGCAGGGTGAACACGCCGGCATTGACGAGCAGTTCGGTCACTTCCTCGAAGCTCGCTTCGGGATTGCCGAGCCGGTCGCGGCCCATGCGCAACAGGCCGTCGACCATGACGATACCCGGCGAGACGGTGTTGACCGTGATGCCCGCACCCTTGAGCGCGCCGGCCAGGCTGACGGTGAAGTTGTTCATCGCCGCCTTCGCCGCCGAATAATCGGCCCCCATGTTGTTCGGCTGGACCGCGACCGCGCTCGAGACGTTGATCACGCGGCCGAACTTCGCCGCTTCCATCTCGGGGATCGAGAGGTTGGTCAGGCGGATCGCCGCAAGGGCATTGGCGTTGAAGTTCGACAGGAAGTGGTCGGGATCGATCTGGTGCGGCGGCTTCGTCGAATTGCCCTCGGAATTGCCGCCGGCGTTGTTGATCAGGATCTCGATGTTGCCGCCGAGTGCGGCGACGGCTTCGGCATGGACCGCCTTGCAGGCCGCGTCGGTGCTGAGTTCGCCGATCGCCACGCCCGCGGCGCCGATCTCGGCCGCGACGGCCTCGGCGCGCGCGCGGTCACGGCCGTGGACCACGACCTTGGCGCCTTCTTCGGCGAGCATTCGCGCGACGGCCGCGCCGATACCGCTGCTGCTGCCGGTGACGAGCACGCGGCGGCCCGTGAGCTGCAAATCCATGACGATCCTCTCCCAATGCCTCGAGACTCACAGCCTCTTGCGGCGCGAGCGAACCAGGCCAGACAGCACGCGAGACCCGCGGCGGATATTCCCAAATGGGGAGCCCCGGCCCGTGACTGGGTGGCGCTATTCCTCGAAGGCGGGGGGTGAAGCCGCCACGCGCCGAACCCATTGCCAGAACGGATCGGCCGAGCTCTCCGCGTCCATCGCGTCGGCGTGGGGCACGATCTCACTGCCGCGCTCGGGGATCGACACCGCGAAAGTCCGTTCGACCCAGCCGCGGAAGGCGAGGTTGGGATGAACGACATAGTCGGGATCGGCATTGGGCAGCGCGGCGAAGTCCCCGCCGTCGAGCGCGTCATAGCCGATCGCCACGAGCCTCAGGAAATCGACCGGATCGTCCGCGAGGACGCAGACGGTCGCGCAGCCCGAGCCCGACCCGAGCAGGACGATCTTCTGCGCACCCTCGTCATCGAGCCAGAAGCCGATCCGCGATCCGTCGCCATTGGTGTTCGAGAACACGCAGAGGCGCGCGACGATCTCCGGATTCAGCGAATTGAAGCAGTATTTGAGGTCGTCGCTGTCCTGCGCGCCGAAGGTGATGAAGGTGCCGCCGGGACGCTCGCCATCGGTCCAGGTCCGGTAGAGTTCGCGGTGCGGATAGAGATAGCCGACGCGCCCCGACTTGGTCCCTTCGTAGAAACCGTGGCCCTCGATCCAGTCGAACAGCTGCAGCAGCGGCTCGGGCAGGACCATGTCGGGCGAGAGCGTGGCACCGATCTCCTGTGCAAGCTGCGATGCGCGGCCTTCGCGCAAACGCTTTGCCCGCAAGAAATCGATGACCATGCCAGCGCTCCCCAGTGTCCCCGCGCGCTGCATAGCACTGAAAACGCTGGAGGAACGCGCCATTGCAGCCGATGTGGACCCATTTTGTTCTCGCACATCGTCGGGACAGTTTCGTATTTCGAATATTGTGTCGCCATCGCGATCTTACTATGATCCAAGCTATATCACGGGAGAGGGCGGAGCGGCCGTGAAAGGCTTCCCGCGCCAGCAAGGGACACAGCAGAAATGACCACCGACTCTGCGCTGACGCGCGACGATCCGCGCTACAAGGAGATGTTCAACGTCGAGAAGGAGATCGAGCACTCGGGCGGCGTCATGCTCGAGGATCCCTATCCCGACTTCGCCCGGCTGCGCGCGCAAGGCCCGGTGTTCAAGGGCAGCCTGTCGCTGGAACTGACCGGCCAGCCAGACCACACCTCGCCGCACCGCCAGCATTTCACCGCGCTTTCGTTCGATGCCTGCTCGAAGGCGCTGGTCGACGCCGCCAAGTTCTCCTCGGCGCATTACCAGGAGCAGGAGAGCGTGATGCTCAACATCGGGCACACGGTGTTGACGATGATCGGGCAGGAGCACGCGCGCCATCGCGCCGCGGTCCAGCCGATGATGACGCGCGATCAGGCGATGGGCTGGTGGACCGAGAAGTGGATCGAGCCTTTCGTCCAGATCCTGCTCGACGGGATCGAGGGTCAGCAGGCGGTCGATCTCGTCCCGCAGCTCTGCGGCCGCCTGCCGATGCACACGGTCACCGCCGCCTATGGTCTGTCCTCCGACGAGGCACTCGAGTTCCGCGACAACCTGCTGACCTCGATGGCGCCGATGCTGCCCGAAGCGGCGCGCAAGGTCGCGCACGAGAAGGTGCGCACGGTCCTGCTCGGCGCGATCGCCGCGCGCCGCCAGGAGCGCCGCGACGACCTGATCTCGCGCATGATCGACGCGCCTTTCACCGATGCCGAGGGCAAGGCCTCGCAGCTGCCCGACGAGGCGATCCTGTCGTTCTCGCGCCTGCTGCTGCTCGCCGGCGGCGGCACGACCTTCCGCCAGCTCGGCATCACGCTGTTCGCGCTGCTCAGCAACCGCGACCAACTCGAGGACCTGCGCGCCGACCGCTCCTTGATGGAGCAGGCGATCGAGGAATCGGTGCGCTGGAACTGCACCGATCCGCTGTTCTACCGCATGGCAACGCGCGACACCGTGCTCGAAGGCATGGCGATCCCCGAAGGCGCGATCATAGACTGCTGCCTCGGCGCCGCCAACCGCGATCCCGAGCGTTGGGAGAATCCCGACCTCTACGACCTCCACCGCCCGGCCAAGCGCCACGTCGGCTTCGCCGCCGGCCCGCACACCTGCCTCGGCCGCTTCGTCGCCGGCGCGGAGATGACCGCGGCGATCAACGCGCTCCTTGACCGCTTCCCGAACATGCGGCTCGACGACAGCGGCGAGCCGACCAAGATGATCGGCGGCCTGGTCGCACGCGGCGTCAACCACCTGAGGGTGAGGCTGGATTGAGCCGAAGCTACTCGCAGTTGTAGAACGGCTCGCGCCCGGCCAGCACGTTGCGCGCCATCGCGCCCTTGTCGTGCGAAGCGAGCGAACCGCCGGGCAGGTCGTCGTCCCAGAACTCGCGATCGGCATAGGCCCTGAGCGCGGTTTCCTGGTGCGCGTTGCGCGCGCCCAGACCTTCGAGCAGCGCGGCGGCGGTGATCACTTCGGGGAAGTCGTCGCCCTCGCCCGCGCGGATCATCAGCGCCAGGTCCTGGCGGCGCATGCCGTCGAGGAAAGCCGCGGCGAGTTCGCGCGCCTGTTCGATCACCGGATCAGTCATCAGCCCTGTCCAGGGGGGCCTTTTCCGCGGCGCGGCCATGGAGCTGCGCCCAGAGATGCTCGGTCCCCGCTTCCTGCGCCTTGTTGACGTATTGCGAGGCGACCAGCCAGCCCTTGATCGGCTGCAGCGGGAAGATGCAGCCGAAGGCGAGCAGCGGGAACGAGGTCACCAGGTGCACCCAGAACGGCGGATCGAAAGCCACCTGCAGCCACACCACGAAAAAGATCAGCGGGAAGGCGATGATGCAGAGCGAGAAGAAGGCCGGGCCGTCGTCGGGCGCGGCGAACCGGTAGTCGAGCCCGCAGTTCGGACAGGTCTCGGCCAGCTTGAGGAAGCGGCTGAACATCTTGCCCTCGCCGCAGCGCGGGCAGAGGCCCTTCCAGCCGCAGTGGACGATCCAGTCGAACTTCGCGCGACCTTCGAGAACCGGTTCCGACATTCCACACCTTTTGCAGAGGGCGTTGCCGACTCGGCCCTTGCGCCGCGTCGACCCGGCCCATATAGTTTGTATGGATACAAAATCAATGCATATAGGCATACAATATGTGGCTGCCTGAAATCACCGGCTCGGCCGGGCCGAAATACCTTTCGATCAGTGCTGCGCTGGGTCGCGACATCGCGGCCGGAACCCTGCGACCGGGCGACCGGCTGCCGCCGCAGCGCGAGCTTGCCGAAGCGCTGCGGATCGACCTCGGCACGGTGACGCGCGCCTATGCCGAAGCGCGGCGGCTGGGCCTGATCGACGCCGACGGCCGCCGCGGCTCCTTCGTGCGCGAGCCCGACAACGCCTTTTCCGGCGAGCAGGTCGCGCCGTTCGACACGGGCATGAACCTGCCGCCGCTGCCGCTGCGCTCGAGCCTGCCCGAACGCTATGCCGAAGCCTTGCGCGAGGTGCTCGCCGGCCCGACTGCGGCCATGCGCCTGCAGTACCAGCCCGGCGGCGGCGCGCCGCTAGATCGCCAGGCCGGCGCCGACTGGCTGGCCGAACGCGGCATTCCCGCCCACGAGGATACCGTGCTCGTCGTCAGCGGCGCGCAAACGGCGCTCCACGCGATCGCCAACGCCGCCCTGGAGCCCGGCGACGCGGTCTGCACGGGACGCTTCGTCTATCCGGGCTGGCTGGCGATCGCACGACGGCTCGGGCTGCAGATCGTGCCGCTTCCCGGCGACGACCAGGGCATCGATCCCGAGGCGCTCGACCGTGCCTGCACCGATGGCACGGTGCGCGCGGTCTATCTGGTGCCGAGCAACGACAACCCGACCACGGCGACGATGGACCTCGCGCGCCGCCAGGCGATCGTCGCGGTGGCGCGTCGCCACGACATCAAGATCATCGAGGACGACGCCTATGGCCGGCTCGGCGCCGATCCGCTGCCGCCGCTCGCCAGCCTCGCGCCCGAGCGCACCTGGCACGTCGCCAGCCTGTCGAAGATCGTCTCGCCGGCGCTGCGCGTCGCCTATCTGCGAGCGCCCTCGCTGCGCGATGCCTGGCGGCTCGCGGCCGACGTCCACGAGACCACGGTGATGGCGCCGCCGCTCAACGTCGCCGCGGCGAGCCAATGGCTGCGCGACGGCACCTGGAGCCAGCTCGTCGGCGAGGTCCGCGCCGAATGTGTCGCGCGCCAGGCGATCGTTGCCGAACTGCTGCCCGCGGACTCCTATCGCGCCGATCCCGAAGGCTATCACCTGTGGATCCCCCTCGCCGGTGACATCGCCCCGGCCGAACTCGCCGCCGCGCTCGCGCCGGCGGGGCTCTCGGCGGTCGCGAGCGAGACCTTCGCCGCCGACCGCGCCGAGACCGCGCGCGGTATCCGTGTCTCGATCGGCGGCAGTCTCGGCCGCGATCGCCTGGCACGCGCGCTCGAGCTGCTCGACGCGCTGCTCCACCACCGCGGGTCTCGCGCGCTGCCGCTGGTCTAGATTGCGCCCGCCCGCGCCCCATGCGAAACGCCCCGCATGACCGCCGCGATCGATCCCTTCCACGCCATCGCCATCGGCGAACTCGCCTACCAGCTCGCGAGCCAGGGCCGCTCGGTGATCCACATGGAATACGGCCAGCCCTCGACCGGCGCGCCCGCCGCGGCGATCGCCATCGCGCACGAGGTGCTCGACGCCGACCCGATGGGCTATTGGGAGAATCCCGCGCTCAAGGCGCGGATCGCGCGGCTCTATGCCGAAGAGCACGGCGTCACGATCGCGCCAAACCAAGTGATCCTCACCTGCGGCGCCTCGCCCGCGCTGGTGCTCGCGTTGTCGACGCTGTTCGCGCCGGGCGCTCGCGTCGCCCTCGCCCGCCCCGGCTACGTCGCCTATCGCAACACGCTCAAGGCGCTGCACATGGAGCCGGTCGAGCTCGACTGCGGCGAGGCCGAGCGCTTCCAGCTCACCGCCGCCGCGCTCGCCGCGGTCGAACCCGCGCCGCAGGGCGTGATCATCGCCAGCCCGGCCAATCCGACGGGCACGGTGATCGAACCCGACGAACTCGCGCGCATCGCCAAAGTCTGCGCGCAGCGCGGCATCGCCATCGTCTCGGACGAAATCTACCACGGCATTTCCTACGTCGGCCCCGTGCGCTCGACGCTGGCGGTCGCGCCCGAGGCGCTCGTCATCAACTCGTTCTCCAAATACTTCTCGATGGCCGGCTGGCGGCTCGGCTGGCTGGTCGTGCCGCCCGCGCTCGTCGAGCCGGCGCGCGCGCGAATGGGCAACCTGTTCCTGACCCCGCCGAGCCTCGCGCAGCACGCCGGCCTCGCGGCGATGGACTGCCGCGACGAGCTCGAGGGCCATGTCGCGACCTATGCGCGCAACCGCGAACTGATGCTCGACGGCGTCGCCCGGCTCGGCCTCAGCCACATCGCCCCGCCCGACGGCGCCTTCTACGTCTATGCCGACGTCGGCCACCTGACGCAGGACAGCCTGGCCTTCTGCCGGCGCATGCTCGAGGAGACCGGCGTCGCCACGGCGCCGGGGATCGACTTCGACCCGGTCCACGGCAACCGCTTCATGCGCTTCAGCTTCGCCGTCTCGACCGCGCTGGTCGAGGATGCGCTCGCGCGGCTCGAACCCTGGTTCGCCGCGCAGCCGCGGCTGGACGCAGCATGAGCCGGCCGCTCGCCCGCCACGAGGGCTCCTGCCACTGCGGCGCCGTGCGCTTCGCGATCACCACCGATTTCCCCGAGCTGACCACCTGCGACTGCTCGATCTGCCGGCGCAAGAACGCGCTGATGGTCAAGGTCCACGAAAGCGCGTTCGAGCTTCTCGCCGGCGCCGAGAACCTGCAGGAATACCGGTTCCATACCCGCACCGCGCGACACTTCTTCTGCCGGACCTGCGGGATCTATCCGTTCCACCGCAAGCGCGTGACCCCCGACTTCGTCGGCGTGAACGTGTTCTGCCTCGACGATTTCGAACCCGAAGGTATCCCGGTGCGCGCCACGGTCGGCAAGGGCATGGCCTAGACGCTGTACCGGCTCGGCGGCACGCCGAGCACGCGGCGGAACATCGTCGAGAAGCTCGCCGGGCTGTCGTAGCCGAGATCGAGCGCGATCTCCGTGACCGAGGCGCCCGCGACCAGCCGCTGCAGCGCCATGGCGAGGCAGGCCTGCTGGCGCCATTCGGCGAAGCTCATCCCCGTCTCGCGGCGGAACAGGCGGGTGAAGCTGCGGCGGTTGAGGTGGAGCGCATCGGCCCATTCGTCGACCCCGCTCTTGACGCTCGGCGCCTCGAGGAAGGCATGGCAGCGCATGGCCAGGGCCGGCGCCGAAGGGAACGGCACGGCCAGCGGGATCACCGGCGCGCGTTCGATCTCGGCGACGATCAGCCGCATGACCAGACCGTCGCGTCCCGCCTCGTCGTATTCGAGCGCGGTTTCGCAGGCCTCGGCGAGCAGCGCGCTGAGCAACGGCGAGACGCCGACGACGCGGCAGCAGCGATCGAACTGGCCGATCGCCGGATCGATCATCACGCTGCGGGTCGAGACGGGACCGATCATGCGCACGGCATGCGGCGTGCCCGGCGGAATCCACACCGCGCGCTGCGGCGGCGAAACCCAGGCGCCTTGCGGCGTCGAGACCGCCAGGACGCCCGTGGTCGCATGAAGGAACTGCCCGCGCCGATGCGTGTGCAGCGCCAGCTCGAACGAGGGCGGATAGTCGTTGCCGACTCCGACCACGGCGCGCGCGACTTCGACATTGGGATCGTTCAGCATCGTCGGAAGGCCCGGACTTGTCCCAAACTCAAGTATGAATGACCGATAGGCGGAAGCGGGACATACGGGAAGCTGCTAAGAGCGCGTTCCAAGGAGATGCCCGCATGGCCACGATCAGTCCTACCGCCCCTGCCGCGCCCGACGCCAGCAAGACCGTGCTCGGCATCATCGTGGCGATCAGCCTGTGCCATCTGATCAACGACATGATGCAGTCGCTGCTGCCGGCAATCTATCCGGGGCTCGCCAAGGAGCTGTCGTTGAGCTTCGGCCAGATCGGCCTGATCACCCTGGTCTACCAGATCACCGCCTCGATCCTGCAGCCGATCATCGGCCTCGTCGCCGACCGCAAGCCGGCACCGCTGGCCCTGCCGATCGGCACCCTGTTCTCGATGGCCGGGCTTGCCGTGCTGTCGATCGCGCACGTCTACTGGCTGGTGCTGCTCGGCGCCGCGCTGCTCGGCATGGGCTCGTCGATCTTCCACCCCGAGAGCTCGCGCGTGGCGCGCATGGCCAGCGGTTCTCGGCCGGGCTTCGCGCAGTCGCTGTTCCAGGTCGGCGGCAATGCTGGCTCGGCGCTGGGGCCGCTCGCCGCCGCGCTGGTGGTCGTGCGCTGGGGCCAGACCAGCCTCGCCGCGTTCGCGCTGCTCTCGCTGTTGTCGGCGGCGATCCTGTGGAACGTCAGCCGCTGGTACAAGCACCATGGCCTCGCGCGGCTGCAAGCCGGAAAGAAGGCGCGCAAGACGGCGCCGCTGCCGCAGGGCAAGGCGCGGCTGGGCATCGCCGTGCTGCTGGGCCTGGTCTTCTCGAAGTACATCTACCTCGCCAGCCTGACGAGCTTCTACACCTTCTACCTGATCGAGAAGTTCCATCTCTCGGTCGCCCAGGCGCAGTTCCAGCTGTTCCTGTTCCTTGCCGCCGTCGCCGCGGGCACGGTCGCGGGCGGCCCGCTCGGCGATCGCTTCGGGCGCAATTACGTGCTGTGGTTCTCGATCCTCGGCGCCCTGCCCTTCGCGCTGCTGCTGCCCCACGCGAGCCTCGCCTGGACCACGCCGCTGGCCATGGTCAT
>SECS01000289.1 GCA_004211435.1 Novosphingobium sp. | reverse complement strand
CCGTGAGAGACTATCCGACCGGGGTCACGCCGAATATGACGCGGCGGCCGCGCCCACGACGGCGAGGCGCAGTTCCGCCTCGTTTAGGCATCGACCCGTGGCGATTATCGGACCAAAGGCTGGCGAGACTGCACTGGAAACGCCGACACCGCCCGGCGCGACTAATCCTGATCAGGGATCTCGAACGGTTCTGGCTCAAGGCTTTCCGCACACGGCTGGGAATGTGAACGTTCCCGCTTACAGGCGCGTCCAAATCGGGGCGAACGACGGCTAAGTCGGCGCAAACCGCCTTTTGCGTCGGGCGAGCGACTGCCCGGCCAAGAGCTCGCAAGATGCAATATTCGTATTTGCTCTCGCCATCGAAGCTGCAATTTTTGGTTCGGTTTGCGCTAGGCCGTGCGTCTTAGGGTTCGCCATCCACAATACGCTTCAGGGAGAAGTCCATGATCGCACACGGGCACCGAAACGCTACCCGCCGAAATCTAACCCAGCGTCGGGCCACCTTGCTCGCTCTTCCGGTAGTCCTCATGGCGGCCGAGTGCGTGGACGCATCGCAGGCGGCAGAGCGGGCGCCCCAGGTTGGCACGCCGACCATGGCAGGCGTGCCGATCCCGGCGAAGCGGCCGACGCGCTATCTCGCAGCAGACGAACTGCCCGACGGACTGCTCCTCGTCCCGCCGCCGCCCAAGCCCGGATCGGCAGCCCAGGCGCGCGACCTCGAAGGTGCCAAACAGGCCATCGCCCAGCGCGGCAGCGCGCGGTGGGTTCTCGCGACGAGCGATGCCGACCTGTTCACGCCCACCTCGACCGGAACGATGTCGTGCGCCGCGGGCCGGCAGATCGATGCCGAAGCGACGCCGGCCACCTACAATCTGCTGTTCCGCGCGGCGATAGACTTCTCCAATTCGACGGCCTCAGCCAAGGATCACTACAAGCGGCCGCGGCCGTTCATGGAGAACGGAGGGCCGAGCTGCACGCCCGACGCCGAACGCTATCTGCGCCTCAACGGGTCCTATCCCTCGGGCCACGGCTCGATCGGCTATGGCTGGGGGTTGGTCCTGGCCGAGCTCATCCCCGCCCGGACGACGGCACTCGTCGCGCGGGCGCGCGCCTTCGGCGACAGCCGGCGCGTCTGCAACGTGCACTGGCTCAGCGACATCGAGGAAGGCCGCGTCACGGCTACCGCCACCTTCGTGCGGCTGCAGACCAATTCCGCTTTTACCGCCGACCTCGACGCGGCGCGGCGCGAACTGTCGACCCTGCCGCCGGTCGCGATGAAGCGCGATTGCGCGGCGGAGATCGCGGCGCTCGCAGCCGAGTGACCCTCGAGGTGAGCGATGCCGCGGCCATCGGCGACGCGGGCGCAGAGCCCTCGCATCGCGGCACGCCACGGCGTTGTTTGGTGGAGCGGCAACTTTTCGCTTGTGATACCGGGCAGAATTCGGCCTTTTCCTTTTACCATGGCGGGATCGCGGTGATCGAAGAAGCTGCTGGTTTTCTCATCGAGTGCCGCAATCGTCGCGAGATCGCCTTGATCCAGTTCGAAGTCGAAGATCGCGAAGTTCCCGGCCATGCGCTCCTTCCGTACGCACTTGCTGCAAAACCGGTGACGCGCTCCCATCGCCAGACCTCAAACGCTTCGCCGCGCCGCAGGTAGGCGATCGAAAAGATCCTTTGGCAGCGCCGGATGCGCGGCCGCAGGCGCCGTGGCTCGGACACCTCCAGGCATGAGTTGCACTTCGGCATCTTATGGAGGCGCAGCTGGACGCTGCGGGGATGCGCGCGAGTTTAGCCCCTTGGCGAGTGCCTTGGGGCTGGATGTTTTGTTTGTGATGGGTTTTGTGTGTGGTTGCGGGGGTAGGATTTGAACCTACGACCTTCAGGTTATGAGCCTGACGAGCTACCGGGCTGCTCCACCCCGCGTCACCATGTGGG
>SECS01000132.1 GCA_004211435.1 Novosphingobium sp. | reverse complement strand
GGATTCGGCGAGGCTGGACCCGGCATTCTGGCCGTGCTGCTTTCGGCCGTGTTCTATGCCTGGAACCTGATCCTCCAGCGCCAGCAGGCGCAGATCGCCCGGCCGGTCGATGTGGCCCTATTCCAGAACGTGTTCATCGGCCTGATCCTCGTATTCGCCGCGCCGTGGTTCGCGATCGTGCCGAGTGCGCTCGCGCTGCGCGACGTGACCGGCGCGGCGGTGCTCGCCGCGATTGCGCTGATGCTGCTGAGCTGGGGCTATGCGCGCGCCGAGGCACAGGCGCTGGTCCCGCTGGAATATACGGCATTCATCTGGGCGGCGCTGATGGGCTGGCTGTGGTTCGATGAGGCGGTCACGCCCGCGACCGTCGCGGGCACCGTGCTGATCGTGATCGGCTGCTGGATCGCGACGCGCGAGAAAGCGCCGGCCGTGCCGGCCGCGAGCCTGCCGCCCGCGCCCTAACGCCGGATCAGGCGGCGCAATTGGCGCGAATGCAGCTTCTCGATGTTGCGATAGCCGGCGAACAGCTCCTTGCGCCCGGCCGCGGCCTGCGCGTGTTGCGCCATCATTTCAGCGGCCGCGACCTGGAGCGAACCCTCGACCATCGCCCGGACGGCGCGATCCCAGTCGGTCCACACGGCCTCTTCGTCCTCGGGTATCTCGGTCAGGCGAAGGGCCTCGGCCACCTGCGCAGCAGCCAGGTCTTCGCCCGCGGCCGCGCGATGGGCTTCGAAGAAGCCGACGAGCGCCAGCGTCTGCTCGAGCACGAGTTCGGGCCGACCGGCCCCTCGCGCGATGCGCATCAGGTTGGCCGTCAGTTCCCTCAGACCGTCACGAATTGCAGCCGCCGACATCTGGCTTGCCGAACAACCGGCACGGTCTGGCATAAAATCTTTTTCCTGGCGAAACCCGATCGCGCAGCTTTCAAAGCAAGAGTTCGAATTGCGCGAACCCACTTCTAACGCTGTTGTGCGGGTGATCAATAGCAGCTTGACGACTGTACAGTTTCAACTTGGGACGCCACCCAAGTCAGTCAGTCAATGCAATGCCAGGATTTCCGAATAGGCGCGTTTTTCACGCCAGACAAGTCAGGCCTGGCGGTAGCGACGCAAGGCGGCCACCGCGAGATTCAGGCGCAGATCGGGTCGATGGCTTCGAACTTGGCGGGCTGTACGCGATAGTCGCGCTCGAACAGCGGCAGGCCACGCTCGCCCGCGCGCCAGACGGCGGGCGACTTGCCGAACTCGATGGTGAACCAGCGCGAGAACGAGCTCAGTGTCGAATAGCCGAGCAGCAGACCGACGTCGGTCACCGAGTGGTTCGAGGTACCGAGATAGCGAATCGCGAGCTCGCGACGAATCTCGTTGAGCAGTCCGGCGAAGGTCGCGCCCTCTTTTTCCAGGAGGCGCTGGAGCATGCGCGGATGCAGGCTCAGTTTGTCGGCGACGCTATCCATGGTCACGATGCCGCGGCTGATCGTGGCGAAGATGGCGCGGCGCACCTGTTCCGCGACGGTCGCGACCGGTCGCGGGCCGGCGTAGAGCTCGAGGCACTGCTCGGCATGACGCGCCATGACTTCGTTGGCCGCGCGGTTACCGATCTCCAGGGTCTCCGCGGCGCAGGTGATGCCATCGAAGTCGCTGTCGAACTGCACCGGGCACTGGTAGAAGCGCTTGTGGACGCGCAGGTCGGCGGGCGCCGAATGGCGGAAGTGGATGCATTCGGGCTGCCAGCGGCCGTTCGACAGATCGCGCAGCGTCTGGAACAGGAGGCCGATCGCGAACTCGACCGTCTGACGCGAACCGTAGCCCGGCAGGATATCACCGCGGATCGTGGCCATGTCGCCATCGACGTCGAGCGCGTAATCCATGAGATCGCCCAGCAGGCGCTGGTGCTTGACCAGCGATTCGACGGCGCCGCGCAACGTGCCGCGATGCTGCAGGAGCAGGCTGATCGGACCCAGCGAGGCGAAGTTGCGCGGCTCGACCATCAACAGGGCAAGCGCATCGCAACGGGTTTCGCGCACCGTGTCTTCGGCCAGGCGGACCACGGCGCTGGCTGCCAGTCGCGAATCGGGATCGCCGAGATCTTCGGGACGGATGCGCGCCTTGCGCAGCAGTGCATAGGGATCGACACCCAGTTGGCTCACCACCTCGACATAGTTCGCCAGACAAACGGCGCGAACCTGTGGCACGAACTCAGACTTGACCGACTGGACCTTCGACATGCGTGAAACCCCCTGACGGGGTTCCAAATACGCATCTGCGCAAGATAAGCGATATCGGAGAACTACCGCATCTGCGGCACGTTTCGCCGAAAAAATCCGACGCGACCTTCTCACGAACCGCCAGTTTTTCTTGGCATTTCCGGTATCAGCTTGATCGCAAATGGTTTTCTGTGGAAAACTGAGATCAGGTCGATTCCAACGACAATCGATCGGGCCGAGCACCGAAGGCGCGGAACCAAGTGAGCGGGGCTACGGTAGAATCCCCATATTGCTGAATTCTTTGGCTTACGGGATGATCAAGGGTCATGGGGGCAGCAGTGTTATGCTGGACGGGGAAGATCGCTGGCGCACCGCGCTAGACGCCGCAGGTATGGGCGTCTGGGATTGGGACGTCGTTGCCGGTCGCATCTACTATTCCCGGATCTGGAAGGAAATGCGCGGCTTCGGCGACGGCGAGGACGGTCCGGCCGTGGGCCAGTGGCGTGATTGGGTTCACCCGGACGATCATGCCGTGGTCGACAAGCTGATTGTCGATCATCTCGCCGGCCTCACCCCCCACTACGAGTTCGAACACCGGATCAAGTGCAAGGATGGCCGCTACAAGTGGGTCATTGCCCGGGGCATGGCCTGCGAGCGCGACGAGGACGGTCGCCCGCTACGGATCGTCGGCACCAACCTCGACATCGACGTCGCCAAGCGCGCGGCGATCCTGGCGCGTCGCCACGGCAAGCTGCTCGAGGCGATCGCCGCCTGCAATCTCGCGATCGCCCGACGCAAGTCGATCGACGAGTTGTCGAGCGACATTTGCCGCATCCTGGTCGAACGCGGTGAGATCGACATGGCCTGGGTCGGGCGCCCCTCGCCCGATGGCCGCCTCATCGAGCCCATCACCAGCTTCAGCCGCGACCCCGAAGCGCACGACATCAAGCACTTCGTCATCATGACCAGCGCCGAACATCCGTTCGGGCGCGGCCCGACGGGCACCGCCTATCGCGGCCCGGGCGCGGTGTGGATCGACGACGTCGTGACCGATACCAGCACGGCGGTCTGGCACGACCGCGCGGCGAACTCGGGCCTCAAGGGCGCGGCCGCGATCCCGATCTACCAGAAGGGCCGGATCGTCAACGTGCTCACGCTCTACACCGACGAACCCGCGTTCTTCGACGAGACGACCAAGACGCTGCTGCAGGACATGGGTGCTCAGTTCGGCCTCGCGCTCGATGCGCTCGAGGCCGAGCGCGCCGCGACACGCTTTCGCAACAGCCTGCGCCTGTCCGAATGGCGCGCGCGCGCGATCTTCGAGCGAGCGCCCCTGGGCATTGCGCTGGTCGACTCGGTGACGGGGCTGTTCCTCGATGCCAATGCGAAGTTCCAGGAGATTCTCGATCGCGATCTGGCTGCGCTGCAACGGCTGAGCTGGCAGGACATCACCCCGCTCGCCGAACTCGAGAAGTGCATCGAGGGGGTGACCCCCTTCCTGAACGGGGAAGTCCCCAGTTACTCGTGCGAAAAGGGCTATCTGCGGCCCGACGGCTCGGTCGTTCCGACCAGCCTGACCGCCACGCGCTTCGACACGCCCGATGGCGAGAACCCGCGCCACCTGGTGATGATCGAGGACATCACCGAACGCATCGACCTGCAGCAGCAGCTCTCGCAGCGCCAGCGGCTCGAAGCCCTCGGCCAGCTCACCGGCGGCATCGCGCATGACTTCAACAATCTGCTGACCGTCATCATCGGCAACAGCGAAGCCCTGGCGCTCGAGCTCGGCGAAGGCGACCTGGGAGAGCTCGCCGGGCTGATCCTCTCCACCGGCGAACGCGCCGCCGATCTCACCGGACGCCTGCTGACGTTTGCGCGCAAGCAGTCGCTGATCCCGCGCGCAATCAAGATCGGTGAGCTGATCGACGGGCTGCTCCCGCTGCTGCGCCGGGCCGTACCCGACGGCATCGAGCTCAAGCTGCCCGCGCGGTTCTCGAGCCGATCGGTCTACGCCGATCCGGCGCAGCTCGAGATGGCGCTGCTCAACCTCGTGCTCAATGCGCGCGACGCGCTGCCCGACGGCGGCACGATCGAGATCTCTTCGGAAAACATCCTCGTCGGCAACGAGTCCGGGCTCATCGAGCTGCAGCCCGGGCCTTACGTCGTCATCGCGCTCGGCGACAACGGCGTGGGCATGGGCGAAGAGACCCTGGAAAAGGCCTTCGATCCCTTCTTCACCACCAAGGGCCCGGGCCAGGGCAGCGGCCTTGGCCTCAGCATGGTCTACGGCTTCGCGCGCCAGTCGGGCGGTCACGTCGAACTCACTTCGCGTCCCGGCGAAGGAACGACGGTGCGGCTCTACCTGCCGGCCACCACCGACGCCTTGCCGCGCACGCCGTCGGTTCATGCCACGGCGGACGATCGCGGTACCGGCGAAGTCGTGCTGATCGCCGAGGACGATTCGATGGTGCGCAAGTTCGTCTCATCGCAGGTCGATGCGCTCGGCTATCGGACGATCGCCGTGCTCGACGGGCACTCGGCCCTCGCCGTGCTGGGCAGCGACACGCCGGTGGACCTGCTGTTCACCGACATTGCCATGGACGGCGGCATGGATGGCATCGAACTGGCTCATCGCGCGCGCGCCATCCGGCCCGAACTGCCGCTGCTGTTCACCTCGGGACATGCGGAAGAGCATCTGCAGCGGCTGGCCGAACTCGGCGCGCTGCTCCTGCGCAAGCCCTATCGCAAGAAGGAACTGGCCGCGCATTTGCGTCAGGCGCTGGACGGCGTGCGCTGACGGGCGGTTAGATCAGCTTCGCTTCCTTGGCGAGCACCAGCGCCGCGCCGATGTTGGCGACGTTGAGCCGTTTCATGATCCGCGCGCGATGCATGTCGATCGTCCGCGTGCTGAGGCCCAGTTCGAAGGCGACGACCTTGCTCTGCTTGCCGGTGGCGAGGGCCCGCAGCACCTCGAGTTCGCGCTCCGACAGCGAATGCACAGCGCCCAGCTTCTCGCGCTCGGCACGCTGGTGACGGTTTTCCTCGATGCGCTCGCTCGCTCGCGTGAGCGCATCGCGCAGCTTCTCGCGGCGATAGGGCTTGCTGAGGAAGTCGATCGCACCCGCCCGCATCGCCGAAACCGCATCCGGCACTTCGCCGAAGCCGGTGAGCAGAACGACGGCATGGTCGGTATCGAGCGCGCTCAACCGGCTCTGCACTTCGAGCCCGTCGAGATCCGGCAACCGCAGATCGAGCAGTACGCAGCCCGATGGCAGATCCGCGGCTTCTGCGAGAAAGGCTTCACCAGTGGAGAATGTTTGTACGTCATGGCCTTCGCGGCGCAGGATCAACGATAGCGACGCCAGAAGCTGGGGTTCATCGTCGACTATGTGAATGTACAAGCATCACCCCAACTTGTTTTGGGGGAGACTATGCCTAGTCGCGGGGTGCATCAAGCCGATAGCGGCGTGAAATCCGGCACCGTCCCAATTCGAATCGCTTCTTCTTCAGTAACGCTGACGTCGCTCGAACATGTCGCGATGCTTTTGCGAGTGAGTCACCCAAAGACCCCGCATGCCGAGACGTTCGACACCGCGCTGCCAGGAGACGAATTCCTCGAGTTCGATGCCGTAGCGCTCGCAGACTTCTTCGATCGTCAGCAGGCCGCCGTCGACCGCGGCCACGAGTTCGGCCTTGCGGTGGGCGATCCAGCGTTTGGTGTCACGCGGCGGAAGCGAGGCAAGCGTAAGCGGCAGCCCCATGGGGCCGACAACCGATTCTGGACGGGATGCTTCCGTGGCAGCCATTTTCGGTCGCTCAGCGCTCCACGCTGCGAAGCTTGTGCGGCGCGCTTCCGTGGCGCGCGCGCTTGAACATGGCGCGGCGCGAAGCGGCCTTGGTTTCGGCGAAGGGACTGTGGGCGGCGGCAATGGCGAGCGTGGGCTCACGCGCTTCCTCGCGGTCGAGATAGGTCAGCACGGCGTCGGTCAGCGCCTGGCTACCGGAAAGAATAGCGCGGACGTATTCGGCGCTGGCGGGGCTGAGGCCGTCGTCCAGAAGAAGAAGTTCGGCGAAGCCACTGATCGAGTTCAGCGGATTGCGGAGATCCTGCGACATCTGATGGAATTCAGTAGCGAAGCCCTGCTGTTCTGCCCCCTGTACTGCAACCTTGTAGTCTGCAACGCCCATTCCGAGAACTCCGCACAGGATTTGATTCGGCGACAGCGATTCGCCGTTAACCATGTCTGACTATCCGAGCCGGACCGAGTGACCTTCGCTTTCAACGACACCGGATTGCCAATCGGAGACTCCGCCCCTCAAGGCTAGGTCCCAATGGCCGGATTCCATGCGACGTTGGTCGTAAGCTCCGAAAACAAGGCCCCCGCAGGGACAAGATCAGGTCTTTGCGCCGACAGATCGGCGAACATCCTTTTTTCCGCTCGCGCCCGATTCAGAAGGCGGCGCGTCCACCGATCGCGGCCTGGGCGAAGCGGCCGCGCACCGGGTTGGCGCGTTCGATCCGCGTCCAGCGCGCGAGTTCGGCAGCGCTCAGCCAGCGCGCCCGCGAGAAGGGCACCGAATTGGTCATGGCGTAGAAGGCACGGGCCTCGCCATCGCTCATGCCCATGGTCCGATAATAGTCGAGATAGGCGCGGTTCTTGGGCGCATTCATCGAATAGTCGCTCGGCCCCCGGCCGGTATCGTCTTCCCACGAGTGGACGGCGAAGCGCGCGCTGGGCTCGGCCGACTTCTTGACCCCCGCGAGGAACAGTTCGACCGCGCCCGAAGCGACCCAGCCATTGGCGGGGACGTGGGTGGCGATGCCCTTGGCACGGATCATCTGGCCGAGGCGCAGGTTGGCGCGATCGTCGTCGGTGCCCGGGCACTCGACCATGTCGATCGTCGCGATGCCCGGATGGTCGCGCAGCATGGCGTTGAAAGCGGCGGGGGTGGCGGCGTTGGTCACGCCGACCATCGCAGCGCGCGTTTCGTCGAGCACGCGGAACGGACCGTAGTTTCGCGCACGGAAGCCCAGCGAGGCCGGACGCGCGGCGCGGGCATATTGCGGGGCGGTAACCTGGGCCGGCGCGGTGGCGGGCACTGCGGCCGGCACGTCGAACCGCGCCCAGCGGTCCATTTCGCGCGCCGAGAGCCACTTGGCGCTCGAGAACGGCACCGAATTGGTCATGGCATAGAACGAACGCGCTTCGTCGTCGCTCATCCCCATCGCCTGATAATAGTCGAGATAGGCGCGGTTCTGCGGGGCGTCGGCGGCGAAGTCGCTCGGCTCGTGGCCGGCGTCGTCTTCCCACGAGTGCACGGCGAATTCGGCGCCGTTCTCGGCCGAGCGGCGCTGGCCGGCCAGATAGAGCTCGACCGCCCCCGAAGCCACGAAGCCGTTCGCCGGAACGTGGGTGGCCAGGCCCTTGGCGCGGATCAGGCGGCCGAGACGCAGATTGGCGCGGTCGTCCTCGGTGCCGGGGCAATCGACCATCTCGATCGTTGCGATACCCGGATTGTCACGCAGGAGGGTCTCGAAGTGCGCGACCGAGTCGCTGTCGGTGATGCCGACGAGCGCGACGCGCTGGGCGTCGAGCACGCGGAACGGACCATAGGCGGCCTCGCTCTTGGCAACCGGCACCTTCGCCACGTCGACCGCGCGTTCGCTGCCGGACTCGGCAGCGGGAACCGTCGCGGGCTCGCTCTCGGCGAAATCGAGGTCGTAGGGCAGCACCTGTGCGGCCGATGGCTGCGGCAGCAGGGCGAAGAGCGGAAGCAAGAGGGAGGCGATCTGGCGCATGCCACTCTGGTGCGGCCGGCGCAGTTACTTCCAGGGCAAATTCGACGGTTAAGCCCAATTAACCCACCAAAGTCGCACCGACGGCTCGATCGGGGCACGACAAGAAACGGGGAGAGCCTGGGCTCTCCCCGTACTCGAGTTGGGGGATGGAGAAGATTTTTATGGGTTGATGCGGAGAAGGGGGATGAGAGAACCCCGCATAGCCCGCTCAAAGCAGAGATTTCGCGCGCGGGTTTGACCGATCACGACGATCGCTTTGCATTTGGGGCCAAGATCGCGCGGCTTGTGAGACCCGAGGCATGTCCCTCGAAATCCCCCGCGCCCCTTGACCTAGCGGCCCGGAACGCGCATCGGCGGCGCGACGAATCCGTCACTTTCCGCGTTGCAGCATGCTGTCGCGGCCGACGGCACGGACAGACAAAAAACCATCGAGGGAAACATAGGCGCATGACCCAGGTCGGACAGGACACGCTCGGCACCCGCAGCACCATGAACGTCGGCGGCAAGGAGATCGCCTACTATTCGCTGAAGAAGGCGAGCGAAAAGCTCGGCGACATCAGCCGCCTGCCCTTCTCGATGAAGGTGCTGCTCGAGAACCTGCTCCGCTTCGAGGACGGCGGCTTCACCGTCGCCACGGCCGACATCCAGGCGCTGGTCGACTGGCAGAAGAACCCCGCGGAATCGCAGAACGAGATCCAGTATCGCCCGGCGCGCGTGCTGCTGCAGGACTTCACCGGCGTGCCCTGCGTGGTCGACCTTGCCGCGATGCGAGACGCCATCGCCACGCTCGGCGGCGACACCAGCAAGATCAACCCGCTGGTCCCCGTGAACCTCGTCATCGACCACTCGGTCATGGTCGACGAGTTCGGCCACCCCAAGGCCTTCGAGCAGAACGTCGAGATCGAGTATCAGCGCAATTTCGAGCGCTATGACTTCCTCAAGTGGGGCTCGAAGTCGCTCAACAACTTCTATGCCGTGCCCCCGGGCACCGGCATCTGCCACCAGGTCAA
>SECS01000288.1 GCA_004211435.1 Novosphingobium sp. | reverse complement strand
GTTGAGCCCGGCTTCCCGATCGGCATTCCCGACGTCGACACCTTCGACCTGCAGCGCGTCGAAGTGCTGCGCGGCCCGCAGGGCACCCTGTTCGGTTCGTCCACCCTGGGCGGCCTGGTGAACTACATCGTCGAGACGGCCGACACCGGCGGCTTCGACGCGGCGGCCCAGGCGCAGGTCGGGTCCACCAAGAACTCGGACGGCGACGCCAACTATGCGTTGAAGGCCATGGTCAATGTGCCGATCGTCGCCGACACCCTGGCGGTGCGCCTGACGGCGAACCAGCGCGTCGACGCCGGCTACCTGGACAACCCGGGCACGGGCGAGATGGGCAGCAACGACTTCCGCGTCTCGGGCCTGCGCGGCTCGATGGTCTACACCCCGACGCCGGACACCAAGGTCACCTTCCTGAGCGCCTATCAGGAGACCGAGCTGGACGACCAGACCTACCTGGACCTGAACAACCCCTACATCCGCAACACGCCGCGCGCTGAAACGCAGGAAACCAGCTTCTGGCTGAACACCCTGCGCCTGGACCAGACGCTCAGCTTCGCGAACCTGACCGTCATCGCCTCGCACAACGACAAGGACAATACGACTGTCCTGTCCTACCCGTATCCCTATGTGACCGGCGTCACGAGCGGCGACGGCGCCGCCTATTCGGTGGGCGTGGCCGAAGCGACGATCGACACCCTGGAGGCGCGCCTGTCGTCGCCGGGCGACGGTCCCTTCAATTGGCTGGTCGGCGTCAGCTACCTGAAGGCCGAGAAGTCCAGCCGCGACCGCATCTATCAGCAGGGCGCCGCCGCCTTCATCGACGCCAACCCGGTCCTGTACGGCGGCGTGTCGGGCGCGACCCTTGCCCCGAACGACGCCATCTACGGCTATTTCGCGGACAGCGAGAACGAGGACTTCGGCATCTTCGGCGAAGTGTCCTGGGAGCTGACGCCCCAACTGGAGCTGATCCTGGGCGGCCGCTACTACGACACCCAGAACTCGGCCACGATCACCAACGCGGCCGGCTCGCTGTTCCCGGGCGGCATCTCCAACGAAGCCACCTTCGGCCAGTCGCAGTCGGAAAACGGTTTCACGCCCAAGGTCACGCTGACCTACCGTCCGCATGACAACCTGATGGTCTATGGCACCTATTCGGAAGGCTATCGCGTCGGTGGTCCGAACCCGAACGCCGCCATCCTGGACGGCATCCCGCAAAGCTACGAGAGCGACACGACCAAGAACTACGAGCTGGGCGTGCGTTCGGCCACCGAGGACGGCCGCTACACCTTCGACGTGACCATCTTCCATATCGACTGGGAGAACATCCAGGCGCGCCTGTTCACCGACGCGCCGTACTACTACTCGTACGTGACCAACGCCGGCGGGGCCGAGATCAACGGCCTTGAGCTGTCGACGCAGGTCGCGCTGACGGACGACCTGAGCTTCCACTCCAACATCACCTATCAGGAAGCGTCGCTGACCGAGTTCCTGCCGGACACCTTCGCGGTGGGCGGCGGCTATGCGGCCGGTTCGACCCTGCCGGGCTCCTCGGAGTGGTCGATCGCCAACAACCTGACCTACGCGCCGTCCGGCTGGTGGGGCGCGCCGAGCTTCGATCTGGCGCACCGCTATCTGTCCGAAGCGCCGGTCGCGTTCGGCAATCCGAACCAGCGTGGCGGGTTCGACATCTTCGACATCCGCGCGGCGGTCGAGTTGACCCCGAGCGTCAAGCTGCTGGCCTTCGTGAACAACGTGACGGACGCCTACGGCGTGCTGAACGCCCCCTTCACGTCGCAGGCGGTTCCGGCCGGTTCGATCGTGCGCCCGCGCACCTTCGGCATTCGCTTCGACTGGTCGTACTAAGTTAGGGAGGGGCGTGATGAAGCGCGCCCGTCTTCCACTTCTGCTGCTCGCGCTCGCCACACCGGCGGGCGCGAGTTTTGCTGATGG
>SECS01000019.1 GCA_004211435.1 Novosphingobium sp. | reverse complement strand
CTGTCCAGGCGCTCGCCGCGGCCGACGAGCTCGCCGACCAGGCGAGCTGGATCGAACGCGCCACCACGGGCGAACTGATCACCACGAACCTGCTGCCCGCGGCGGTCGAGGTGACCAATTCGGGTTCGATCGTGCTGAGCGGCACCCTGCCCTGCGTGCCCGATGCCGATCTGGCCAGCCACGTTCTCGTCCTGACCAAGGGCCTCGCCGCTCTGGTGCCGCTCGACGCGGCCGGCGTGACCGTGACCGAACGCAAGCTGTGGGACGAGAGCCGCCGCCTGTTCGACGTCGCGCTGAGCAACCACCAGGTCGTGCCCGAGCTCGTCGTCGCACGCGGCGAAGCGGCCCACGCGATCGCCGAGCGCCTCCACGGCGAACTGCAGCTCGCGCTTGCCGCCGACAGCCTCGGCGGTGCGGTCGCGGCGCTCGAAATGACGATCGAATACCTCAAGACGCGCAAGCAGTTCGAGCGCCCGCTGGCCATGTTCCAGGCGCTCAAGCACCGCGTCGCCGACCTCAAGACCCGCGTCGTCGCGGCCGAAGCGCTGCTGTGGAAGCGCGCGGTCGAGGAAGAGGCGAGCCTCGTCGACCTCGGCGCGGTCAAGGCGCTGGCGACCGACGTCTATCGTCTGGTCGTCGAGGAAGCGATCCAGCTCCACGGCGGCATCGGCCTGACCGAGGAGCATCCGATCCACCTGTTCATGAAGCGGGCGATGCTCAACCTGCAGCTTGGCGAGAGCCTCGACACCTGGCGCGAAAGAGTCGGACGTCAGGCGTTGGCGACGTTTGCTTGAGGCCACCCTCACCGCTGCGACTAATTTCGCTTCGCTCAATAAGTCTCGCTGCCTCTCCCGCCAGCGGGAGAGGGAATTTTAGGTAGCGCCCCCTTCTCCCGCTGGCGGGAGAAGGATAGCGCAGCTTGTCGCATCAGCGGCTAGCGTAGCTTGGATGAGGGTGGTGGACCGCGCCGCCTACCACCCGTTCCAATGCGTGATACCACTCGCCGGCGGTCGCACCGCCGGCTTGAAGTCGGTGCCCTTGGTATAACCGACGGGCAATAGCGCCACCTGCATGACATTGTCGGGCAGGCCGAGCAGCTCGGCCGCTTCCTGCTCGTGCAGCAGGTGCAGGGTCGTCAGCGCCGAACCCAGGCCCCGCGCGCGCAGCGCGAGCTGGAACGACCAGACCGCCGGAAAGATCGATCCGAACACCCCCGCCGAGATCATCGGTGGCGCCCCCGCCGGCGGGCGGCCCTCGACGCAAGGGATGACATGGACGGGCACTTTCTCGAGATTCTCGGCCAGCCACTGCGCCGAATCGCGGACGCGTTCGCCCTGGCCCGGATCGGCCTCGTTCGAGGCCTTGAGCGGCGAGGCGAGATAGGGCAGCGCGCCCTTGCGGTAGATCTCGGCGAGCGCGAGCCGCTTGGCGGGATCGTCGATCACCAGCCAGCGCCACGACTGGCTGTTGCTCGCGGTCGGCGCCTGGACCGCGAGTTCGAGACATTCGGTGATCACCTCGCGTGGCACGCCGCGATCGAGATCGAGCCGCTTGCGCACCGCGCGCGTGGTCGAGAGCAACGCGTCGGTGGTCGCCAGGTCGAATTGCATCGCAGGTCCTCGTTGGCCGTTGGGGCACGAAGTCTGGCCGAAGCGCGCGCGCAGGCCAAGCGCCAATCACCTATCCTGCAGGTCATCGAGCGAGGAGAACCGCGATGACCCTGCACACGCCCTACAACGAGACGATCGTCGATCAGCACACCCGGCAGGCCGAAGGCTATGCCCGCCTGACCCAAGGCATGATCGCCAGCGATCGCCGCGCCGGCCTGCGCGCGCTGATCGGCCTGACCGCGCAGGACCAGGTGCTCGACGTCGCCTGCGGCCCCGGCTCGCTCGCGCTCGATCTCGCGCCCCATGCCGCGCGCGTCACCGGCTACGACATCACCCCGGCCATGCTCGACCAGGCGCGCGCGGCGCAGGCCCGGCTGGGCATCGAGAACATCGCGTGGATTCTGGGCGATGCCGCCGGCCTGCCTTTCCCCGATGGCGCCTTCGACGTGGTCGGCTCGAGCGCGGCGTTCCATCACTTCGAGCAGCCGGCTTTCGTCCTCGCCGAGATGGCCCGCGTCTGCCGGCCGGGTGGCCGCGTCGTCGTGCTCGATGTCACGCCCGATGCGGACAAGGCAACAGCCTACGACCGCATGGAGCGTCTGCGCGATCCGTCGCACGGCCATGCCCACACCATCGGCGAGTTCGAGGCGCTCGGCCGCGATGCCGGCCTCGGCGAAGCGCGGACGGTGACCAATCTCACGGCGCCGATGCCCTATGCCGCCGTGATCGAGACCTCTTTTCCCGAGACCTGCACGCGCGACCAGCTGCTCGCGATGATGCGTGACGATGCGGCGAGCGGTGAGGATCGCCTGGGCTTCCGCGCGCAGATTCAGGACTGCGCGGTGATGGTCACCTACCCAATGTCGATGATCGCCTGGACCAAGCCCTGACCTTTCACTGACGCATCGAATTGCCGCCGTCGACGCTGAGCACCTGGCCGGTGATGAAGCTGCCTTCGTCGGACATCAGCAATGCGCCCATGGCGGCAATGTCCTCGGGCCGACCAAGGCGGCCGACCGGAATTCGCGCCGCCATGCCCGCGACCACCTCGGGATCGAGCACCGCCTCGAACCGCGCATGCGTCACCACTCCCGGCGCGATGGCATTGGCGCGGATGCCGTCGCGGCCGAATCGGTTGGCGATGTTCCGGACGAGCGCGTGGGTGGCGACCTTGCTCATCGCATAGGCCAGACGTACCGTTTCGCCGGCGAAAGCCGCGCCCGAAGTGGTGAACACCAGCGACCCGCCGCAGCGCTTGAGCATTTCGGGAATCGCCGCGCGGCTGCAGAGCACGGCACCGCGCGCATTGACGCGCATGACCTCGTCGTAGACGTCCATGGGCAGGCCGAGAATGTCGGCGCCACTCTCGCCGTCCTTGAAACTCGCGAAATTGGCGTGGAAGCCGTCGAGCCCGCCAAAGCGCGCAACCGCGAGCGCCACGACGGCGGTCACGGAGTCCTCGTCCGCACCGTCAAGTGTGGTGCCAATTGCCGTCCCACCGGACGCCGTGATCTCCGCCACCGTCGCCTCGACGCTCGCCGCATCGACATCGCCAAGCACCACGGCCGCACCTTCAGCCGCATAACGCCGCGCGAGACCGCCGCCAATCCCGCCTGCACCGGCCACGACGATGACCTTGTCCCGAAGCCTGCTCACATCGCCTCTCCCTCGTTTGCGCAACGAGAGTGGCACGACGATCGCGCGCGTCTATCCCCCGGCGGGGACAGTCGGCGCGATACCCAGAGTCTTTGCGGCCAGTTCGCGCATCACCGCGGGCTTGACCTTCTCGCTGCCGGTGACCGCGCAATCCTCGTCGGTGAAGAACAGAACGCGGCGCGGGATCTTGAAGCTGGCGATCTCGGTCTTGAGGAAAGCGACGATCGCGCTCTCGTCGAGCGTCACGCCATCGACGGGCACGATGCAGGTCACGACCATCTCGCCGAGCAGGTCGTCGGGCACGCCGACGGTCTGCACGCGCTTGATGCCGTGGAACCGCGCGCAGACCTCGTCGACCTCGAGCGGCGAGACGTTGGCGCCGCCGGTCTTGATCATGTCGGTCAGACGCCCCTGCCAGAAAAAGCGCCCCTCCTCGTCGACGTGGCCGCCGTCACCCGTGCAGAAGAAGCCCTGCGCGTCGAAGCAGCCTTCGAGTGTCTTGCCGAGATAGCCCGTCATCAGGGTCGGTCCCTTGACGCAGAGCTCACCCTTGGTCCCGCGCGGCACGATCGCGCCGGTCAGCGGATCGACGATCTTGAGGATGTTTCCCGGCAGCGGCGCGCCGAAGCTGTCCTTGTAGTATTCGGGCGGGACCTCGACCGAGAAGCCGGTGTTGACGGTCATCGTTTCGGTGCAGCCGAAGGCATTCGGCACGCGCCAGTTCGTGTCGACGGTCGGGTGTTCCCAGATCAGCTCGCCGCGCGGCACGTATTTGACGCTAGACAGATCGGCCTCGGTCCAGTTCGCCGCGGCCTGGAACCGCGCCCACTGATGCGGTCGGCCGTTGATGAAGTGGACGCCCTCCTGCTCGATCAGGTCGATCGCCTCCTCGGCCTCGAAATAGCGTTGCAGGATCACCGCCCCGCCGGTCGAGAAGGCCGAGCCGAGCACCATCGAGACGTTGCCCGACCAGAAGAAGCCGTTGCCCGTCCAGGCGCGCACCGGATGGTGCATCCCGAAGGTCTGCGGCCAGCGCCACCACTGCACGGTGAAGGCGCGCTGGGCATGGACGATGCCCTTGGGCAGGCTGGTCGTGCCCGACGAGAAGAAAATGCCGCCGATGTCGCCCGGCGTGACGCTGTCGGCGCGGGCCAGGACCTGGGTTTCGGCAATGCCTCTGCCGCGTGCGACGAATGCCGCCCAGGGCTCCACGGCGCCGCCGGCGGCGGATTCCGCCGCTTCGCCGATATCCTCGACACCGCCGAGCGAAACCAGATGGCGCAGGAACGGGAACTTCGCCGAATTCAGCCCGCCGGGTTCGCCCTGTGCGATCGTCGGATCGAGCTCGGCGATCATGCCGTGAAAATCCTTCTTGAGCACGGTCTGCTCGAACAGCAGGATCGAGACCTGCGACGCCTTGATCAGATGGTCGAGCTCGTTCGGGGTCGAGAAAGTGCTCAGCGCCACGGGCACGCCGCCCGCCAGCGCCGTGCCGAACAGCGCGGCGAGGAATTCGGGGCGGTTGGTCATCAGGATGCCGACACGGCAGTCGCGGCCCACCCCGCTGGCGATCAGCGCGGCCGCCACCTCGATCGAGCGCGCGAGGAGATCGTCGTAGGACCACGACAGGCGGCGATCGCCCTTGCGCAGCACCAGGGCTTCGCGCGGGCCATAGCGCGCCACGACTTCACGCAGGTAACCGCCGATGGTCTGCGCGCCTTGTCCCGGCTCCTCGGCAAGCGGCTTGCCGTAGATCAACGAAAGTGACCTGTCCTGCACGCGCGAACTCCCTCCCCCATGAAGTGCGAAGCCTAACAACGGCCGCCGGGCCTGGGAACGCGGCTTCGCCCGCCAGTCACGGCGCTGCGCCGCTGGAGGCAAAACCGCAGTTTCTCCGTGCAAGCCGCCGCCTTCGGGCGCTAGTCAGCGCAAAACGGATTCGGGAGACACGAGATGAAGCAGGCAGTCCTTCAGAGCGGCAAAGGCATCGAGACGCTGGAAATCCGCGAGGTTGCTATGCCGCAACCCGGCCCAGGCGAAGCCCTCGTGCGGTTGCAGGCAGCCACGCTGAACTTCCGCGACCTGATCATGGCCAAGGGCCTGATCCCCGGAATCGCCAAGGAACCCGAACTCGTGCCGCTCTCGTGCGCAGCGGGCATGGTCGAGGCTGTCGGCGACGGCGTAACGCGGGTAAAGGCCGGTGACCGCGTGACCCCACAGTTCACCATCGGCTGGATCACCGGCGCGCAGCCGACGCCGACGATGCTCGGCGGCTCGATCGACGGCGTCGCCCAGCAGTACGCGATCTATCCGGCCGAGAGCCTGGTCCTGAACCCCGACGAGCTCGGCGATCTCGAGGCCGCAACCCTGGCCTGCGCCGCTCTGACCTCGTGGTCGGCGTTGACCGGCTTCCGTCCGACCAGCCCGGGCGACTGGATCCTCGCGCACGGCACCGGCGGCGTCTCGATCGCCGCGCTACAGTTCGCCAAGGCCATGGGCGCGCAGGTCATCGTCACCTCGTCGTCCGACGCCAAGCTCTCCCGCGCGCGTTCGCTCGGCGCCGACGTCACCGTCAACTACCGCACGACGCCGAACTGGGCCGCGGCGATCCGCGATGCCATCGGCGGCGCCAAGGTCACCAACGTGATCGATACGGTCGGCGCGACGCAGTTCGCCGACAACGCCTCGCTGCTGGTCGAGGGCGGCCAGCTCTCGGCAATCGGCATGCTCGGTTCGGAATTCTCCTGGACGCGGCAGGATCCCAGGGTCGATCTCAAGCCGATCGGTGTGGGCAACAGGGACCAGCACGAAGCCATGCTCGCCTTCATCGTTGCGCACCGGATCAAGCCGGTGGTCGACGTGGTCTATGACCTCGACCGCATTCGGGACGCGTTCCACATGCTGGAATCGGGGCAGTTCTTCGGCAAGGTCGGCGTGAACCTGCTCTAGCGACGCGGCCCGAGCGCCTTGAAAATGCCGTCGGCCGAACCGACCACCGCGCCGTCGGCCTTGATCAATCCGCGCACGAAGGCGAGCGACGAGGTCTTGCGCACGAGTTCGGGCTCGCAGGTGATCAGCGCGCCTTTGGCCACGCCGCCGGCAAACGAATACTGGAGCTGGACCGTCACATAGCTGTGCCCGGTGATCGCATCGGCTGCGCCCATGCCGAGCGCGATGTCGGCGAAGGTCATCAGCGCGCCGCCGTGAACGACGGCACCATAGTCGTTGACGATGCCGTCGTGCGCCGCGAGCCCCACCACGCGGTTGCCCGCCTCGCCCTTCATCCAGGTCTTGCCGATCGCGGCCGAGAAGCCGGAGGTGGGCAGAGGCGCCCACCCCGCGGTCATGAATCCGGCATCGTCCATCGCCGCCGATCTCAGAGCTGGGCGTTGTCGAGGCCCGCGGCGTGCTTTGCGGCGATCCAACCGAAGGCCATCGACGGACCGACGCTGGCGCCGGCGCCCGGATAGATCTTGCCCATTGGCGAAGCGGTTGAGACGCCCGTGGCATAGAGCCCTTCGATCGCCGAACCGTCGCCGCGGAGGACGCGCGAGTTCACGTCGGTGACGACGCCGCCATAGGTGCTGACGTCGCCCGGAACGACGTCGACCGCATAGAACGGCCCCTTGTCGATGCGGCCGAGCGAACGGAACTGCTTCTCGCGACGCGGATCGCCCAGGAATTCGTCATAGGCGCGCTCGCCGCGGTGGAAGTCCTCGTCGACGCCCTTGTCGACGAAACCGTTCCAGCGATCGACCGTCGCACGCAGCGTCGCGGGATCGACGTCGATCAGCTTGGCCAGCTCCTCGATCGTCGCGGCTTCCTTGAGATAGCCGGTCTCGCGCCACTTCTGCGGAATCTTGCCCTGGCCGCCGCCCGCCAGCGGATAGAGTTCGATATACTGGCGATCGAACACGGCCCAGCTCGGCACGGCCGGCGACGTCCGATTGCGCACGACCATGCGCTCGCAATATTCCTCGTAGGAACCGCCTTCGTTCAGATAGCGCACGCCCGTCTGGTCGACGAGGATCGCGTGGGGCTTGGCCGTGACCGCCTGGGCGCCCGGAGCGACGTAGTCGTTTTCCCAGCCCGGCGCGCGGGTCATCTGGAAGCCGACCATCTGGTCCATCTGCGCGAGCACGCCACCATGGCGCTCCATCTCGCGGTGCATGTCGCCCTCGTCGGCCTCGTTGGTCATCGACCAGGCCGAATTGGTACCGGGCATGTACTTGTCGCGCATTTCCTGGTTGCGCGAGAAGCCGCCGGCATTGACCAGCACGCCCAGGTTCGCGCCGACGCGCCAAGGCTTGCCATCCTTGCTCGCGACCACGCCGAGAACCTTGCCGTTCTCGATGATCAGCTCGTTGACCGGGGTCTCGACGCGGATGTCGACGCCGGCGCCGAGCGCGGCCTTGAGCATGCGGCCCTGGAGCGCGGCACCGGCGGTGACGTAGCTCTTGCCCGTAAGCTTGCCGAGCACGACCTTGAGCCCGGTCTTGGCGAAGAAGCCCAGCTTCTTGCCCGTGCTCATGAACGGAAGCTTCATGCCGTCGTCGAGCAGCACGGGCACCTCGAGGAAGCCCTTGCGCAGCTTCGGCGCCCAATCGCCGAGCTCGTTCTTGTCGAACGGTTCGGCGACGATCGTACGGCTGGTTTTGCAGCCGCCCGGATATTCGTCGTAATAGTCGGGCCAGAACACCGAGCCGCGGCGGAGCTGGACGCCCTGCTTGACCAGGAACTCGATCATCTTGCGGCCTTCGGTGATGTAGGCCAGGCGCTTTTCGTGGCTGGTGCCCGGCGCGTCGGCATCATCGCCGACGACGGCGTCGAGATAGGTGATGCCCTTCTCGGTGCTGTCCTCACCCGGCTCCATGAACGGGTTGTTGGGCAACCACATCACGCCGCCCGACTTGCAGGTGGTGCCGCCGGCATAAGGCGACTTCTCGAGGATCACGACCGACTTGCCGGCCTGGCGCATCAACAGCGCCGAGCTCATCGAACCGCCGCCGCAGCCCACGACCACCCAATCGAACGTCTCGTCGAAATCCGCCATCTTGATCCTCTCCGTCGCGCGTTTCCGCGCCCAATCTTGCTGCGCGCCTGTTCAGCATGCCGGCTTGACCTTGGCAACCCGGCGCACCATCGCACTCGCGAAGATTTTGGCTGGCCCGGCAAAAGCGAAGCTCTATGAGGGCGCCGACTAGGGAGACCGCAAAGATGTCCGATACTGCCCCGGCCCTGCCGACTTTCAAGACGATCGAGTTCGCCCGCGAAGGCCGCCTGCTGCGCCTGACCCTGAACCGTCCCGAGGCGATGAACGCGATCAACCTCGAACTCCACGACGAACTGCCCGACGCGCTTTGGTTCGCCCAGGGCGACACCGGCTCGGACGTGGTCGTGATCACCGGCGCGGGCCGCGGCTTCTCGGCGGGCGGCGACCTCGAACATATCGCCCGCAACGCCGCCAATCCCGTGCTGTTCGATCACGAAGCGCGCCAGGCGAAGCGGATCATCTCGACCCTGCTCGACATCGACAAGCCGGTGATCTGCCGGCTCAACGGCCACGCCGTCGGCCTGGGCGCGACGATCGCGCTGATGTGCGACATCGTCATCGGCGCCGAGGGCGCCAAAATCGGCGACCCCCACGTCGGTCTGGGCCTCGTCGCGGGTGATGGCGGCGCGGTGATCTGGGCGCAGCGCATCGGCCTCGCCCGCGCCAAGGAGTACCTGTTCACCGGCGAGATCCTGACTGCCCAAAAGGCGGCCGAGATCGGCCTGATCAACCAGTGCGTGCCCAAGGAAGAGCTCGACGCGACGGTCGATGCGTTCTGCGCCAAGCTGCTGAACGGTGCCACGGGCGCGATCCGCGCGACCAAGATCCTGACCAATCTGGAGCTCAAGCGCCTCGCCGCCGCCGTGATGGACGCGGGTATCGCCTATGAATCGGTCTCGGTGCGCAGCGCCGACCACCTCGAAGGCATCGCCGCTCTGCGCGAAAAGCGCGCGCCGAAGTTCGGGCAGAATTGAGCAAGACGAACGCCCTCCCCCTCGATGGGGGAGGGATACGGAAGCTTGGCTGCGCAGCGGCCTAGCTGAAGTTGGGTAGGGGTGTGGTGGCCGGCGAGCGCTGCGTCTGCGGCAGCCTCACCCCCATCCAGCTACGACTAGGGCGCAAGCGCCCAAGTCTTCGCATCCTTCCCCCATCAAGGGGGAAGGAGATGGCGTCAGCCGCCGGCCTTCACGTATTCGCCGGCTTCGGTGAACAGCGCGGTATAGGTCGTGGCCATGTCCTGGAAGTCCGGCGGGGTCATCTTGCCCGACTGCGCCAGTGCGCCCATGCCGGCAAGCAGCGCGCCCGGATCCTCGACGTCGGCGTCGTAGATCGCGAGGTAGGTGTTGGGATCATTGCCCGCGAGCTTGGCGACGAGTTGGAACCGCTGGGCGCCCTCGAACCCGGGCACCGACGTGATCTCGCCGAGGTGCTTGTTCTGGTACCAGTCGTTGAACTCGGCTTCCTTGCCTGGCAGCGGCGTGGTCAGGGCGACAAGTTTGACTTTGGGCATCGTGACATCCTCCTCAGATAGCGCGCACTACCATCGGCGATGGTTTCAAACGATGCAAGCATGCGGCGCCGGCCGAGCATGATACCGCCCGGCCGTTACCGCACGAAGGCCTAGGATCTTACTGCAGCGTGCCGCCTTCGAATTCCGCGAAGACGTCGTGCTCGTCGGCATGGGCCAGGCTCGAATGTTCGGTGCATTCGCCGCGGAACTCGCGCGGGTTCACCTTGAACACGCGCTTGAACATGCGGCTGAAATGCGCCGGGCTCTTGAAGCCGACGCCATAGGCGATCTCGCTGATCGAGATGTCACGCGGATCCGAGGCCGAGAGCCAGTTGCGCGCCTTCTCGAGCCGCTGTTCCCAGACCAGTTCGGAGAACGAGGTGCCCTTGAGCCGCAGCAGGAACGAGAGATAACGCGGGCTGATGCCGCAACCCTTGGCGACCATCGCGGTCGAGAGCTGCGGATCGGACAGATGCACTTCGATGAAGCGCAGCACGTCCTGCAGACGGCGGTCGGCGATCGTCTGGCGCGCCGGCGCAGCTTCCTCGCTGGTGCGCACGGCATTGCCGATCAGGGTCAACGCGGTCTCGACGAGCACGCGCGCCGAATCCTCGCCGAGCGAGCCGTCATCCTCGAAGACGTCGGTAAGGATGTTCTCGGCAATTGCCAGCTCGGCGCGGTTCGCCGGCATGAACAGCCCGGTCGAGAAATCCTGCGGGATATGCGCGCGCAGAATGTGCGTCGGCACCGTGACGTGGAGCAGTTCGTGCACCGATTCCGAATCGACGACGCACTCGATGAAGAAGGGCGACATCGAGCGGGTGATCGCGAAATCCCCGGGCTGCGCGATCTTGTTGCCGCATTGGTTCGAGAAGGCGAGCTTGCCGTGCTTGACGAACCACAGGATCGACAGGTCGGTCGCATCCTCGCGGATGTGCTGGCGCGTGCGCCGGAAGCCGAGGTTCGTCGCCGAACGCTGCTTGATGATCGACACTGCGCCGACCGCCTTGCGCTCGGAGCGCACTTCGATCGTCGAAGCGTCCTCGATCCAGAAATCGCCGCGATAGTATTCCTGATCGCGGTCGCCGCGGAACTTGTCCTGGCAATCGCGATAGTTGCGACGATCGAAGGAGAACAGGGTCTCCGCCATGGGGTCTCTCCCGGTGTGGGGCGCACATGCGCGGCCCTTCTTATGAGCCTTTCATAGGCCAACCCCCGCCGCTCGCTACGCACGCGACGCATCGCTTTCGACATTTGGCGCAGCCGGCGGATTGATCGGCGCGTTCGGCCCCATTCCTCCATATCGGACTTTGCTCTGACGGCAGTCGCGTGCTGCACCTGCGAAAGCCGATCTCCGCGTGCCCTTTGCACCGACAGTCAATCGCACTTCCTATCGAAGGAGCTTGCGCCTGCGGCCACAGACAAGTCCCCCTCTTGGCATTTTGCGCGAGACCGTCGATATTGTACGCTACAGATAGCCGGCCAAATGACCGGCCGGGAGAACGGGATCCATGGGTCAGGAAAGCTTCTTCAGCCTCGACGGGCCGCTCGACATAGCGCCGGGCGGCGGCCAGTGCCGGGCCGCCAATTTCAGCGGGCTCGCCGATGTCGCGCGCCAGCGCGGCCGCGACGCGCGCGGCATCGTCGAACGCTACGGCATGGAAGCGCGCGTGCTGACCGATCCCGAAAGCCTGATCGCGCCGCAGCAGCTCGCCGACACGCTCGAATACTGCAGCTCGCTGTTCGACGATCCGCTGTTCGGCCTGCACATCGCGATCGCGCAGGATCCCGAGGTGTTCGGCTGCGTCACCGCGCTCTGCCGCGCCGCGCCCACCGTGCGCGCGGGCATCCGCTGCCTGATCGACTTCCTGCCCGTGGTCCACGCGCCCGATTGCGAGGTCGTGCTGATCGAGGGGCGAGAGACCGCCGAACTCGCCTGGCTGGTCAACACCGACATCGGCGTCAACGACCAGGCCAATTACCAGGCGGCGATGCTCAACGTGAAGCTGCTCCAGGCGATGGGCGGTCCAGGCTTCAAGCCTTCGTGGATCAGCCTCTCGGCCGACACCCGCGCCAGCGATCTGCCCGAGCTCGAGCGCGTGCTCGGCTGCAAGGTCATCTCGCACAGCCGGCACAACGCCATCGCCTTTCCCGTGCATACGCTCGATCAGGTCGTGCCCAGCGCCAACCGCGTGCTGTTCCGCCTGCTCGGTTCCTATCTCCAGACCGTGAAGTCCTCGCACAGCCAGTCGATCATCGACCGCGTCGAAAGCTACATTCGTGGCTCGCTGGCCTCGGGGAATTGCACGATCGAGCGCTGCGCCGACAAGATCGGCACTTCTGTGCGCACCCTGCAGGCCAAGCTCGCGGGCGAAGGCGCCAAGTTCTCCGAACTGGTCGAGGGCCAGCGCGCCAAGCTCGCCAAGTCGCACCTCGCGCAGCGCCAGCTCACACTCGACGAGATCGCCGATCGCCTGGGTTATGGCGAGCAGACCAGCTTCGGTCGCGCCTTCAAGCGCTGGACCGGGCTGACCCCGCAACAGTTCCGCGCGGCCTGTTGATCAGCCGACTCTCATTACCACACGCCCCGCGCCTTCGCCCTTGAAGGCGGCGTTCATTGCCGCGCGAAAATCGTCGAAGGCGTAGACCTGGCCGATCGCAGGCTTGAGCGCGCCCGTCGCAGCGATCTCGAGAACCTTGGCGAAGTTGGCCTGGGCCTTGGCCGGCTCGGCCTCGCCGAAGGCGCGGAGTTGGACGCCGATCAGGCTCGCGGTCTTGACCAGCGGCAGGTTGGTCTTGAGCGCCGAAATCCCGCCGGTGAATCCGATCACCAGATAACGCCCGTCGTAGCCCAGCGTGCGGAAGGCCGGATCGGTCATGTCGCCGCCGACCGGATCGAACACGACGTCGACGGTTCCGCGCCCGCCGGCCGCCGCCTTGACCTCGCCGCGCCAGTCCTCGCTGCGCGTGTTGACCACGGCATCGGCGCCCGCCTCGCGGCAGAGCTCACGCTTCTCTTCGCTTGAAGCCGAAGCGATCACCCGCGCGCCGAGCGCCTTGCCGGTCTGGATCGCGGCCACGCCAGTCGCTCCGGCCGCGCCGAGCACGAGCAGGGTCTCGCCCGACTGCAGCCGCCCGCGATCGCTGAGCGCGTGAAAGGCGGTGGTGTAGCTTGGCGGAAATACCGCGGCTTGCTCCAGGCTCAGCGCATCGGGCACCTTGTTGAAGCTCGAGGCGCGGAAAGTGCCCTGCTCGACGAAGATGCCGCCGAAGCTCGAGCCCATGACGCGGTCGCCGACGGCCAGGTGGGTGACGCCCTCGCCTACGGCCTCGACAACCCCCGCGCATTCGCTGCCAGGAATGAAGGGCAAAGGCGGCGTGACCTGGTACTTGCCCGCGGCGGTGAGCACATCGACGTAGGAAATGCCGATCGCCTTCACCGCGACGCGGATTTGTCCAGGGCCGGGCTCGGACGTCAGATGCTCGCGGATTTCGTAGACTTCGGGCGGGCCGAACGCGTCGGCGATAATCGCGCGGGGCATCAGTGCTGTCCTCCATCGCAGCGCACCAGCGAGCCGGTGACGTTGACCGAAGCCGGGCTCGCCAGGAACAGCGCAGCGGTGACGATCTCCTCGGGATTGGCAGCATGGCCGCGCGGGATGGCTATCGGCCCCTGCCCCTTGTCGGGCCAGGCCTCGACAATGTCAGTGCGGAAGGCCCCCGGCGACAGCGTGTTGATCCGCACCTCGGGCGCATATTCCCAGGCCAGGCTCTTCGACATGGCATTGAGCGCGGCCTTCGAAGAACCGTAAGGGACGGTCTCGGGCAGAGGCATCAGCGAGCCCGACGAGGTCACGTTGATGATGCAGCCGCCGCCTGCCTGCTTCATGCGATGCGCGACCTGGCTGGCGAGGCGGAACGGCCCCTTGAAGTTGAGGTTCACGACGGAATCGAACAAGGCCTCCGAAACCTCGTGGCTCGGGCTGCGCGGGCTCATGCCGGCGTTGTTCACAAGGATATCCACACGCCCGAACGCGGCATAGGCCTCCTCGATCAGCCGATCGCACTCGGCCCAGCGGCCGACGTGGGCGGACACCGCCAGCGCCTTGCGGCCCAGCGCACGAACTTCCTCGGCGACGGCCTCGCAGTTCTCGAGCTTGCGGCTGGCGATGATGACGTCGGCGCCGCGCTCGGCGAAGGCCCTGACCATCTGGTAGCCGAGCCCGCGCGAACCGCCGGTGACGAGCGCGACCTTGCCGGTAAAGTCGAACAGCGGGTCCATCACTTGGCGTCCCGCGCATTCGGATAGCGTGCCAGCGCCGCCGCGGTACGTGTCGGAATGTGCTCGCTCGGGAAAATGCCGTCCACGGGCTTGGCCTTCTTCATGTAGGCGCGCGCCAGCTGCGACTTGTGCACGTCGGTCGGCCCGTCGGCGAAGGCCAGCGACATGTGCCCACCGTACCACTTGGCCAGCGGCAGATCGAGGCTGATGCCCAACGAGCCGTGCAGTTCGAGGCTGCGACCGACGACGTCGTGGTAGATCTTCACCAGGCCGATCTTGCACATGCCGATATGGTTGCGCGCCGATCCGTGCGGCAGGCGCCCTTCCTCGACCTCGTCGATGATCCAGGCGGTCTTGAGCACGAGCAGGCGGAAGGCCTCGAGCTCGACGATCGACGAGGCGATCTTGTCCTGTACCATCTGGTGATCGCCGAGCGTGCGGCCGCGCGTGCGGCGCGAGACCACGCGTTCGAGCATCATCTCCAGCGCGCGGTTGCAGATGCCGACCGTGCGCATGGCGTGGTGGATGCGCCCACCGCCGAGCCGCGCCTGCGCCACCTTGAAGCCGCCGCCGCGCTCGCCGAGCATATGGTCGAACGGCACGCGCACCTTTTCATAGCGGATGTGCGCGTGGTGGCCGTTCTCGGGATCGCGGTCGCCGGCGATCGCGACATTGCGCAAGATGTTGATGCCGGGCGTGTCGGTGGGGACGATGAACATCGACATGCGCTCGGTCAGCGGCTTGTCGGGATCGGTAACGCAGATCACGAGCAGGAAGGTCGCCAGCTTGGCGTTCGACGAGAACCATTTCTCGCCCTCGATCTCCCACACGTCCTCGCCCTTGTCGTTCTTGACCAGGGTCGCCTTGCACGTGAACTCGCCGGGATCGGCGCCGCCCTGCGGCTCGGTCATCGAGAAGCACGAGACGATGTCGCCGTCCATCAGCGGGCCTAGGTACTTCTGCTTCTGCTCGGGCGTGCCGAACATTGCGAGGATTTCGGCATTGCCGGTATCGGGTGCGGCCGTGCCGAACACGGTCGGCGCCCAGGACGAGCGGCCGATGATCTCGTTCATCAGTCCCAGCTTGACCTGGCCATAACCGGGCCCGCCGAGATGCGGCCCGAGGTGGCAGGCCCAGAGGCCCTGCGCCTTGACCTGGTCCTGCAGCGGCTTGAGGTGCCGGCGCGCGTCGGCGCGGTGCGTCTCGAAATTGGCGCCCATCTCGGGCCAGAGCAGGTCCATCGTCTCGCATTCCTCGCGGACGAACGCGTTCATCCAGTCGAGCTTGGCCTGGAATTCGGGTTCGATGCTGAAATCGATCATCTGACCTCTCCTTGAAAATGAGCCGTCACCCTGAACGTGCTTCAGGGTCCATTTCTCGTCCAGCTCAGGTCGGGCCAGCGGAGAGATGGATGCTGAAACACGTTCAGCATGACGATGGATGTGTGGCGCTGCGGTTATTGCATCCGCGCGATCTGCGCCTTGGTTTCCTTGAACACGTTCTCGACGATCCGCGCGAAGAAGCGGCCGGTTTCTTTGGGCAGGATTCCCGCCTCGGCCTGCGCCACCTTGTACTCGAGCAGGCAGCCCGACTTGAACTTGGCCAGCAGCGAGAACCACTCGAAATCGCGAATGTCCCGGCCCGTGCCCGCGCAGTAGTAGCGCGCCAGTTCCTGCTTGGTGGGGAAGTTCGCCGGGTTGTTGAGCGCGGTCGGGAACTCCTTTTCGGGATAGTCCTCGTCGCGCATGCCGCCGGTGAACCAGCCCATGTCGATCATCGGATCGCCGATCGTCGAGAGCTCCCAGTCGATCATCGCCGCGAGCCGCGCCGGCGGGCCGTGACGGAACATCATGTTGGGTGTGCCGACGTCGCCGTGGATGATGCCGCGCACTTCCTGGGGCAGCGTGGCCTGGCGCAGCCATTCCTCGGTCTCGGCATAGCCCTCGAGATGGCGGCCTGCGTAGCCGTAGCGCTCCTTGTAGCTCGCGAGCTGGCCCGACCAGCGGTCGACCTGGCGTTCGAGGAACTTGCCCGGCTTGCCATAGTCGCCAAGCCCGATCGCTTCGTAATCGACATTGGCCAGCGCGATCAGCCCGTCGACGATCGCGAAGGGAATGCCGTATTCGTAGGGCATCGTGTCGAACGGCGGCTCGTTCCAGATCTTCTCGTCGCGCAGGTTCGGCGCCCAGCCCCGCACCTTCTCCATGACATAGAACGGTGCGCCCGCGACCGAGACGTCCTCGCAGGCGCCGTAGCAGCGCGGATGCGGCACCTCGGTCTGACCGAGCGCGGTTAGGATCCGCGCCTCGCGCAGGACGCCCTTCTCCGCGCCCGGCGGCGGCACCGCCGGCGGACGGCGCATGACCATCGGCTCTTCGCCGCGGCTGAGCGTCAGCACGACGTTCGATGTGCCGCCGCTGAGCACCGAGGTCTCGAGCGGCCCCTTGCCGAGCTCGGGCACATGCGCGTCGAGCCATTCGGTCAGCGGCCCTTTGGGGGCCAGCTCGTCGAGATCGTAGGTCATGCTGGTCATTTGCTCTCCCCCGTCCGTAGCCGCGCTTCGAGTTCCTTGCGGATGTCGTGGAGCAGGCCGGCCGCGCGCCGGACGAGATCGGCGTCGAGACTGCCGGCGATCTCCTCGGCGATGGCATCGGCGCGCGCGTCGATCTCGCGCTTGAGCGCCACGCCCTGCTCGGTCGCGCGCAGCAGCACCGCGCGCTTGTGGTCGGGATTGGGCTCGACCTCGATCAAACCGTCCTCGATCAGCGAATTGGCCGCGCGCTGGACGATCTGGCGCGGTTGGCCGAGCGAACGGCCGATCTGCGGCACGGTCGGCGCGCGATCGGCCTCGACCACGGCGTTGAGTACCGTCAGCTCGGAATCGCCAAGTCCTTCGGACCGGCGCGCGCCAGCGAACATTCCTTTGAGACGGCCGTTGAGCCGGATCAGCTCGTCCGAGAGGCCCACCAGCGGATGTCGGGAATCGAATTTGCCATGCATGCTCCGATCGTGTCGGTTTGACATGATCGTGTCAATTTATTCCTCTCGTCCGGGGGCGGGGAATTACACCACCGCCACCGGATTGCCGTAGAGCTTGCGGAGTTCGTGCTTGGCCAGCTTGCCCGAAGGTATACGCGGCAGCTCCTCGACGAATTCGTAGGTCTTGGGCTGCGTCACTTTCGATATGCGGTTCTTGACCCAGTCGCGCAATTCGGCCTCGAGCGCGGGCCCTGCCTCCGCCCAGTCCTTGGGCTGGACGATCGCCTTCACCGCCTCGCCGTATTCGGGATCGGCAACGCCGATCACCGCGACGTCGAGCACCTTGGGATGCACGATCAGACAGTCCTCGATCGCCTGCGGATAGATGTTCACCCCGCCCGAGATGATCATGAAGTCCTTGCGGTCGGTCAGGAAAAGATAGCCGTCCGCGTCGAGCCGGCCGATGTCGCCGACGGAGAACCAGTCGGCGTGGCGTGGATGGGTCGCGGCCCGGGTTTTGGCCGCGTCGTTGAGATAGCTCACACCGCGCCCGGGCAGCGCCTCGAACCAGATCAGACCCGGCTCACCCGCGGGCAATTCTTCGCCCTCTTCGTCGCAGATGTGGATCGGGCCGAGCGAGGACCGCCCGACCGAGCCGGGCTTGCACAGCCATTCCTCCGCGCTGATCGCAGTGGCGCCGACACCCTCGGTGCTGCCGTAATATTCCAGGATGATCGGTCCCAACCAGGCGATCATCTGGCGCTTGATCTCGACCGGGCACGGCGCTGCGGCATGGATGGCGATCTGCAAGGTCGACAGGTCGTAGCCGGCCCGCACCGCATCGGGCAGCGCCAGCATGCGCACGAACATGGTCGGCACGAACTGCGCGGCCGTGACGCCATATCTCTCGATCGCCGCGAGCACGCCTTCGGCATCGAACTTGCGCTGGGTGACGAAAGTGCCGCCGAGGCGCTGCGCCACGATCATGCACGAGAGCGGCGCGCCGTGGTAGAGCGGGCCAACGTTCAGATACACGAGCGGGTCCATCTCGTGATAACGCGACATGCCGCCTTCGAGCGCATTGAACTCGTCGATCGGCCCTGGCGTGAATGGCAGGACGATGCCCTTGGGCCGCCCGGTCGTGCCGCTCGAATAGATCATGTGAAAGCCGGAAATCTCGTCGGCCACCGGCACCGGCGGCATTCCCGCGAGCGCGTTGCGCAGCGAGCCGGCGCCTTCGATCGGCTCGTCATCGGCATAGAGGAGGGTCGCCACACCCGGGATCAGCGTCTCGCGCTCTCGGGCCAGCACGCGCGGCGTCTCGCCGAGCGAAGCCGAGAGCACGAGCACCTGCGACGCGGAATCGCCGAGGATATAGGCCGCCTCGGCCGGCTTGAGATGGGTCGAGAGCAAGGTGACGAACACACCGCAGCGCGTCGCGCCCCAATAGGCGATCGGGAAAGCCGGCGAATTGCGTAGCATCAGCGCGATGCGATCGCCGGGCTGGAGCCCCAGCGAGCGCAGGAACTGCGCGAAACGGTTCGAGCCTTCATCGAGCTGACGGTAGGTCAGAACCTCGCCCGTATCGGCGATGACCATGGCGGCAGCATCGGGAATGGTCCGGGCGTGGTGCGAAGGATGGAAGCCCGGCATCGGCTCAGTCGGCCCGTTCGGCAGGCCGGCCGTCGATCCGGCGACGCAAGGTCACCAGGCTGTCGCTCATAGCCGCGAGGTCTGCGAGGTCGAGGTCGAGCCCGTCGGTGAGATCGGCGATGATCTCGGCCGACTGGGCGTCTATCGTGCCGCCCAGCGCGCGTCCCTTCTCGGTCGCGACGAGCAGCGCGGCGCGCTTGTGGCCGGGATTGGGCCGAAGCTCCACCAGCCCTTCCTCCTCGAGCACGCGAACGGCGCGCTGGATCACCTGTCGGGGATGGCCCAGCGAGCGGCCCATCTGCGGTACCGTCGGCGGCCGCGACGCGTTGGCTACGCCGATCAGGGTCAGGACCTCGATGCCCGAAAGCCCCGAGTCATCGCGCACGCGTGCGAACATCTGCAGCAGGCGCACCCCGATCCGGTGGGCCTCGCCCAGGATGGTGACGAGTTCGGTGACCTTGGCCTGAGTCTCGTCATCGCTGGAATTTGCGACCGGCGGATTGACGCCGCCCCGTGCAGCGCGCGAACCCGGTCCGAATTTCGGAGCTTCCGCCGGTCCCAACACGCTCCAGAAACTATGCCTCGGTCCCATTCCCATCCCTTTTGTTATCGCCTGGCAACGATAGCGAATGCCTGCCGCCTGACAATTGGTAAGGAAGATGAACTTATGGGAACCCGAGTGTCAACGTCTCCCGAAGACGGGCGCGATCAGTAGACCCCGCCCTGCTCCTCGGCGAAGTCGGCCGATTCCGCGGAACGGGCCGCATCGCGGGCATCCTGCTGGCGCGCCTGCCGCCCGCGCTGGATCGCGGCCAGCAGCGCCGAGCGCTGCTTTGAGAGTTCGTCGGCGCGCGTCGCCCGCGAAGGTTCGGTATCGGGCTTGAAGGCTTCCCAGATCACGCCGGCCTTGGGATCGCTGCCAGGCTCGACGCCGAACACGCGCTTGCCGCTCGTGCGATCGATGCGGACCATGCGGACACCCTCGGGCGCGACGAAAGGCAGTTCGCTCCAGCGGTTGCGCGTCGCCTGGACGAACTGCTTGAAGATCGGCGCGGCGATGCGGCCGCCCTGGGCATAGCCGCCGAGCGAGCGCGGCTTGTCGTAACCGAGATAGACGCCGGCGACGTATTTCTGCGAACCGCCGACGAACCAGACATTGGTCGGGCCCGTGGTCGTGCCGGTCTTGCCGAACAGCGGAATCTTGAGATCGCGCAGCACCACCGCGGTGCCGCGCTGGACAACGCCCTCTAGCATGTGGACCACCTGATAGGCGGTACGGGCATCGAGCACCTGCTTGCCGCGCGGCTCGAAGCGGGGCATCGGCTTGCCGTCCCACTGCGCCATGTTGCAGGTCGTGCAGCGGCGGTTGTCGGCGCGGAAGATGACCTTGCCGTTGCGATCCTGGACGTAGTCGATCACCGAAGCCGGATACTGCACGCCGTTGGCGGCGAGCGCGGCATAGGCGTTGACCATCTGGATCACGGTCGTGTCGCCCGCGCCGAGCGCGAAGGACAGATAGTTCTGGTACTTGCCGATGCCGACGCGCTGGAACGTCTTCGTGACGTTCTCCATGCCCGCGTCGTTGGCGATGTGCACGGTCATCAGGTTGCGCGACTGCTCGAGCCCCCAGCGCATCGTATGCGTGCCGCCACCGCCACCGCCACCGAAGTTGCGGAAACACTTCTGCCCGGCGGTTCCCTGATAGACGCAGAAGGTCCCGTCCGAGACCATCGTCGCCGGGGTCATGCCCATGTCGAGCCCCGTGGCATAGACGAAAGGCTTGATCGTCGAACCCGGCTGGCGCAGCGCCTGGGTGGCGCGGTTGAACGAGGCGAGCCCCGCGTCGAACCCGCCCTGCATCGCGACGACGCGGCCATCGGCCGGGCTCTCGACGAGCATGCCGCCCGAGACCTCGGGAATGGTCTTCACCGCATAGGTTTCGCCGCCTACGGGCGCTGCCGCGATCACGTCGCCGGCGCGCAGCTTGTCGGGCAGCCCCGTAAGACGGCCGGTCTTGCCATCGGGAAAACCGATCGAGGCGCTGGCGCCTTCACGGGCGATGACGATGCCTATGCGCCAGTCCTGATAGCTGATCGACTTGTTGAGCGTGATGAGCTGCGTCTGCCACTTGTCGCCATCGATATCGACATGCTCGATCGGACCGCGCCAACCCATGCCGCCGTGATAGCGCAGCAAGCCTGCGCGCAGCGAATCCTGCGCGGCCTTCTGCATTTCGGGATCGACCGAAGCGCGCACCCAGAGCCCGCCCGCGTAAACGCTGTTCGGCCCCTGCTCGGCCTTCTCGCCGTATTTCTGGATCAGCTGGCGGCGGACTTCCTCGACGAAATAACCCATCGACGGATCGTAGGTCTCGACCCGGCGGCCGATGATGCCGAGCGGCTGCGCCTTGGCCTCGTCCGCGGCTTCCCGCGTCGCCCAACCGTTCGAGACCATCTGCTCGAGCACATAGTTGCGGCGTTCGATCGCCATCTGGGCGTTCTTGGCACGCCCATAGCGCTCGGGCGCCTTGGGCAGGATCGCCAGGAATGCGGATTCGTGCAGCTTGAGCTCGCCGACGTCCTTGCCGAAATAGGCACGCGCCGCGGCCTGGACGCCGAAACTCTGCCGACCGAGCGGGATCTCGTTGAGATAGAGTTCGAGGATCTGCTGCTTGTTCAGCGTGGATTCGATACGCCGCGCGAGGATCATTTCCTTGAGCTTGCGCGTCACCGAATATTCGTCGCCGATCAGGATGTTCTTGGCCACCTGCTGGGTGATCGTCGAGCCGCCCTTGGCGCGCTGGCCCGAACCCAGCTTCGACGCATAGTCGATGACCGCGCCGGCCAGACCAGGATAGTCGACGCCGCCGTGGGTCCAGAAGGTCTTGTCCTCGGCCGCGAGGAAGGAGTCGGTCAACTGCTTCGGGAAATCGACGAAGCGCAGTTGGACGCGGCGTTCCCGCGCATAGGAATAGACGATCTGTCCGTCGATCCCGCGCACGATCGTCGGCAACGGCGGCTGATAGTCGAGCAGCTTGTCGGCAGAGGGCAGATCGCGCGCGACGAGCAGCCAGGCCGCGATGAAGATCGCGAGGAACCCACCGCCGGCATAGCCCAGCCACCGCACCCAGCGCTTTTCGCGCCAGGTACCGCGCAGCCATCCCCAGGCGCCACTCGCCTCGCGGCGGATGCGATAGTTCAGGTTCTCGCCGTCGGACGATGCGTTCTCAGCCATTGCCCGCCGCCTTTATCGCGTGTCCCGCGCGAGGGGAAGCGCGTTCGCCGATCGTCTCACCCGATCGCTTCACGGTTGCGACTGCCGCGCGAAGAAGGCCCGGATCGCCTGCGCGGTCGCCTTGGCGAAAGTCGCCTGACCCTCGGGAGACGCCAGCCTCGCCGCCTCGTCGGGATTGCTGATGTAACCGCTCTCGAACAGGACCGAGGGCATGTCGGGCGATTTGAGCACGACGAAGGCCGCCGATTGCAGATTGCGATCGTGGAAGCGCATCTTGTCCGAAGCCTCCCGCAGGATCAGGCGAGCGAACTGCTCGGACCGCGCCTGGGTCTCACGCTGCGACAGGTCGACGAGGATCGCGCTCACGGCATCGCTGGTGCTCGCGAGCGAAATGCCATTGACCGTGTCCGCGCGGTTCTCGCGCGCGGCCAGGCGCGCGGCGGTCTCGTTCGTGCCGCGTTCGGACAGCGTATAGACGCTGGCACCGCGTGCATCCTCGTTGCCCTCGACGCTGTCGGCGTGGATCGAAATGAACAGGTCGGCATTGAGCCGTCGCGCCACGCCGGAACGCTCGGGCAGCAGCAGGAAGCGATCGTCGTCGCGCGTCATCGCCACGCGGATGCCACCGCTCTTGATCAACTCGTCGCGCAAGGCCCGCGCAAGGCCGAGCGTCAGGACCTTTTCGACCAAGGGTGCGCGGCCGGCACCGGGATCGTGTCCGCCATGTCCGGCATCGATGACGACGAGCGGCCGACTGCCGTCGAGCGGCCCCTGGATCGGCGGCAGGCCGATCTCGTTCGTCGGTGGCGCGAGGACGATGCGTTCGACATAGGCATAACCGCGTCCGGGCGACGCGAAGAGCCGGTCCGCCGCGACCATGGCGCCGACCAGCGCCAGCGGCGCAGCGACAAGCAGGGCAAGCTGAACCAGGCGCGGCATTGCACGTCTTGCTAGGGCCACCCACATGGATCCGCAATGGTGGAGGGAACCGGTGTCCCCCGCCCGTTCGCGGGGGCAAGCCCGCCCGGTCGGCCTCCGAGGCAACCCTTGCCGATCAAGGTATTGACTGCTAGATGAACGAAGCCGGGCGAACCTGTCCGATCCTCGACGCTCCGAAACAGAGCTGAAACAAGCGTATTCGGGCGGGGATCGCAGAGATGTTCACATTTCCGGCCGACATCCGGGCTTTCCAATCCGGACCGAACAGGTTGATGCGAGCCATGAGAAGCCACTTGCCGTTCTGCCAACCGCAGCCTTTGCAGGCGCGGAAGGCTTGGACGGCTGGCGCACCGCTCGACGGTACTGCGCGATCGAATACGCCGCGCATTCTCCCGCTAGCAGACACGAAGCAAGCCGCCCGAGCGCTTTCGCGCCCGGGCTTTACGCACACCACCGATCGCCGCGCCACGGAACCCGAACCTCTCGGGACCGGCGGCGAGCCATTGCATATGCGCGCCACTTTGCCGGCCCCCAATCGCTTGGGATCCGTGCCGCGGCGCGCTTGGAGAATTTATAATGACCACGCGCATGCTTATCGATGCGCGCCACCAGGAAGAAACCCGGGTGGCCGTGCTCAAAGGCAATCGTATTGAGGAATTCGACTTTGAATCTGCCGATCGCAAGCAGATCAAAGGCAATATCTATCTCGCCAAAGTAACCCGGGTCGAACCGTCTCTGCAGGCGGCCTTCGTCGATTTCGGCGGTAATCGTCACGGTTTCCTGGCCTTCAGTGAAATCCATCCGGACTATTACCAGATCCCCAAGGAGGATCGCGAAGCGCTGCTGGCAGAAGAAGCCGCGCACGCCGAGGAAGAAGCCGCGCTGCGCGCCGCCGACGACGGCGACGATGAAGACTACGGCCACGACGACGATGGTGACGGCAATCTCTCCGACGACTTCGGCGAAGAGGGCGTCACCGAGGTCGACACGTCCGACAAGGACCAGGTCGCCACGATCGAGGACGGCCACGTCGAGAACGGCTTCGAGGACGAAGACGGCGAGCACGCCGAGGGCGAAGCCGGCGACGAGGACAGCCAGGGTGGCCGTCAGCGCCGCGGCAAGCGACGCCAGGGTGGCCGTGGCCGTTCGAAGGAAGCCGACGAACTGCGCGCCAAGCGCATGGCGCTGCGCCGCCGCTACAAGATTCAGGACGTCATCCACCGGCGGCAGGTTCTGCTCGTCCAGGTCGTCAAGGAAGAGCGCGGCAACAAGGGCGCTGCCCTCACCACGTACCTGTCGCTGGCGGGCCGCTATTGCGTGCTCATGCCGAATTCGAGCCATGGCGGCGGCATCAGCCGCAAGATCAGCTCGGCCTCGGACCGCAAGCGCCTGAAGTCGATCATCTCCGAGATGGACCTGCCCAAGTCGATGGGCTGCATCGTCCGCACCGCGGGCCTCGCGCGTACCAAGACCGAGATCAAGCGTGACTTCGACTATCTCGCCCGCCTCTGGGACGAGATCCGCGAGAACACGATGAAGTCTTCGGCGCCGGCGCTGATCCATTCGGACAGTGACCTGATCAAGCGCGCGATCCGCGACATCTACAATCGCGATGTCGAGGAAGTCGTCGTCGAGGGCGAGAACGGTTACCGGGCTGCGCGCGAATTCATGAAGCTGCTGATGCCCAGCCATGCGCGCCGGGTGAAGGCCTATGTCGATCCCGTGCCGCTGTTCCAGCGCTATGGCGCGGAAGATCAGCTGACCGCGATGTACGACCCTGTCGTGCAGCTCAAGTCGGGCGGCTACATCGTCATCAACCCGACCGAGGCTCTGGTTTCGATCGACATCAACTCGGGCCGTTCCACCAAGGAACACGGCATCGAGGCGACGGCGCTCAACACCAATATCGAAGCGGCGCGCGAGATCGCCCGTCAGCTCCGCCTGCGCGACATGGCCGGGCTCGTGGTCATCGACTTCATCGACATGGAATACGGATCGAACGTCCGTAAGGTCGAGAAGGCGATGAAGGACGCGCTCAAGAACGATCGCGCCCGCCTGCAGATCGGCCGCATCTCGAGCTTCGGCCTGATGGAGATGAGCCGCCAGCGCCTGCGCACCGGCGTGCTCGAGGCGACCACGCGCACCTGCCCGCACTGCGACGGAACCGGCCTGGTCCGCACGGCCAGTTCGGCGGGCCTGTCGGCGCTGCGCCTGATCGAGGACGAGGCCGCCAAGGGCCGCGGTTCGGTCATCTCGCTCTATGCCAGCACCGAGGCCGCAGTCTACTTGCTCAACGCCAAGCGCGCCGATCTCGCCGAGATCGAAGACCGCTATGGCGTGCGGGTCGAGGTGATCCCCGAGGGCGAGAACGAAGGCGCGAAGATGCGCGTCGTCTCTTCGGGTCCGCGTCCCGAATTCGTGCCCAAGTTCGAACCGATCGTCGAGGAATTCGACGACGAGGACCTGCCCGAGGACGATGATCTCGAGGAAGAGACCGAAGCCGAGGCGCGCGAAGGTGGCAGCCGCGCCGATGCCGATAGCGACGGTGATGGCCGCCGCAAGCGTCGCAAGCGCCGCCGGGGTCGTGGACGCGACCGTCGCGACGACGAAGCCCAGGGTGAAGACGCTCAGGGTGAAGATGCTCAGGGTGAAGATGCTCAGGGTGACGACGCACAGGACGAAGATCGTGCCGAAGACGCCGGCGAAGCCGACGACGAAACCGGCGACGAGGTCGAGACGACCGGTGACGACAATGGCGAAGACGGTGAAGGTCCGCGCAAGCGTCGCCGTCGTGGCCGTCGCCGGCGTGGTGGCCGTGGTCGCGGCGAAGGCGATCAGGCTGCGGTGAACGACGACGAGAGCGAAGGCGCAGAGGTTCCGGCCGAAGCCGCCGAAGCCCCGAGCGCCGAACCCGTTGCCGAGACCGAAGCTGCTCCCTCTGAGGAAGCCCCGGCCAAGCCCAAGCGCACGCGTCGCAAGAAGACCGATGCCGTCGCCGAGGAGACTCCGGCCGTCGAAGCACCGGTCGAAGCCGCACCTGTCGCTGAAGTGACCGCCGAGGAAGCGCCGGCCAAGCCCAAGCGCACGCGCAAGAAGAAGGCCGATGCCGTCGCTGAGGAGGCTCCGGCCGCCGAAGCACCGGTCGAAGCCGCGCCTGTCGCCGAAGTGGTGGCAGAGGAAGCGCCGGCCAAGCCCAAGCGCACGCGCAAGAAGAAGGTCGAAGCCGAAGCGGTCGCCGCCGAAGCCGAGCCGGCAGCCGAAGCCGCGGCGGCCGAGCCGGCCGCAAACGTCGCAGCCGATGCTGCGGCGGAAGCCGAAGCCGGCGAAGGCGGTTCTCCGCGTCGCGGCTGGTGGCAGCGCACGTTCGGCGCCTGATTTAACACCGACACGCGAAAAGGCCCGTCGCTCTCAGGAGCGGCGGGCCTTTTCCGTTGGTGCGGCAATCAAGCTTCGGCTGGCGCGAGAACCGTCACGTTGACTGGAATTGCCGAGAACCGCGGCATGAAATTGATCGGCTGTACATGCCGGGTCAGCGAGGTCAGTTGGCCGACATTGGCCCCGCCGTCGGCCAGAGGATCGCCCGACCCGACGAGCGGGCCGAACATATGCGTCATCGAGATCACGCCGCGACGCAGCCGATCCTCTCCTTTGGCGAGCGTGCGGACCTTGCCGAACTCGGACGCGATCTCGATCGTGTCGCCGTCGGCCAGGCCCTCGGCCGCCATGTCCTCCGGGTTCATGTACGCATAGTTCACAGGGAACCGCCGCCGCGCCTCCTTCGAGTCCCGGAAGGCCCCATTGAGCGCATGGAGTACGCGCCGGCAGGTCAACCGATAGCCGTAGCCAGTCTCCGCGGGCTCCTTGGCAATCGTGGCAAGTTCTGCCGCCACATCGGGCGGGCACAGTTCGAGCCGGCCGGACGCACCGGGCGGCCCGGGCAGCACGGTGCGCGGCGCCACTTCGGCCCTTACCCCCGAAGGATTCGCCTTGATTTCGTCGAAGGAAACCACGCTGTCCTTGGCAAGATAGCGACAGAGATCCTCCGGATCGGGCCTGTCGGTAAGACTCAGTTCGATGCCTTCGGGAATGTCCTGAAAGCGCAGCCCGTAGTTCCAGTATTTGAAGGTCAGTGGCACGCCCATCTTCGCCGAGACGGCCCAGAAGAACTCCCAGTCGTCGATGACGCCTTCGGGCTTCGCAACGACGGGCGCCGTGTATTGAACGAAGGGCTCGGGATAGGAACCGTCGCCCGGCACCGATATCTCGTGCCGCTCGAACGGCTGTGACGTAGCGACGACGTAGTCGGCCATCTCCCCGGTCGCGTTCATCCGGCTGTCGAGCGAGACCAGCAGGTCGAGCTTGGCGAACCCCGCCTTGGCGAGTGCAGGATCGCCGACCGCCATCAGCGGATCGCCGCCGAAGCAGATCAGCGCGCGGATACGGTCGGGCGAATCCGCGGCGATTTCGCCGGGGATCAGTGCGGTGGGGAATTCGCCCACCAGCAGACCGGTATCCTCGCTCACGCATTTCGGCTCGTGTTCGAAGCTGCGCGTCGGCGAGACCGCCATCTCGTAGGCATCCTTGGTCTTGAGCACGCCGGGATTGCGGATGCGATCGCCCGCCTTGCGGTATCCGCCGGCGAGCACGTTCACGACTTCGATCATGTGATCGGCCGTGTTCGAGTGGGTGCTCATCGAAGGACCCGTGCCGCTACCGGCGAGCGGGCGCTCGGCCTCGCCCAGCCACTTCGCCGCAAGCTCGATCTGTTCGACCGGCACCTGCGCGCGCGCTGCGGCGAACTCGGGCGTGAACGGGGCCAGCGTCGCACGCAGTTCATCGAGCTGAATGCAGAACCGATCGACGAAGTCGCGCTTGTAGAGCCCGTCGCGCAACATGACGTGGGCGATCGCGCCGAACAGTTCGGCATCGTGGCCGGGCAAGGGCTGGATGAACAGATCGGCGAAGCGCGCGGTCTCGGTCCGGCGCGGATCGACGATGATGATCTTGCAGCCGCGCTCTTTGGCCGCGGCGAAGGCGCGTGCCGGCGCGCCGACCTCGGCCACGGCAAAAGGCGCGCCCTGGTGCGTGACCAGCGGATTGCCCCCCGCGAGTAGCGCGCAGTCGGTATCGCGGAAGTTGTGCCGGCCGCTGGCCATGATGCCCATGCGCGCCATCGTCACCCATTTGGCCGACTGGTCGACGGTCATCGACGAGAAGAAGTTGGGCGTATCGAGCGCCGCCACCCAGGCGCGCTCCATCAGGTTGCCGAGCACGCAGCGGTAGGCGCCCGTGCCGTGATAGACCGCGATCGCCCGGGGTCCGTGCTCTTCGTAGATTGCCTTGAGCTTGGCGCCGATCTCGTCGATCGCCTGATCCCCGGCGATCTCCGCAAAAGTGCCGTCGGTCTGTTTCTTCAGGCTGTGCAGCAGCCGGTTCTCGGCGCCATTGTGGAAGTCGATCGCGGCGAGGCCCTTGGGGCAAAGATAGGCGCCATAGGGCGAGGCCGTACCGTCGGGCCGGGCGCGCACCATGCGCCCCTCCTCGACGTCGATCTCCATCGAACAGAGCGCGCTGCAATTGCGGCAGAATGTCTTTACGGTCTCTCCCATCGCGCCAAGCTAGACCAGGCAAGCGACGAGAAAAACGCGAAAGGAACACGCCGCTCGCCGCAGTCAATCAAGCTGACCGCGAGAGGCGTGTCGCAACTAGACGCCTGCCGCCATGCCGCCGGTGACGCGCAGCACCTCCCCCGTGACGAAGCTCGCCTGCGGCGAGGTCAGGAACAGCATGGCGTCGACGATGTGCTCCTCCTTGCCGTCGTCGCCGATCATCTGCATCGCCTTGACCCGCGCCTTGGTCTCAGGCGGCAGTTCGGCGGCGATCGTCTCTGTCAGCATGAGTCCCGGCGAGATCGCGTTGACGCGCACGCCGTCGGGACCGAGTTCGCGCGCGAAAGTGATCGTCAGGCCCGAGACCGCGAGCTTGGTGTCGCCATAGGCCGATCCGCCCATGTGCCCGGCCGACGAGGCGATGTTGACCATCGAAGCACCCGCGCGGCCGCGCATGTATTCGGCCGCGGCGATCGTGCAAGTGACAACGCCGATGACGTTGACGTCGAACAGGCGCTTCACTTTGGCGAGGCCCATCTTGAAGATCGGCTGACCGTACTCGTCGCTGTGCAGCCCGGCATTGTTGATCAGGATGTCGATGCCGGGATTGCCATTCTTGGCGCCAAGCGCGGCCGCCTGCTTCATGATTTCGGCCATCCGAGCCTCATCGGTGACGTCGCCGCCGAAGCCCGTCGCCTGGCCACCGCTCGCGCGGATGTCGGCCGCGGCTTCCTCGGCCACCGTACCGTCGATGTCGACCAGCACGGCATGGGCACCGCGCGCGGCCAGCGCCATTCCGAAAGCCTTGCCGAACCCACGCCCGCCGCCGGTGACCACGGCCACGCGATTGCTGTAGAAATTGCCCTCGGACATCAGTTCATCTCCCGAATTTGTTGCGCGTGATGGCACAATCGTGCGCGCCGGCAACCGCTATGGCGATATTTGCGAAACCGGCCGACGAGCACGCCCGTGTCAGGCGCTCTCGGGGGTGCGAGCCTTGCCCAAAGGGATTGTGTTCGACTTCGCCGCCTCCTGGAAGACGATCAGCACCGTGCACCCCTCGGGCCCGACGACGATCGGGCCATAACCGGTTCCTGCCTTGGCCCAGCGTAGGTCGCCCTTTGTGAAACTGGCCTTCCCGACCATCTGCGAGCCTTCGATGATGTATTCGAGATAGTTGCAATCGTGGGTGTGCGGCTCGACCACTTCGTCCGGCGCGAACTTCGAGAGGATGACCATCGGCGAAGTCGCGGCATTGTCCTCGTCGAGCAGGAAGCGCGCGTACTGGATGCCTGGCGAGGCGCCCTGCCCCCAGGCGATGTCGTCGGCGAAAATGTCCTTGTGCCCTCTACCGGCCATGACGCTCTCTCCTCGGTTCTGTTCTCGAGCGAATGTCCCACCCGTCCCGACGCGCGGCAAGCCTCGATTGCAATTCACCGCCCGTCTGCGAGCATGGGCAAAACGATCTGGGAGAGAGAGATCATGCGCTTGGCCTCGCACGTCCTGTTCGCGACGGCGACCGTTGCCGCGTCACCGGTCATGGCGGCCGAAACCATACCCGACGTTCGCATCGAGGTGACCTCGCGGATCGACGCCTACGATGGCAGGACCTTCGGCAACGCCGGCCCTTACGAACGTATCGCCGGCATTGCACACTTGCGGATCGATCCCAGGGCGGCAGCGAACCGCGGCATCGTCGATCTCGCCAAGGCACCGCGCGATTCCGACGGGCTGGTCGCCTACGACGTCGATGTGGTGATCCTGCGTCCCAAAGACGGCACCAGGGCCCGGCGCGTGATGCTCTACGATGTCGTCAACCGCGGCATGAAGCTGATGGCGATGTTCACCGGCGGCTCGGCGATGGGCGGCGGCGACCCGATCGCGCCCGGCGACGGCCTGCTGCTGCGCCAGGGCTATACCCTGGTCTGGAGCGGGTGGCAGGGCGACATTACGCTGTCGGGCAACGGCAAAGGCCTGATCGGCGCGCGCTTCCCCGTGGCGAGTGACGGCGACAAGCCGCTGACCGGTCCCGTCTCGACCGAGACGATCTTCGACAACACCAGTTCCAATCGCCTGTCCTTGCCCTATCGCGCCGCGACGCTCGATCAGGCCTCGGCCAAGCTCACCGTCCGCGCCGTTACGGGCGCGCCCGCAAGGGAAATTGCCGCCAGCGACTGGCGCTTCGAGGACGATCGCCATGTCACGCTCACGCGCCCCGCAGCGATGGATGCCGGCGCAATCTATCGGTTCGACTACGTCGCGCGCGATCCCGTGGTCATGGGCCTCGGCTTCACCGCGACGCGCGACCTGATCGCCTTCTTGCGCCACGGCAGCGCCGCACAGGGCAATCCGCTCGCCGACCTGTCCTCAGCACATTGCGAGAAGGACGCGAAGCAGGCCTGCGTCAATCCGCGCGGGGGCGCCTTTTCGGCGGCAATCGCCTTCGGCGGCTCGCAGTCGGGGCGCTACCTGCGCGACTTTCTCTGGCAGGGTTTCAACAGCGATCTCGCCGGGCGGCGCGTGTTCGACGGGGTGATCCCGTTCATCCCCGGCGCACGGCAGACCTACACGAACTACCGCTTCGCCGAGCCGGGCCGCTTCTCGCGCCAGCATGAGGATCACGACGTCCCCGGCTTCGGGTTTCCCTTCACCTATGCCACCCTGACCGATCCTGTCACCGGCAGGCGCGACGGCATTCTCGCCGCCTGCAGCACCGACGGCACTTGCCCGCGCGTGTTCCACATCGATACCAGCGGCGAATTCTGGCAGGCCGGTGCCTCGCTGGTCGGCACCGGCGGCACCAACCGCGACGTCGCCCTGCCCGCGAACGTGCGCGCCTACATGATCGCCGGCGGCGCCCATGCCCCGGGCATGGCCCTGCCCGCCTGCCGTTATCCGGCCAATCCGCTCAACTATACGCCGATCGTTCGCGCGCTGCTCATCGGCATGGTCGACTGGACACTCGGCCGGGCAGAACCGCCCGCGAGCCGTTGGCCCAGCCTCGGGAAAGGCGAGTTGCGACCCGTGGACGCGCTGCGCGGACCCGAGGGCATCGTCTGGCCCAAGGTGTTCAATCAGCCCATTCCCCCGGCAGGCAAGCGTGCCTGGCCGCAATATGTCCCGGCGATCGACACCCAGGGCAATGACCAGCCCGGCATCCGCATGCCCGAGGTCGCCGTGGCCGAGGGCACCTACCTGGGCTGGAACCTGCGCAAGCCGGGTTTCGGTGAAGGCGACCTCTGCCTGATCGCCGGATCCTATCTGCCTTTTCCCGCTGACAGACTCGAGCCGCCTGCGACCGTCGCCGAGCGCAGGGCCGCGGTCGTCGGGGAACTCGCTGCCGAACGCCTGCTGCTGGCCGAAGACGCCGCACGCCTGCGCGCGACCCTCGTCGGAAGCAAATGACGCTTGCCTTCCGCATGGAGAAAGTCATAATGAAACGCATCAGTCGCCATTAAGCCGAGTCGCGGCGCGACGTATGGGAAGAGGATCGCCATGAACACGCTGACCGAACTGAGCAGCCCGCCGTCGACCGATCAGGCAGAGGCCGATTCCGCGCCTTTCTTCATTCGCGGACAGGTGATCGACGGTGCCGATCAGATTCACCGCTCGCGCGACCTCGGCGTGTCCTTCGCGACGCCCAAGCTCGATCTCAACAGCCTCGTCCATCCGCGCACGGAGTTGCCGCCGCTGCTCAACACGCCACTGTCGGAGATCATCGACTTCCTGGTGGAATCGGGCCAGCGGCTCTGCGATCCCAATAACGAGCACGTCCAGGCTTGCATCGACCGCATGGCCAAGGTCAGCCTCGCGCCGCGCGCGGTGATCGAGCATCAGATGCTCCACGCCACCGAGTACCTCGACAAGAAGGTATTGATGGAAGTCGTCGAGCAGAACTTCCCCAACCCCAAAGCGCTCGACGAGTGGGTACCACACACCGACCACCAAGGGCGTCGCAGCTTCATCCGCGCCTATGCGCCGCGCCTGATCCACGTGCTGCCCGGCAATTCGCCGGGCATGGGCATCCGCTCGATCGCCCAGTCGGCACTGGTCAAGTCGGTGAGTCTGTTCAAAATGGCCTCGGCCGACCCGTTTTCGACCACGGCCTTCCTGCGCACCATGGCCGAGATCGACCCCAACCACCCCGTCGTCCAGTCGATGTCGGCGATCTACTGGCGCGGCGGCGACGATGCCGTCGAGCGCGTGCTCTATCGCCCGCAGTATTTCGACAAGCTGGTCGCCTGGGGCGGCGGCGACGCGATCAACAACGTGATGAAGTACATCGGCCCGGGCTTCCAACTGGTCTCGTTCGATCCCAAGACCTCGATCTCGATGGTCGGGCGCGAGGCCTTCGCCTCGGCCGAGACCTTGGCAGAGGCCGCCGAGTTCAACGCCCGCGACGTCTCGATCCTCAACCAGGAGGCCTGCGTCTGCAGTCGCTTCACCTTCCTCGAAGCGACGCCTGAAGAGGGTGACCGCTATGCCGAGGTCCTGGCCGAGCGCCTGCGCATCGACCGCACCGGTGAAGGCACGCCGCGTCCGCTCGATCGCGAACTCAAGGAACAGATCGACGTCCTGCGGATGATGGACGACGACTATGCCGTCTTCGGCAAGACCGACGGCCGCGGCGTCGCGATCCGATCGGAAGAACCCGTCGACTTTCATCCGCTGCGCAAGACCTCGAACGTCGTCTGCGTGCCCGACCTGATGGAAGCGATGAAATACGTCAACGTCGCGACCCAGACCGTCGGCGTCTACCCGTTCGGCCGCATGCCCGCACTGCGCGATCATCTCGCCAGCGGCGGCGCCCAGCGCGTCGTGCGGCTCGGCGAGGCCGGACCCGCGGCGATCGGCAACCCGCACGATGCGATGTACCCGCTGCACCGCTTCGTCCACTGGATGGCCAACGAGGACGGCGTCGAGGGCAGTTGATCGCCTTCTCCGCGCGACACGCCTTGGCCGGCACCGTCCTTTTGTGACACGGGCCGGCCGGGGGTTGCACGCAAGCGAAGCGCGAGTCAGACAGCGAAGCTCGTGGGTTCGAAGAGCGGAGCGGCATGGCGAAATTCATCGCAGTCTACAGCATGAAGGGCGGCGTCGGTAAGACGACGCTGGCGGTCAACCTGGCCTATTGCTCGGCGGTGCTCGGCGGGCACCGCACCTTGCTCTGGGATCTCGATGCGCAGGGCGGCTCGGCGTTCCTGCTGGGACAGGCAGAAGCCTCCCACACCGCCAAGAAGCTGTTTTCCGGCAAGGCCGATCCCGCGGACCTGGCCGAACCGACGCGCTGGCCCGGGCTGGACCTGATCGCCGCCGATCTCTCGCTGCGCCACCTCGAAAGCGACCTGGCCGAAGCCGACAAGCCCAAGCGCCTGCGCAAGCTGCTGCGCACGCTCGAGGACCGTTACGACCGCATCATCCTCGACTGCCCTCCGGGCCTCGGCGAGATCAGCGAGCACATCTTCCGCGCGGTGGAACTGATCGTCGCGCCGGTCGAACCCAATCCCCTGGCACTGCGCACGCTCGATCTCGTCGGAGCCCGCCTCGCCGAGGAGGACGGACGCAAGCCGCGGATCATGCCGGTCCTCTCGATGGTCGATCGCCGCAAGTCACTGCACCGCCAAGTGCGCGAGGCGCATCCCGACTGGCCGGCCATCCCGCAGGCGAGCGCGGTAGAGCGCATGGCAGTGGAACAGGCGCCCGTCGTCGATTTCGCCCGCAGTTCTCCGGGTGCGCGCGCCATCGTCGAAGTCTGGCGCGCGGTCGAAGGCGAGAAGCCCGCAGCGCCGCTGGCGAAGATCCCGGCGAAGACCAAACGATAAAGCCTTCGCGCACGAGCGCCCTTGCCCTGACGCCGTGAATCGCTAGAGAGGCGCAAACAGCCGGCTTCTCGCAGCCGCAACATGGGGCATTCTCGATGGCGACCTTCACCCTTCCGAAGAACAGCGTGATCAGCAAGAAGGGCAATCACCACCGCGCCGAGGGCGCGACGAAGGTCAAGAAGTTCACCGTCTACCGCTACGATCCCGACAGCGGCGAGAATCCCCGTTACGACACCTTCGAGATCGATCTCGACAACTGCGGCCCGATGGTCCTCGACGCGCTCATCAAGATGAAGAGCGAGCAGGACCCGTCGCTGACCTTCCGCCGTTCGTGCCGCGAAGGCATCTGCGGCTCGTGCTCGATGAACATGAACGGCCGCAACGGCCTGGCCTGCACCACCGCGATCGAGGATCTCAAGGGCGAAATCCGCATCACGCCGCTGCCGCACATGGACGTGATCAAGGACCTGGTCCCCGATTTCACGCACTTCTACGCGCAGTACGCTTCGATCCGTCCCTGGCTGCAGACCGTCTCGACCACGCCTTCGGGCAAGGAGCGCCTGCAGAGCCCCGAACAGCGCGAGAAGCTCGACGGTCTCTACGAGTGCATCCTCTGCGCCTGCTGCTCGACCTCGTGCCCGAGCTACTGGTGGAACTCCGACAAGTTCCTCGGCCCGGCGATCCTGCTCCAGGCCTATCGCTGGCTGGCCGACAGCCGCGACGAGATGACCGGCGAACGCCTCGACGAGCTCGAGGATCCGTTCCGCCTCTATCGCTGCCACACGATCATGAACTGCGCCAACGTCTGCCCCAAGGGCCTGTCGCCGGCGCGCGCAATCGCCGAGATCAAGAAGATGCAGGCCGAACGGCACGTCTGAGGACGTGAGCGTGGAAGGCCCGGCCTTCTCCTGCGAGCCCGATCCGGATCATGCCGGCTGGCATCGCTGGCGCCTGCTCGACGAAACCCGCTACAACGAAGCGGTACTCGGCCCGATGCTGGTGCGGCGCGAAGGTGACGATTCCGCGCGCTGTCGGATTCTACCCGTGCGTCACCTGACCAACAACGGGGGCAACGTCCACGGCGGCGCCGTGCTCGGCATGATCGACGTCGCGCTTTTCGCCGGGGCCTTCATGGTCCGCGGCATCAATGCGATGGGCGCAGCCACGGTCGACGTGTCGTGCCAGTTCATCGGCCCCGGCAACCCCGACAAGCCGCTAGACGCGGTCGTCCAGGTCCTGCGCGAAACGCGGCGGCTCGGCTTCCTGCGCGGATTGGTCGTGCAGGGCGAGGGTCCGGACGAGACCCTCGTCGCCTCGTTCACCGGCACCGTCCGCAAGCCCAGCGCGCCGCGATGACCGGCCTGCTCGCCCGTTACGAAGCGCTCATCGCCTCGGGCGAACTGCGCCCCGATGCCGAACAGGAGGCCGCGGCCGAACGGCTCGAAAAGCTCCAGCGCGAGCTCGAGCGCGCCCCCACGGGCGGCCTGATCGGCAAGCTGTTCGGCAAGAAGCGCGAGAGCCGACACCGCGGGGTCTACATGTGGGGCGGCGTCGGCCGCGGCAAGTCGATGCTGATGGACCTGTTCCACGACAGCCTGAAGATCGACGAGAAGCGCCGCGTCCACTTCCACGCCTTCATGCTCGAGGTCCACGAACGCCTGCGCGACGAGCGCAAGAAGGAACAG
>SECS01000131.1 GCA_004211435.1 Novosphingobium sp. | reverse complement strand
GAAAACCGTCCGACGAACGGCGTTTTCCCTATGATCGCTCTGTCGCTGAACATGAGTTCAAAAAAATGAGATAGTCTCGCTCAATGGTCTCGTGCGCTGATCGAGCGCCGAACAAGTGGATACATCTGGGCTTGCTCTGCCCGTTCTCCGCTCGAGTAGATGCGCGCGGGCGCACCGTATCGAAACCCCTGATCCGCGGCGTTCAAATTGCCAATGAAGCAAATTCGATTCATTTTGAAGATAAATGCAATATTCGACGGTCAATGTCATCATCAACGACAATTGCGACTGTTGCCGCGAAAGCACATAGACGCCACTCTCCTCGTAATTTCCCGTAATATTGGCGGATGATCGCGTTAACTCTGTCTTGCCTAGCGCCCCGTTCGCCAAGTTCAAACAGGGACAATGGGGACAACATGAAACTGAAATATCTTCTTCTCGCCGCAGCCGTATCCTTCCCGGCTTCGGCCTACGCTGAGGATGCGGGCGCCGCCAAGGATACGCAGGTCGAAGCCGGATCGAGCCCATCCGCCGATGCCGCGCAGCCGACCAAGCGCGCCTTCACCACGGGCGTCGCCCGCGGCCGCGACCTGCTCGACAGCGCCATCTCGACCAGCTCGCTCGACGAGAGCGAGATCCAGAAGTTCGCACCGCGTTCGGTCAGCGAGATCTTTCGCAATATCCCGGGCATGCGCTCGGAAGCCTATGCGGGTGAGGGCTACTCGAGCATCTCGATCCGCGGCCTGCCGATCGCGCTGGGCGGTGCCAAGTTCCTGCAGTTGCAGGAAGACGGCCTGCCGGTTCTCGAATTCGGCGACATCGCCTTCGGCAACGCCGACCAGTTCCTGCGTGCCGACCTGACGCTGTCGCAGGTTCAGGCGATCCGAGGCGGTTCGGCCTCGACCTTCTCGTCGAACTCGCCGGGCGGCGTGATCAACCTGATCTCGAAGACCGGTGAGGAAGAAGGCGGCGCGGTCGAGCTGACCACGGGGCTCGACTACGAAACCTACCGCATGGATTTCGACTATGGCGGCAAGATCACCGACACGCTGCGCTTCAACATCGGCGGCTTCTATCGCCAGGGTGAAGGTCCGCGCGCAACCGGCTATGACGCCTACAAGGGCGGCCAGTTCAAGTTCAACCTGACCAAGACCTTCGAGGGTGGTTACGTCCGCCTCTACGGCAAGTTCCTCGACGACAAGTCGCCGAACTACAGCTCGGCGCCGCTGCGCGTGACCGGCACCAACGCCGATCCGAAGTATTCGACCGTTCCCGGCTTCGACCCGCGCCAGGACACGATGTACTCGCGCTATCTGCCGTCGAACCTGTCGATGAACGAGAACAACCAGTTCACGCGCTACGACTACACCGACGGCATGCATTCGAAGGTCAAGTCGATCGGCGGCGAGGCCCAGTTCGAGATCGGCGATTGGACCGTGACCGAGCGCTTCCGCTATGCCGACATCTCTGGCTCGTTCCGCGGCACCTTCCTGGCGCCCTCGCTGACCGGCCCGGCTTCGGTGGTCACGGGCATCTGGGGCGGCCCCGGTGCGGTGCTCAGCTATGCCAACGGCCCGCTCGCCGGCCAGGTCATCACCAGCCCGTCGACGCTCAACGGCAACGGCCTGGTCTCGTCGACCACGCTGTTCGACGCCGATCTCAACGATCTGACCAACGTCACCAACGACATTCGCGCCAGCCGCGTGTGGAACGTCGGTGGCGGCAAGCTGACCGCCACGGCGGGCTTCTACAAGGCCGCGCAGACGATCAACACGACCTGGCACTTCTCGTCGGTGTTCCAGGAAGTGAAGGGTGACGGCCAGGCCGCGCTGTTGAACCTGACCTCGGCCGCTGGCGTGCCGCTGACGCTCAACGGGTTCTATGGCTTCGGTTCGACGTTCTTCGGCAATTCGCGCCGCAGCATCTACGACACCGACTATTCGGTGAACGCGCCCTATGCCTCGCTGAACTACCATGTCGGCGCGCTCGCGATCGGCGGTTCGATCCGTTACGACTTCGGCACGGCCCGCGGTCAGGTGTTCGGTGCCGACCTCGGCGGTGGCCGTACGGGCATCACCTCGTACGACGTGAACGGCGACGGCGTGATCTCGGCCGCCGAAACGCGCGTGGCGATCTACCCGCTGACGCGCCCGGCACCGGTCAACTACAACTACGACTACCTCTCGTACTCGCTGGGCGTGAACTATCGCCTCGCCGACGACATGTCGGTCTTCGCGCGCTACAGCCGTGGTGGCCGCGCCAATGCCGACCGCATCCTGTTCTCGAACTACATCAACGCCACCGACGGCAGCCTTGCCCGCAAGGACGCCGCCTACGATCCGGTCACCCAGGCCGAAGCGGGCGTGAAGTATCGCGGCCAGGACGCAGAGCTCTACGTCACGGGCTTCTTCGCCAAGACCAAGGAGCACAACATCGGTCTCGACCGCTCGTATCGCGCCTATGGCGTCGAGCTCGAGGGTTCGATCAAGAAGGGTCCGTTCCGCCTGAACGCGGGCGCCACCTACACCAAGGCCGAGATCACCAAGGACGCTCTGGTCGCCGCCACGGTGGGCAATACGCCGAAGCATCAGGCCGATCTGATCTTCCAGGTCACGCCGCAGATAGAGACCGAGCGCTTCACCATCGGTGCGAACTTCCTCGGCACTACCAGCAGCTATGCCGGTGACAACGACGGCCTGAAGCTGCCCGGCTACACGCTGGTCAACGGCTTCGTGCAGTACCGCGTCACCGACCGCGTGCAGCTGTCGGTCAACGCCAACAACCTGTTCAACAAGCTGGCGATCATCGAAGCCCAGGACACCACGATCCCCGCCACGGGAATCGTCCAGGCGCGCACGGCCAACGGCCGGACGGTCTCCGCTTCGCTGCGGTTCGACTTCTAAGGCCGAGGATCGGCCGGAGCTCTAGCCCTCCCCAAGCTCCGGCCGGCTCCTCGAACCAGTGGAAGCGGCATCGGCCCCCCTCGCGGGACCGGTGCCGTTTCTGCTTTCAGAGCCCCAGGAAGAGTCCGGCGAGCGCGCCGCTCATCAGGTTGGACAGGCTGCCCGCGAGCAGGGCCTTGAGCCCTAGCCGCGCGATTGCCGGGCGCTGGTTGGGGGCGAGCCCGCCGGTCACCGCCATCTGGATTGCGATCGAGCTGAAATTGGCGAAGCCGCACAAGGCAAAGGTCACGACCGCAGCGGTGCGTGGCGTAAGGTCGGTCGCCTGGCCCAGATCGATGAACGAGACGAATTCGTTTAGCACGATCTTGGTGCCGAATAGGCTGCCGGCGTGCAGCGCTTCGGCCCAGTCGGCGGCACCGAGTAGGAGGAAGATCGGCGCGAAGACATAGCCGAGCAACGACTGGAAGGTCAGGCCCTCGGCGCCGAGCATATCGCCGATCCAGCCGACGAAGCCATTGGCCAGAGCGACCAGCGCGACGAAGGCGAGCACCATCGCACCCACGGCGACGGCCAGCTTGACACCGGTCTGCGCGCCCTGGCTGGCGGCCATGATGACGTTGGCCGGGCGTTCTTCGTCGAGATGCTCGACCGGTACGTCCAGTGGCGCGTCGATCTCGAGCCCCTGCGGGTCGGGCATGATCAGCTTGGCCATGAGGATGCCGCCCGGCGCCGACATGAAGGCCGCCGCGACGAGGTAGTCGATGCGGATGCCCATCGAGGCATAGGCGGCCAGGATCGTCCCGGCGACGCCGGCCATGCCCACGGTCATCACGCAGAACAGCTGCGAGGGCATCAGGCTGGCGAGGTAGGGCCGGATCACCAGCGGGCTTTCGCTCTGGCCGACGAAGATGTTCGAGGCGGCGCAGAGGCTCTCGACCTTGCTGACGCCGGTGATCTTCTCAAGCCCGCCGCCGATCCAGCGGATCACGAGCTGCATGATACCGACGTAATAGAGGATCGAGATCAGCGCGGCGAAGAAGATGATCACGGGCAGCGCCGAGATCGCGAAGCTGGTGCCGCCGATCTCCGGGTTGGCGAGCGGCCCGAACAGGAAGGCGGTGCCGGCATGGGCATAGCCGAGCAGGCTGGATACGCCCGCGGCGACGGCCTGGAGAATGCGGTTGCCCGGCGGGAAATAGAGCACGAGTGCGGCGAGGCCCGCCTGCAGCGCGAAGGCTGCGCCGACCACGCGCAGGCGGATCGCCTTGCGGTTCGACGAGAGCAGCACTGCCACGACAAGAATCAGAACAATGCCTAGCAGGCTGTGGACGACTTGCATCGGCGCCGGTTCCCCCCGTTGCGCGGTTACTTACAGCGCGACAGGTAACGAGGCGCGGTCATCGCGCATAGTGCAAATGCTCCGCCAGGGCGCTAAGGGTCTTTCGATGCAGGAACAGGGTGGGGCCATTCCCCGGTCGCTTTTCGTCTTCTCGCTGCTCTACGGCGGTCTCGCCGTGCTCGCGGGCGTGCTCGGCACCAAGCTCGCGTCGCTCGGGCACTGGCCGCTGCTCGGCGATCTTGCGGTGGAATCGGGGATATTCGCCTTCCTGCTCCTCGTCGTGCTGTCGAGCGCCGTGGCCGAGCTGTTCGGCCAGAACATGGCCAACCGTCTCGTGCGGTATGGCTTCATCCCGCTGATCGTCTCGATGATCCTTTTGACCCTGGTTATCCATGTGGTGCCGCCGGCGCCGTTCTGGAGCGACCAGGATGCTTTCGCCCGCCTGCTCGGCCAGGGTGCGCGGATGCAGTTCGCCGGGCTGATCTCCTACGGCACCTCGCAGACGCTCAACGTCGCGCTGTTCTCGCGGATCGCCGGCGGGCAGGGAAAATTCCTGCTGCTGCGCGCCTGGGTGGCCTCGATGCTCTCGCAGATCGTCGACACTGTGCTGTTCATCTCGATCTCGTTCTACGGCGTGGTCGATCAGAGCGGCCAGGCCATGCCGATCGTCCAGATCATGGAGGGCCAGATCATCTCGAAGCTCGTGCTTTCGACGATCATGGTGCCGCCGTTCATCTATCTGTTCGTGCGGCTGGGGCGGCGGCTCGATCGGGCGAGCTAAAATCACTTCAAATCCCCGCAGACGGGGGTAAAGCGCGGGCATGTCGAATCCCAACGATCCCGCGCAGCGCGACGCGCTGTTGGCCAAGGCCGAAACGCTCATCGAGGCGCTGCCCTATCTGCAGCGCTATGCCGGTCGCACCTTCGTGGTGAAATACGGCGGCCACGCCATGGGCGATCCCGAACTGGCGCGCGATTTCGCCGAGGACGTGGTGCTGCTCAAGGCGATCGGCATCAATCCCGTGGTGGTCCACGGCGGCGGCCCGCAGATCGGCGCGATGCTCAAGAAGCTCGGCGTCGAATCGCAGTTCATCGACGGCCTGCGCGTGACCGACAAGGCGACCGCAGAGGTCGCCGAGATGGTCCTCTCGGGATCGATCAACAAGGAACTGGTCAACTGGATCAGCGGCGCCGGCGGCAAGGCCATCGGCATATCTGGCAAGGACGGCCGCATGGTCACGGCCAGCAAGGTTCGCCGCACCAAGAAGGATCCCGAGAGCAACATCGAGCAGGTGCTCGATCTCGGCTTCGTCGGCGAGCCCGAACTGGTCGACACCACGGTGATCGACACGCTCTCGGCCGCGGGCATGATCCCGGTGATCGCGCCGATCGCCGCGGGCGCCGACGGCGAGACCTACAACATCAATGCCGACACCATGGCCGGCGCGATCGCTGCAGCGATCGGCGCGGCGCGGCTGTTCCTGCTGACCGATGTCACCGGCGTGCTCGACAAGGACAAGAACCTGCTGACGAGCCTGACCCCGGCCGACATCGACCGGCTGAGCGCCGACGGCACGATCCAGGGCGGCATGATCCCCAAGCTCGAGACCTGCGTCCACGCGGTGCTCGCCGGATGCGAAGCCGCGGTCGTGCTCGATGGTCGCGTCCCGCACGCCATGCTGCTCGAATTTTTCACCTCGCGCGGCGCGGGCACGCTGATCCGCGCGGGGTAAGCGGGCAGATGGCGGGAACCGGGGACAGGGCGGTGCGCTTTGCGACCATGACCCATCGCCTTTCGACCCTGGCAGGGCTCGCGATCCTCGGCCTGTCGGTGGCCGCCTGCGAACGCAAGCCGGAGCCGACGCCTGAACCCACCGCGAGCGCGACGGCGCCCGCGCCGCTGCCGCCACCCATGATCGTGCCGCCGCCCGTCCCCACGCCTACGCCGACGCCGAGCGAGACTGCGCCCGGGCTCGACAGTGCCGCGCTCCAGGATCACAAGAACCCCGATCGCCTGCTTCGTTACTACGCCGCGGCGCTCGCCGCGCGTGACTGGACGGCGGCGGCGAAGGCCTGGGGCAAGGGCAGCGGCGTTACCGCGACGACGCTCAAGGCCTCTTACGATCGCGCCGAAGCGCCCGTGCTCGAAGTCGGCAAGGGTCAGCAGGATGCGGGTGCCGGTTCGCTCTTCTACGAGGCCCCTGTCGTGCTGCGCTTCGGCAATGCCCGGCCCGAACGCGGTAGCCTCGTGCTGCGGCGGGTCAACGATGTCGACGGCGCCTCGGCCGATCAACTGCGCTGGCACATCGAGCGCAGCACGATCGGCGCGGGGCAGCAGTAGCGCGCCGCATAGCCGCTCTTCCCCCTCTGCCCGTGCTCGGCTATCAGCGGCCGAACCCCGACCGCTGAAAGGCACGGCCTTGCTGTTCTTCACGCTCTACGAAATCATTTCCTACCTCATCAACATCATCGTCGTCGTCGTCATCGTGCAGTTCGTCCTGAGCCTGCTGATCTCGTTCAACGTGGTGAACCTGCACAACAATTTCGTCGCCGCCATATGGCAGGCGGTGAACGCGATCCTCGAGCCCGTGCTCGCGCCGATCCGCCGCATCATGCCGAACACCGGATCGGTGGACCTCTCGCCGATGGTGCTGATCATCGGGCTGACCATCATCCAGATCGTCCTCAAGAACCTGGCCTACGCAGCGCTATGACCCAAGCATCGATCATCGACGGCAAGGCATTCGCCGAAGGCCTGCGCGGCAAAGTCGCGGAACTCGCCGCCAAGTTCGAACGGGCCGCGGGCCGCAAGGCGGGCCTTGCGGTCGTGCTCGTGGGCGAGGACCCGGCGAGCCAGGTCTATGTCCGTTCGAAGGGCAAGCAGACCGTCGCCTGCGGCATGGCCAGCTTCGAGCACAAGCTGCCCGAGGACACGACGCAGGACGTGCTGCTCGCGCTGGTGGACCAGCTCAATGCCGATCCGCTGGTCGACGGCATCCTCGTCCAGCTGCCGCTGCCCAAGCACCTCGACGAGCAAGCGGTGGTCGACCGGATCAGCCCGAGCAAGGACGTCGACGGGTTGACCCCGATCAGCACGGGCCGTCTCGCGCTCGGCCTGCCCGGGCTCGTGCCCTGCACGCCGCTGGGCTCGCTGATGCTGCTCAAGGATCGGCTCGGCAACCTCTCAGGGCTCAACGCCGTGGTCATCGGTCGCTCGATCCTCGTCGGCAAGCCGATGGCACAGCTGCTGCTCGGCGAGAACTGCACCGTGACGATCGCGCATAGCCGCACCCGGGACCTGCCCGAGGTGGTGCGCCGCGCCGACATCGTCGTCGCCGCGGTCGGCCGGCCCGAGATGGTCAAGGCCGACTGGATCAAGCCCGGCGCGACCGTGATCGACGTCGGCATCAACCGTCTGCCGCCGGCCGAGGGCTCCGAGAAGGGGCGTCTCGTGGGTGACGTCGATTTCGCCGATGCCAGCACGGTCGCGGCTGCGATCACACCGGTGCCCGGCGGCGTCGGGCCTATGACCATCGCCGTCCTGCTGCGCAACACGATCGTCGCCGCGCACCGCAACGCCGATCTCGCGCTGGCCGAGGACGCGATTTGAAGCATCTGGCCGCCTGCCTTGCGCTGCTGGCTCTCACGCCGGCGGCGCTGGCGCAGGATGGCCCTCCCGGCGCGCCAAGGGGCGGCGGCGTTCGCCTCGGCAGCCTGGCCAATCCCAGTGCAGCGATCGCCGCGGAGATTGCCTTCGCGCGGCTCGCGCAGGAGAAGGGTCAGTGGACCGCCTTCAAGGCGACCTCGGCCGAGGATGCGGTGATGTTCACGCCGCGCATGGTGCTCGCGCAGACCTGGCTCAAGGATCGCGCCAATCCGCCCGCGGGGTTGAACTGGCAACCGCACGAGGTTTGGTCGAGCTGCGACGGCTCGCTGATGGTCACCCACGGTGCCTGGCAGAACGGCGCCAAGCACGGCTGGTTCACCACCGTCTGGCAACGCCAGGAGAAGGGCGGTTACAAATGGGTGCTCGACCACGGCGACGAGACCAGGGAGGCGATCGAGGCGCCCGACATGCTCTCGGCCCGCGTTGCCGAATGTCCCGAGCGCCGCGCCGGACCGCGCCCCGGGCCCGGAGCGAAGCCCCGCAAGCCGGCGAAGCCGCCGAAAGCGCCGCCGGTGCCGTTCGATCCCGCGCATCGCGAAGGCCGCTCGAACGATGGCTCGCTGACCTGGAGCGTCAATGTCTCGCCCGATGGTGCGCGCAGCTTCGTCGCGCGGATGGCCAGCGATGGCGAGGTGCGGGATGTCCGCAACGAGCGTGTCACGGGCACGGGGGCAGGCGGCTGACATGCTCGAGCTATTCATTTCGGCCTTCGTCACGCTCTTCGTCGTCATCGACCCGCCGGGCTGCGCGCCGATCTTCGCCGGGCTGACTTCCACCGCCCCACCTGCCGCGGCGCGGCACATGGCGGTGCGCGCTTGCTTGATCGCGACGATGATCCTGCTGGTCTTCGCGCTGTTCGGCGAAAAGCTGCTCGGCGCGCTGCACATCGAGCTCAACTCGTTCCGTATCGCCGGCGGCATCATGCTGTTCCTGATCGCCATCGACATGGTCTTCGAGAAGCGTACCGAACGCCGCGAGAAGCGCGCCGAGGAGGTCCGTACCGCGGCCGAGGTCGACGACGTTTCGGTGTTTCCGCTGGCGATCCCGATGATTGCCGGACCCGGCTCGATCGCGACGATCATGCTACTGATGTCGCGTGCGCAGGGGACCGAGGCAACCTTGATGATCCTGGCCGCGCTGGTCGCGGTAATGTTCCTGTGCCTTGCCGCGCTGATGGCCGCGGGGCCGATCATGCG
>SECS01000130.1 GCA_004211435.1 Novosphingobium sp. | reverse complement strand
GCGACGCAGTTGACGCGGATGCCGCTGGGTCCCCATTCGGCCGACATGACCTTGGTCAGCATCTGCAACCCGGCCTTGGCCGCCGAATAGGCGCCAACGCCCTGGGTGCCGTTGACCCCGGCCATCGACGAGACGTTGACCACGCAGCCCTTGCTGCGCCGCAGATGCGGAAAGGCCGCTTGCGCGCAATATTGCGCGGCGCTGAGGTTGAGCTGGATATCGCGGTCCCATTTGGCAAGGTCCATGCGGTGGAGCCCGACATGGCCGTGTGCACCGCCGGCATTGTTGATGAGCACGTCAAGCCGGCCGTACTCGGCCACTGTCGCTTCGATCAGCGCCTTGCAGGCATCGGGCTTGCGCACGTCGGTCGCGACGCTCAGCACGCGCCGGCCGGTATCCGCACGGATCGCTTCGGCCATGACCTCGAGCTTCTCGATACGGCGTCCCGCGAGGACCACGTCGGCGCCGCGCTCGGCCAGCAGGCGCGCGGTCGCGCCGCCGATGCCCGTGCCACCGCCGGTGACCACGGCCACGCGGCCGCTGAGATCGAAGCCTTCGAGCATTACCAGCGCCTCCGACGTTGGCAGGCCCTGACTCTTTGCCTCAGTTCCTCGGCCCGTTCCTCGGGCGTGACCACAGGCGTGTCGGCGGGCAGGTGGTCGCGAATCTCGGAGACCTTGACGCGCTTCATCGTCGGCACCGGGTGGCTGTCGCAGTCGTACCAGCGGCCGTAGATCGTGCCCTGGTAGAAGCCCGCCGCGTCGAGCCAGTTCGGCACGCCTGGGTCCTCCTGCGCGATCACGGCATAGAACCGCCCGTCCGAGGCGACGTGGGCGAAGTGGCCGTTGGTGCTCGACAGGCGGTAAACGTATTCGGTGGCGTTGAAATAGGGATCGTTGAGCTGCCAGTTCCAGTAGCGGCGCTGCGCCGGCAGGTCGGTCTCGACGATCAGCGCCTCGCCGGGCTCGAACTCGTAGACCGCCGGAAGATAGACCTGGCGGGTGAACGATCCGCCATAGATCGCCGGCTCGAACACGTTGACGCCGACATTGGCCTTCACCGCGTTCTGCATCGCGTAGAACAGCTTGGTCGCGCGCACGGGCATCCGCGCCATATGGTCGATCCGCTCGAGGATCTGCTCGGGGCTGAGGCGAGCCTTCAATCCCTTGGGATCGAGGCACTCGATCGACATGCGCGGATCGACTTCGTTGATCCAGTCATAGCTGCGATAGCGCGTCATCAGCACGCGCGCGCCCGGCGCGATCTTCAGCCAGTTGCCCGTATAGCCCGCCGGCTTCTCGGCGCTGACCAGCAGCTCGAAGCTGCCGTCGGGTTCGACCTGCAGGTCGCCGCTGTCGATGTCGTTGTAGTAGGTGCCGACGAGATCGTTCTCCCAGGGCAGGCCCGCCGAGCTCAGCGCCGTGGTGAAGGTGATCATGAACACCGAACCGCGGTCGCCGCTGATCCTGTAGCTGTAGTCGCTGGAGATCGGCGCGTAGAGGTAGATGTCGTCGGGATTGGGCTGGAGCGTGTAGACCGGGTTCCACAGCGGCGCCCAGTCGGGATGCTCGGGATCGGCGTGGAAGAAGGCGAAGTAGCCGTAGGACAGCTGCATCATGATCTGGCGGTAGACGTCAGCGCGATATTCGGGATCGTCGGGGCGCCAGGTGTTGGCGATCTCGTTGACAGCGTCCTCCAGCGGTTGGAGGTACTGCGACAGCGGGCCGATTTGTGTCGTCATGGAAGCATCCTCTCGGCGATGTGGGACTCGCTTGCCTAGATGGTAAGCACTATCTAATCGGGCTGTAAATGGAGGATAGACTATGAGTGGAGAGGACATGATCGATCTGGGCGGCCAGGTGGCCCTGGTGACGGGCGCAGGTCAGAACGCGGGTCGCGCGATCGCGTTGGAACTGGCGCGGCACAATTGCGGCGGCGTCGCGGTGAACGATTTCGTCGCCGAACGCGCCGAGGCCGTGGCCGCGGAAATCCGCGCGACCGGCGTGCCGGCCGTGGCCGTGCCCTTCGACGTTTCCGATCTCGAAGCCGTACGCGCCGCCGTGGCCAAGGCGACGGCTGAACTCGGCCCGATCACCGTGCTGGTCAACAATGCCGGCATGGCGGGTCCCGGCGGCTCGCTGCGTCCGACGCTGAATTTCTGGGAGGAAGATCCCGAGGCCTGGCCGCGCTATCTCGGCACAAATCTCTACGGCGTGCTCAACTGCTGCCACGCGATCATCCCGGCGATGGTCGAGGCGAAGAAGGGCCGGATCGTCACGATCGTCTCGGATTCTGGCCGCACCGGCGAGCCCAAGCTCGCGGTCTATGCCGCGGCCAAGGCCGGGGCCAACGGCTTCGTCCGTTCGATCGCCAAGGAAGTCGGCCGTCACGGCATCACCTGCAACGCGGTGTCGCTGTCGTCGCTGATGCCCGACATGCCGCAGGAACAGCTCGAGGAGTTCGAGAAGAGCGATCACGCCAAGAAGCAGCTCTCGAACTACATCGTCCGCCGCTACGGTCGCTCGCAGGACGTCGCCACCCTGGTGACCTACCTGTGCTCGAACGCGGCCTCGTGGATCACGGGGCAGACCTATCCGCTCAACGGCGGCTACGTGACAGCCTGAGACGATCGGGCAAGGGACTGCCGCATTCCGGCATTGACTAGTCGGGCAGGACGACGACACTCGGACCCTAAAACAAGAGGGAGTCTCAATGTCGTCGCCAGCCTATCACGCCCCAGAGACGATAGAGCAGGCGGTGGCGCTGCTGGCGGGTGACGCCGGCGCGCGACCGCTTGCCGGGGGCACCGACCTGATCGTGCAGATGCGATCGGGCCGCAACGCGCCCAGCGCGATCGTCGATCTCAAGCGTATCGCCGGCCTTTCGGGCATCCGCGCGCTGCCCGGCGGCGGTTTTGCCATCGGCGCGGCGACGGCCTGTACCTCGCTCAAGGACGATGCGGCGCTGGCCGCGGCCTGGCCTGGCGTGGTCGAGGCAGCGAACCTGATCGGCTCGGTCCAGGTGCGCAACCGCGCGACCATGGCGGGCAACCTCTGCAACGCCTCACCCGCGGCCGACAGCGTGCCCGCGCTCGTCGCGGCAGGCGCGACCTGCCTCGTTGCCGGGCCGAACGGTGAACGCGAAGTGCCCGTCGAAGCCATTCCCGCGAGCCCCGGCAGGACCTCGCTCGCGCCCGGTGAAGTCGTGATCGAGATCCGTCTGCCGGCGCAGCTCGGCGGCGATGCCTACCTGCGCTCGATCCCGCGGACCGAGATGGACATCGCCGTGGTCGGCGCCGGGGTCAGCCTCGTGCTCGATGCCGGCGGCGTCTGCACTTCCGCGCGCGTGGCGATCGGCGCCGTCGCGCCGACTGTGGTGCTGGTCGAAGCGGCCGGTACGGCACTGGTCGGTACCAGGTTCGACGACGCGGCGCTGGAAGCGGCGGCCGATGCCGTGCGCGCCGCCTGCAAGCCGATCGACGACAAGCGCGGCACCGCAGAATACCGCACGGCCATGGCCGGCGTGCTGGTCAAGCGGACCGTCAGGATCGCCCTCGAACGGGCCCATAACAATCAGGGCCGGAGTCAGGCATGAACAAGCTTCTCGTATCCACCACGGTCAACGGCGATCCGCAGCAGTTCCTCTGCGATCCCGACACCTCGCTGCTCGACGCGCTGCGCGAGGAGATGGACCTGACCGGCAGCAAGGAAGGCTGCGGCTCGGGCGATTGTGGCGCCTGCACGGTCGTGCTCGACGGCAAGATGGTCTGCGCGTGCCTGGTGCTCGCACCCGAGGCCGAGGGGCGCCAGGTCAGCACGATCGAGGGCGTCGCCGAGGGCGGCCAGCTCCATCCGATCCAGCGCCAGTTCCTCGAACACGGCGCGCTCCAGTGCGGCTTCTGCACGCCAGGCTTCATCGTCGCATCCAAGGCCCTGCTCGACCACAATCCCGAGCCGAGCGAGACCGAGGTGCGCTATTGGCTCGCGGGCAATCTCTGCCGCTGCACGGGCTATGACAAGATCGTGCGCGCGGTGATGGATGCCGCGGCCGAGCTGCGCCAGGACAGGAGGACCGCGGCATGAACGCGCCCGAGAACAAGCAGCAGTTCCGTCTCGTCGGCACGCGCCCGGTGCGCCCTGACGGGGTCGAGAAGGTTACCGGCAAGGCGATCTACAGCCCCGATTTCGTCGCGCCGGGAATGCTCCAGGGCGCGGTGCTGCGCAGCCCGCATCCGCACGCGCATATTCGGGGTATCGATACGAAGAAGGCCGAGGCGCTTGCGGGCGTGAAGGGTGTCGTCACCGGCCAGGACTTCCCGCAGGCGGCGGACAAGCTCGTCGCCGGTGCCGAGAGCGCCTCGAACCTGCGCTGGGTCGCGCAGAAGTGCATGGCGATCGGCAAGGTCTACTACGAAGGCCAGGCCGTGGCCGCGGTCGCTGCGACCAGCCAGGCGATCGCCGAAGCGGCGCTCAAGCTGATCGAGGTCGACTACGAAGTCCTGCCGCACGTCATCGCCATCGAGGACGCGCTGGCCCAGGACGCGCCGGTGCTCCACGACGACGTGTTCACGCAAGGTTTGGCGGAGAAGCCTGCAAAGCCCTCTAACGCCTCGATGCGCTTTGCGATCGAGCGTGGCGATGCCAAGGCGGCGATCGCCGGCGCGGCCGCCAGCTTCACCGGTTGCTTCACGCTGCAGCCGGTCCACCAGGGTTACATCGAGCCACACGCCTGCGTCGCGCAGTGGCAGGCCGATGGCCAGGCGCAGATCTGGTGTTCGAGCCAGGGCCATTTCGCGATCCGCGCGATGACTGCAGGCATCCTCCAGATCGGCATCGCCGATATCCGCGTCCACCCGCTCGAGATCGGCGGCGGTTTCGGCGGCAAGACCACGGTCTATCTCGAACCCGTCGCCATGCTGCTGTCGAAGAAGGCTGGGCGTCCGGTGCGGCTGACGATGAAGCGCACCGACATCTTTCGCTCGACCGGTCCGGCGCCGGGCGCGGTGATCGACATCACCCTGGCCGCGGCGGCCGACGGCACGCTGCTGGGCACCGAGATCGAGTTCAAGTACCACGGCGGCGCCTTCCCCGGCGCGAACGAGGTCTATTCGGGCGTCGGCGGCGCGGTTGGGCACTATCGCGTGCCCAATGCTTCGATCGTCGGGTGGAACGTGCTCAGCAACATCCCGACGATGCACGCCTATCGCGCGCCGGGCGCGCCGCAGATCAACTTCGCGGTCGAGAGCGCGATGGACGAACTCGCCGCCCAGCTCGGCATCGATCCGATCGACCTGCGGCTCAAGAACATCGTCCACCCTGGCGAGCCCTCGGCCTCAGGCGTGCCGCTCGGCGCGATCGGCTATGCCGAGGCGCTGGAGGCGGCCAAGGCCCATCCGCACTGGTCGTCGCCGGTCGAAGCCGGGCAGGGCCGCGGCGTCGCCTGCGGCTTCTGGGGCAATTACGGCGGGCCTTCGACCGCCTCGGTCAAGCTCGGCGAGGACGGCTCGGTGCTCGTCACCGAGGGCAGCCCCGATATCGGCGGCAGCCGCGCCTCGATGGCGATCATGGCGGCCGAGACGCTGGGCGTGGCCTATGAAAAGGTGCGCGTGACGATCGCCGATACCTCGTCGATCGGCTTCTCGATGGTCACCGGCGGCAGCCGCACGACCTTCGCGACGGGCAAGGCGGTGATCCAGGCGACCGAAGGCGTGATCGAGCAGCTCAAGGACCGCGCCGCGCGGACCTGGGGCGTCGACGTCGCTGTCGTGACCTGGGAAGACGGCGCCGCGGTCCATGGCGACCAGCGCCTGACCCTGGCGCAGATCGCCGCGAAGACCGGCACGACCGGCGGGCCGATCTCGGCGGAGGCCGTGGTCGATCCGCACGACTTCCTGCCCGGCTTCGGCGTCCACATCTGCGACACCGCGGTCGACCGCGAGACCGGGCACGTCCTGGTCAAGCGCTACACCGTCGTCCAGGACGTCGGCCGCGCGATCCATGCCGACTATGTCGAGGGACAGATGCAGGGCGGGGCGGTGCAGGGCATCGGTTGGGCGCTCAACGAGGCCTATGTCTACGACCGTTCGGGCAAGCTCGATAACGCCGGTTTCCTCGACTATCGCATGCCTGTGGCTTCGGACATGCCGATGATCGACACGGTCATGGTCGAAGTGCCGAACCCCGCGCATCCCTATGGCGTCAAGGGCGTCGGCGAGGTGCCGATCGTGCCGCCACTGGCTGCTGTCGGTAATGCCGTCAGCCGCGCGACGGGCATCCGCATGCACGACCTGCCGATCAGCCCCGACCGCGTCTACGGCCTGCTGCGCGCGGCGGAGTAGCGCTTGCGGATCGTCGTCATGCCGCCGTTCGATCGCGAGTTCTTCGGCGGGGAAGGCGTGCTCGAAATCGAGGCACCGACCTTGCTGGCTCTGGTCGACCGGCTCGGCGATCTCGCGCCCGACTTCGCCGACCAGGCCGAGGCGCGCGCCGCCTTTGCGGTCGACGGGGTGTTCGCGCCCGACTGGACTCGCTCGCTGGCGGGTGTGGAGGAAGTCGTCCTTCTGCAGCGCGTTGCCGGCGGGTAATTGGGCGTATAGATAGTGCTCACTTGTTATAACGAGGGTGAGGACATGACCGACGGCTTGATCTGGCGCGCGCTGGAGCCTTTCGGCGTCGAGATCGAACGCGACCTGGCGCAGCCGCTTTCGGCACCCGAGGCCGAGCAATTCCGCACGCTGTTCAACACCCACGGTCTCGTCATCGCGCGTGGCCAGGCGCTGACCATGGCGCGCCAGCGCGAGGTCTGCGGCCTGCTGGGGCCGATCCTGCTGCGCGAGGGCGAGAACGGCTATATGACCAACGAGGGCGGCGGGCCCTCGGCCTCCGAGCTCAACTGGCATTCGGACGCGGCCTATACCGCGCATCCGTTCGACGCGCTGTCGCTGCACGCGCTCGACGTGGTCGACGGCGCCTCGTCCACGCGCTTCGCCCGCGCCGAAATCGAGCTGCCCGACGATCTTCATGCCGTGCTCGATGGCCGCGAGCAGGAGATGATCGCGCCGCACTACACGGTGCTGGCCGAGGTCACCTGCGACGTCCGCGATCCGCTCGCGCAGAAGCGCGGCGTCATGCCCGCGCTATACCGCAATCCGCACAACGGCCGCACCTGCGTCTGGGTCAATGCGATGCAGACCGCGCGGCTGCTCGACATGGGCTGGGAGGACAGCCGCGATCGGCTGCACGCGGTCTACGACCACCTCTATGCCCCGGCCAACGTCTACGAGCACCGCTGGCACAAGGGCGACATCGTGATCTGGGATAACATCGCGCTCCAGCATAGGCGCGGGAACGTCGAGGGCGTCGGCAAGCGCGTGCTGCAGCGGGTGATCGTCGGCAGCGAGGGTGTGGCCCCGCACGTTCAGGCAGGCTAGACGCCGCGGATGACCCAAGGTTCCTGCCAATGCGGCGCCGTCCGCTTCCGCGTAGACGGCGCGTTCGACAGCTTCTTCCTCTGCCATTGCGGCCGCTGCCGCAAGGACACGGGATCGGCGCACGGCGCCAACCTGTTCTCATCGAGCGCGAAGCTCGAGTGGCTGGCGGGCGAGGAGCAGGTGCGGACCTATCGCGTGCCCGACACGCGTCATGAGAAGAGCTTTTGCGCGACCTGCGGTGCGGCGCTGCCGCGCGTGCAGGAAGAGGTGGGCATGCTCGTCGTACCCGCGGGCAGCCTCGATGATCAAATCGAGATCCGGCCCAACGCCCACATCTTCGTCGCCGACCGCGCGGCCTGGGACGAGGGTCTCGAAGCCGTGCCGCGGTTCGACACGTTTCCCGGCTAGTCAGCCGACCTCGACCGTCTCGCCGTTCACCCACTGCCGCAGCACCAGGTAGCGCCCGTGCAGCGCGCCGCGGTCCTGGATGCCGAAGCCGAGCAGGGTGCCGTCCGCACCCTCGGCCGCAGGCAGCCACTTGATCTGTTCGAGGCCCACTTTCACGCCCTCGCGGCTGAAGTCCTCGGCGCGGGCGAGGCCTTCGGCGACGAGCCGACCGAGATCGTAGCCCTTGGCGGCCCAGACCGCCTGCTTCGCATCGACGCCCATCCGCGCGCGCAGGGCATCGAGCGTGCGGTTCGAATCCGAATGCATGTCGATGTAGATCCAGCCGTCGCAGGCCTGGGCGAAGTCGCCGTGGTAGCCGCGCAGGCCCGCGGTGTTCATGATCCGCGGTCCCTGCCAGCCGCTGGCGCTCAGCGGCCGCGCCACGGCCGGCGCCGACAGGCCGAGTCCAAGGTAGACGAAGCCCTGCGGCTGCGACGCCAGCACGCGTTCGACCGCCGCCGACGCGTCCTCCGACAGCGGCGAGATCGATTCCGCCGCGACGATCTCCAGCCCGATGATCTGCGCCTCGTCCTCGAGATACTTGAGATGCCGCGTGCCGATCGGCGACTGGTCGTAGACCACGCCGACCCGATCCGCGCCGATCGCCTTGAGATGCCGCGCCATCACCAGCGATTCGTCCTCGTGCGACCCGACCTGGAGATGGAACATCCATTCGCCGCGGCCACGCTCGGCGCCGGCCCAATTGATCGTCGGCACGCGCGCCTGCTCGACCCAGGGCGTGGCGGCGAGGGCGTTGTCGCCGATCGCCGGGCCGACGATCAGCGCCACGTCCTGCCGGACGAGTTCCAGGAAAGCACGCTCAACCGCCGCCGCCGTGCCAGCAGGCAGCCCGAGCCCATAGGCATGGACGAATTCGACCTCGGCATCGAGCCGACCCGCAGCCTGCACGACTTCCACCTCGCGCCGCAGCCAGTCGGTAACGTCGCCGGGCGCGTCGGGGCCGTCGCCCATGTCGTTGAGCAGGCCCACCTTGATCCTGGCCTTGGTCGTCGTCGCCATCTTCATCCCTCCCGCGATGCGCCTCGCGCTTGCGGAGATAGCTGCCACTATCCTAGCCTGCGATCCAGAGCCTTTGAGGGCCGACAGCCCAGAGGGAGAGTGATGAGCAGAATATCGGATTTGCTGGACGCCGCGCGCGGCGCGACCGGCCTCGACAATTTCGGCGACGACAGCTTCCGCGAGGGGTTGGAACGACTGATCGCCTCGGGCGACGGCGAGGC
>SECS01000129.1 GCA_004211435.1 Novosphingobium sp. | reverse complement strand
ACCTCGCCGCCGTTCGGCTCGATCGCCGACGGCGTCCGCGTGCTGATGCTCTGCGGTCGCGACGATCCGCAGAGCAACAACACCCTGAACTTCGATCAGGTCATGGCGCAGATGGAAGACGAGCGCGTCAACAAGCGCGCGCAGATGTACCTGCGCGATCTCCGCCGCGACGCGATCATCGACTACAACTGATGGTGCGCGGATGACCGCGCCGGCCATGTTACCCTTGGCAGTCTCCCTGGGCGACCCGGCCGGAGTCGGCCCCGAGCTGCTGACCGAGGCCTGGACCCGCCGCGCAGAGGAAGGGCTCAGGCCCTTCTTCGCGGTCGGCGGCGCTATGGTCCTCGCCGAAGCCGCGGCGATCCGCGGCATCGCAGCCCCGGTGGAGCGCATCACCGATCCGGCCCAGGCGGCGGAGGTCTTCGCGCGGGCCCTGCCCGTGCTCGATCATCCCGATGGTTCCTACAAGCCCGGTCAACCCGATCGTGCCGGCGCCGAACTCGCGCTCGCCTCGCTGACCGAAGCCGCGCGTCTCGCGGTCGCCGGTGAGGCCGGCGGCGTGATCACCGGCCCGATCGCCAAGTCGCGGCTCGCCGAACTGGGCTTCGCCCATCCCGGCCAGACCGAATTCGTCGCCGCGGCGAGCGGAGTGGCACCCGAGGACGCGGTGATGATGCTCGCGGGGCCGAGTCTGCGCACCGTGCCGCTGACCGTGCACATCGCGCTCGCAGAGGTTTCGGGAGCATTGAGCGCAGAGCTCATCCAGCGCCGTTGCAGCATCGTTGTAGCGGCCTTGCAGCGCGATTTCGGACTGGCCAATCCGCGCCTCGCGCTCGCGGCGCTGAACCCTCACGCCGGCGAAGACGGCCGCTTCGGCAGCGAGGAAGCGCAGATCATCGCCCCTGCCGTCGCCGCGCTGCGGGCCCTGGGAATCACCGTCACCGGGCCACACCCGGCCGACGCGATGTTCGCGCCCCACGCCCGCGGCGACTATGACGTCGCTTTGTGCATGTACCACGATCAGGCACTCATCCCCTTGAAAGCACTCGATTTCGACAATGGCGTCAACGTCACGCTGGGGCTTCCCATCGTGCGCACTTCGCCCGATCACGGCACCGCCTTCGGCATAGCCGGCAAGCGCCTCGCCCATCCCGGTGCGACGATCGCGGCGCTGCGCATGGCCGGCGAATGCGCCGCCCGCCGGGCCACGGCGCCATGAGCCTGCCCGATCTCCCGCCGATCCGCGAGGTCATCGCCCGCCACGGCCTCCAGGCCACCAAGGCGCTCGGCCAGAACTTCCTGCTCGACGAGCAACTGCTCGGCCGGATCGCCAGAATTCCCGGCAATCTCAAGGACCAGGCCGTACTCGAGGTCGGCCCCGGCCCCGGCGGCCTGACCCGCGCGCTGCTCCGCGCCGGCGCCCGCGTCACCGCGATCGAGATGGACCGCCGCTGCCTGCCCGCGCTCGCCGAGCTCGAGGAGGCCTTTCCCGGCCAGCTCCGCGTAATCGAAGGAGACGCCACGAAGATTTCTCCGGCTGATCTCTTTTCCGAACCATATCATATCGTTGCAAACCTTCCTTACAACGTTGGCACAGCTTTGTTCACGGGCTGGCTGTCCGGGGAAACCTGGCCCCCGCAGTGGGCCTCGCTGACCCTGATGTTCCAGGAAGAGGTCGCCCGCCGCATCATAGGCGTGCCCGGAACCTCGGAATTCGGCCGCCTCGCCGTGCTGGCGCAGTGGCGGGCCGAGGCCAAGATCGCGATGAAGGTCCACCGCAGCGCCTTCACTCCGCCACCCAAGGTCATGTCGGCGATCGTCCACGTCGTGCCGGGCGCGATGCCGGCTGGCGTTTCGGCCCGCAAGCTCGAACGCGTCACCGAAGCGGCCTTCGGACAACGGCGGAAAATGCTAAGGCAGAGCTTGAAAGGCCTGCCCGGGGCGCTAGAGGCGCTCGACCGCTTGGGGATCGATTCCCAGCGGCGCGCCGAGACGCTGAGCGTCGCGGAATTCGTCAGCCTGGCTGGCGAATTGTAGAGTATCCCGGAACGCCCTCCCCCTGCATGCGTTCCGACAGACTTAGGAGATACCGGATGAAGCTGTTGCGTTGGACCCTGGCCGGGGCATCCGCCTACGTCATCTACAAGTATTCGATCGGCAAGAAGACCAAGGGCGAGGACGTCTTCGTCGCGCCCGAGGAAGGTGCCGCCGGCGAGCTCTCACCGGCCCGCGAAAGCGCGGCCCCGCCCAAGCGCGCCAAGCCGCGCAAGACCACCAAGACCGCGGGCTAAGGCCCCGAAGCCGATCGGTTCGCGTCCCCGCCGAGACGGGGACGCAAGCCCAGTCAGGCCGCGACGGCCGCCTTCTTCTTCTGACGCCAGGCGTGAAGCAGCGGCTCGGTATAGCCGTTGGGCTGCTCGACACCCTTGAACACGAGATCGCAGGCCGCCTGGAAGGCCAGGCTGGTCTCCCAGTTGCCCGCCATCGGCTCGTAGAGTGCGTCGCCGGCGTTCTGCGCGTCGACCTTGGCAGCCATGCGCTGGAGCGATTCCAGGACCTGCTCCTGGGTGCAGACGCCGTGGAGCAGCCAGTTGGCCATGTGCTGGCTCGAGATGCGCAGGGTCGCGCGGTCTTCCATCAGGCCGACGTCGTTGATGTCGGGCACCTTCGAGCAGCCCACGCCCTGGTCGATCCAGCGCACGACATAGCCCAGCAGGCCCTGCGCATTGTTGTCGAGCTCTTCACGGATCTCCTGCTCGGACCAGTTGGTGCCCTGCGCGAGCGGCACGGTCAGCAGGTCGTCCAGACCCGGGACCGGCTGGCCGGCGAGTTCCTTCTGAACGTCGAACACGTCGATGTCGTGGTAGTGCATGGCGTGGAGCGTCGCCGCGGTGGGCGAAGGCACCCAGGCGGTGTTCGCGCCGGCCTTGGGGTGGACGGTCTTCTCGGCCATCATCGCGCCCATGCGGTCGGGCGCGGCCCACATGCCCTTGCCAATCTGAGCACGTCCCGAAAGACCGTGCTTCAAACCTATGGCGACATTACGCTTTTCATAGCACGAAATCCACTTCGAGCCCTTGATGTCGTTCTTGCGGATCATCGGACCCGCGCGCATCGAGGTGTGGATCTCGTCGCCGGTGCGATCGAGGAAGCCGGTGTTGATGAAGACGATCCGGTCCTTCACCGCATGGATGCAGGCGCCGAGATTGACGCTGGTACGGCGCTCTTCGTCCATGACGCCGACCTTGACGGTGTGGCGAGGAAGCTCAAGCAGATCCTCGACAGCGTCGAACAAGTCATTGGTAAAGGCGCACTCTTCGGGACCATGCATCTTCGGCTTGACGATGTAGATCGAGGCCGTGCGGCTGTTGCCGTGCGTGCCGAGCCCCTTCACGTCCTGCGTGGAGATCGCGGAGGTGATCACCGCATCCATGATGCCCTCGGGGATCTCGCTGCCGTCGGCGAGCAGGATCGCCGGATTGGTCATCAGATGACCGACGTTGCGCACGAACAGCAGGCTGCGGCCCGGCAGGCTGATCTGGCCGCCCCCTGTTTCATTGGCGCCGCCGTTCCAGATGCGGTCGGGCTCGAGCGCGCGGGTCAGACTCTTGCCGCCCTTCTCGAAGGTGTCGGTCAGATCGCCGCGGATCACGCCGAGCCAGTTGCGATAGGCGGCGAGCTTGTCCTCGGCATCGACCGCCGCAACCGAATCCTCGAGATCGACGATCGTGGTCAGCGCCGATTCGAGCACGATGTCGGCGATGCCCGCGACGTCGGTGGCGCCCACCGGATGCGAGCGATCCAGCACGAGCTCTATGTGCAGGCCATTGTGCTGCAGCAGAAGGCCGCCGTCCTTGCGTCCGACCAACTGGCTGGCATGAGCCAGCGGCGGATCGCCGGCGCCGTCCCAGTTGGACCAGGAGCCCGACGCCAAAGGCACGGCGCGGTCGAGGAAGGCACGGCCGGCGCGGATCACCGCGGTGCCGCGCTCGGCATCGTAGCCGCCCGGCTTGGCCGCCGGGGCATCGAGCGCATCCGTGCCGTAATAGGCGTCGTAGAGGCTGCCCCAGCGCGCATTGGCGGCGTTGAGCAGGAAGCGCGCGTTGAGCACGGGGACGACGAGCTGCGGGCCGGCCAGTGCGGCGATCTCGTCATCGACGTTCTGCGTCGTGACGGTGAAAGCCTCGGGCTCGGGCACGAGATAGCCGATCTCGGCCAGGAAGGCGCGGTATTCGGCGGCATCGAGCGGCTTGCCGGCGCGTGCGGTGTGCCAGGCGTCGATCTGCGCCTGGAGATCGTCGCGCTTGGCCAGCAGCGCGCGGTTCTTCGGCGCGAACGCGCCAAGCAGAGCCGCAAAACCCTGCCAGAAAGCGTCGGCGGACTTGCCGATCGGTGCAAGCACCTCGCCTTCGATGAACTGCGCCAGCTTCGCGTCGACCTGAAGTCCCGCGCGATCGATCCTGTCCGTCATTTGCCTCACTCACCATGCTTGGGCCGCGGCCGCCAGGATGCGGGGCGGCCGGGAATCTGCCGATAATCCCTGGGGAAGGAACGCCGGGCCTATGGCCCAAGCCTGCAGGCTTGGCAACCTGACCAAAGTGGCCGTCACACCCGCCCCGGCCGTCGGACGAATTTACAGTTAGCGCGCGGTTAACCACGCTCTTGCGCGGATTTCAGCCTCTGGCATGGTGGTTGCTACTGAAGCCCGCGAAGGGAATACGATGTTTAGCAAGATCGGCAGGCTGTTCGTGATCAAGACGCGTCTCGAGGCGTTCCTGATCATCTATGCGCTGGCGCTCGGGGCGACCGAGCGTGGCTCGGTCTATCTCGAGCAGTTCCCCGGCTGGGGCGGCAAGCTGCTGTTCCTCGCCTGCACCGCCGCGGTGTTCATGGCGGGCGGCAAGATCCTCGACTGCCTGAAGTTCGAACAGGCGCGCGACGCAGCCGCTGCCGAGAAGACGGCCGCCTAGTCGCCGGTCGCGACGAACAGCCCCTTGGCGCGGTCCTTGACCACGCGATCGGCGCGGAAGACCGAGCCGCTCATGGCGATGTAGACCCCCGGCTCTGCGCACTGGACCGCGGCAAAGGCCATGCCGAGGTTGAAGCTGGCATCGCTCTCGCTGAACCGCGCGGGCGCCAGCGCCCCGACGAGCACGATCACCTTACCCGGAATGTCGGCGAGCGCTCTGGCGGTTTCGGTCATCGTATCGGTACCGTGCGTGACGACGATGTGCGCCTCGCGCGCTGCGGCGATCCGCTCGTGGATCGAGGCGCGATCGGCGTCGGTCAGCTCGAGGCTGTCCTTGCGCGCCACTTCCTCGACGCGGAACGGTCGGCGCACGCGGCCGATCTCTAGCAGGCGCGCGACGACGCTCTCGCCGACCTGATAGTCCGAGAGCGCGTCGAAGTAGATCTTGTCGATTGTCCCGCCGGTGGTCAGCAGCAGGATGGGCGTTTCGGTGGGCAGCATGGCCAGACCATATCACGCCTGAGACATAAGTGGGACGCTTCTGTTGCCCGGTGCGCCCCGTACCGCTGGTCTCCGTTCTGTTACCCGGTCGGTCCAACCGTGTTCTAACTTTGTAACTTCAGGGCGTTAGCCCCTAGAATTACGCCGCGAGAGCAAGTGCTTCGTTGTCGTTGGCACTTATGAGTTTTGAGCCTTGAACGGGTTACTCAGCCCGGGCAAAAACAGCGTTTTTCAACACACGTCGATCCTAGTTCGGCCCCGTCATTATCCCTGCGACAACAGGGCTCCTGCCCCCGGAAAATCCCGGTTCAGGATGATAATGGTGGAGCCGCCGGGTACCGCCCCCGGGTCCGCTGTGCCTATTGCACGCCGCAATTTATCACCATAGCCGGTCGAAACCGGCGAGGACCTATATAGGCGGTCCTCGCTTAATGTGAAGTGACTAGCGGCCGGCTATTGCACAGCCCCGTCGTCAGGCGCGCTTGCGCAGTTCGTCGCGGATTTCCTGAAGGATATCGACCTCGCTCGGCCCCGCAGGCGCGGCTTCGGCTTCCTTCTTGGCGACGACGCGGTTCACGCCTTTGACCAGCAGGAAGATGATCCAGGCGACGATCAGGAAGTTGACGAGCTGGGTGATGAAATCGCCGTAGCCGATCATCGGCACGCCGGCCGCCTTGAGCGCGGCATAGTCGGTCAGCGAGCCCTTGTAGTCGGCGGGCGGCGAGCCCAGCGCGACGAAGTAGTTGGTGAAGTCCACGCCGCCGGTGAGCCAGCCGACCACGGGCATGATCACGCTTTCGGTCAGCGATGTGACGATCTTGCCGAAAGCCGCGCCGATGATGACGCCGACGGCGAGGTCCATGACATTGCCGCGCGCGATGAAGGCCTTGAATTCGTTGAGCATAGCCACTCCTCCTGTACCGTATCCTCGCGCGGAAGGCTGCCACGTAAGGCGAATGGTCACAAGCGCACGCAGCGCTTGAACCCCCGGCAATCGGCTCTACATTCGCCGCACGATGCCCGGCAGTTCGCCGCGGCGCCTCGGGAGCCGCCTCGCATGACCGCTTCGTCCCTGTTCCGCTTCGCCCTCGCCGCCCTGGCCGCGGCGAGCCTCTCCGCCTGTGGCATCAACTCGATCCCCACGGCGCAGGAGAACGCCAAGGCCAAGTGGGCCGACGTCCAGGCCGCCTTCCAGGAGCGCGCCAACCTGGTCCCCAACCTCGCCGCCGTGGCCAAGGGTGCGGCCGATCAGGAAAAGGGCATCCTCACCGGCGTGGTCGAGGCGCGTGCCAAGGCGACCTCGATCCAGCTCAATGCCAATGACCTGACCGATCCAGCAAAAATGGCACAATTTCAGGCAGCTCAGAACCAACTTTCGAGCTCGCTCGCAGGATTCGGCCGGCTGCTCGCCAACGTCGAGGCCTATCCCGAACTCAAGTCGATCACCAATTACCAGATGCTGCAGAGCCAGCTCGAGGGCCAGGAGAACCGCATCCGCGTGGCGATCCGCGACTACAACGGCGCGGTTCAGGACTACAACACGCGCGTTCGCACCTTCCCCGAGATGATCGGCGCGAAGATCCGCGGGGCCGAGGTCATGGTGCCCTACCAGGCCGCGACGCCGGGTGCCGAGGTCGCGCCGAGCCTTGAAGGGAAGCTCTGAAAGCGGTTCCAATGCGACACCTCGTTGCCGTTGCCTCGCTCCTGCTGGCGCTGCTGGCGGGCCCTGCGCTGGCCGCGCCGAGCTTCCCGCCGCTGTCAGGGCGCGTGGTCGACGCCGCGAACGTCATCCCCCCCGATGTCGAGGCGCGGATCGACCAGAAGCTCGCCGCGCTCGAAACGCAGTCGCGACGCCAGTTGGTGGTCGCGACGATCCCCAGCCTCCAGGGCTACGAGATCGCCGACTATGGCTATCAGCTCGGCCGCGCCTGGGGGATCGGCGCCAAGGACAAGAACGACGGCGCGCTGCTGATCGTCGCGCCGAACGAGCGCAAGCTGCGCATCGAGGTCGGCTATGGCCTCGAAGGCACGCTGACCGACGGGCTCTCGTCGCTGATCATCAACCAGGCGATCGTGCCCAAGCTCAAGGCCGGCGACATGCCCGGCGGGATCGAGGCCGGGGTCGACGCGATCGTCACCCAGCTGACCCTGCCGCCCGAAGAGGCCGCCAAGGTCGTCGCCCAGGCAAAGCAGGCGCCGCAGCAGGACGAGGCGATCGAGTGGGGCCACTTCGTGGTCTTCGGGCTGATCTTCTTCTTTTTCTTCGTCCTGCCCCTGCTCCGCGGCAAGCGTGGACGCCGCTATCGCAGCGGCGGCTTCATACCGATCGTCTGGGACTCGGGCGGTTCTAGCTGGGGCGGTGGTGGCGGCTTCGGCGGCGGCGGCTTCTCGGGCGGCGGCGGCAGCTTCGGCGGCGGCGGCTCGTCGGGTTCGTGGTAGGAGACGCAAGATGGCCGATCTCTCACCGATGACCGAAGCCGACCGCGACCGCGTCGGTGCCGCCGTGGCTGCCGCCGAAGGCCAGTCCGCCGGCGAGATCGTCACGATCCTCGCCGAACGCTCGGACGACTATGGTGACGTCGCGCTGGTCTGGTCGGCAGCGGTCGGCCTGCTGGCGCTGTTGGCGCTCGTCGCCCTGCCCGACTTCTATCTCGGCCTCTACGCGCGACTGACCGGCGCCTGGGTCCACGAATGGAGCCCGCGCGAGGTCTTCGCCGTGGCCGCGCTGGTCGTCGCGCTCAAGTTCGCGGGGACCTGGCTGATCCTGCTCTGGCGGCCACTGCGCTTGGCGCTGACCCCTGCGACAATCCGCAACCGCCGCGTGCGTGCGCGGGCGATCACCTGCTTCAAGGTCGGCGCCGAGCGCCGCACCCATGGCCGCACGGGCATTCTCGTCTATCTGTCGCTGGCCGAGCACCGCGCCGAGATCGTCGCCGACGAGGCCATTGCCGCGATAGTCCCGGCCGAGACCTGGGGCGACGCCATGGCGGGGATGCTGGCCGAGCTGAAGCGCGACCATCTCGCCGACGGCCTGATCGCCGCGGTGACGCAGGTCGGCGCGGTGCTCGCGCAGCACTTCCCGCGCGCCGACGACGACCGCAACGAACTCCCTGACAGGCTGATTGAAGTATGAGCGACCACCACGATCGCAGCGAACCCGACGAAGTGATGTGGCAGGGGCGCTTCATCACCGCGCGCAAGAAGGGCAAGTGGGAATATGTCAGCCGCGCCCGCGGCATCCGCGCCGCGGTGATCCTCGCAATCGAGGAGGACGAGGACGGCGAGGAATACGTCATCTTGGTCGAGCAGTTCCGCGTACCGCTCGGCCGCCCCTGCATCGAGCTGCCGGCGGGCCTGATCGGCGACCACGAAGAGCACGCGGGCGAACCCGACGAAGTCGCCGCCGCGCGCGAGCTCGAGGAAGAGACCGGCTACCATGCCGAGCGCATGGAAGAGATCGGCCAGTTCTATTCGTCGCCAGGCATGGTCAGCGAGAGCTTCACCCTGTTCCGCGCGCACGGCCTGACCCTGGTGGGCGAAGGCGGCGGCGTCGAGGGCGAGGACATCACCGTCCACCGCATAAACCTCGACCGCATCGACCGCGCGCTCGCCGAATGGCGCGCGCAAGGCCGCGCGATCGACGTCCGATTGCTGACC
>SECS01000287.1 GCA_004211435.1 Novosphingobium sp. | reverse complement strand
TGGTCGAGGTCGAGATGTCGATAATCCTTCCGCCGTCCCGCACCCGCTTGGCCGCCTCCTGGAGCACGAAGAACGAGCCCTTGGCATTGAGACCAAAAATTCGGTCAAAATCCTCTTCCTTCACGTCGACGACCGGCACGCCGATGAACGGCAGCCCGGCATTGGCGACCACGATGTCGAGGCCGCCGAAGGCCGTATCGACCTCGGCAAACAGCCGGCGGATGTCCGCCATATCGGCGACATCGGCCTGAAAGGGACGCGCCACGCCGCCGGCCTCCTCGACGGCCCGCACCGCTTCCGCCGCTTCCTCCGGACGGCTGCGATAATTGATCGCGACCGTTGCGCCCTCGCGGCCGAGCCGCTCGCCGATCGCCCGGCCGATGCCGCGCGATGCCCCGGTGATCAACGCCACCTTGCCTTTGAGAGATGTCATGAGAATGCTCCTTCGTATGTGGGCGATGATGGGCGAGAGCGCCGGTTTGGCTATCCGATCCGGCCGGTCAGGCGAGGATGCGCGCGGCGATCCGCTCGGCGACCATGATGGTGGTGACGTTAGTCGGAACCGACGGGATGTCGGGAAGAATGGAGGCGTCGACGACACGAAGGCCTTCGATGCCGCGTACGCGCCCGAAGGCATCGACAATGGCGGTCTCGTCGGTGTCGGCCCCCATTGGAACCGTTGAGGTGGGATGCTGGTAGGCAGCAATGTTGGCGATGACGTTGGCGCGCAGGTCCGCGTCGCTTTGCACGGCATCGCCGGGCGCCATCTCGTGATCAACCATGCCCACGAAAGGCTCGGTTCTGCCGATTTCGCGGGACAGCTTGACCGCCTCCACCATCCTGTCGAGATCGCTCGGGTCGTCGAAGAAATTGTAGTGGATGCGGGGAGCAACGCGCGGGTCTCGCGAGGCCAGGCGGAAGCTGCCGACCGACTTTGGCAGCGTCACCGCAGCCGCGAGAACGATCGCGCCGCCCGTCGGGCTCGCCTTCGGGTCGATGAAGTGGGTCGCGGATACCTGGAGGTCGAGATCGCCGCCGGTTGCGGACGATGAGCCCGTCCAGACAAGCGCACCGGCTGCGGGGCTCATGGCCCTGTCGGAGGCCTTCAGTGCGTAGACGTTGTAAAAGAACGGATGGTCCTGGAGACGGGATCCGACCGGCAGATCCGCCAGAACAGGGATCTCCAGCGCGCGGAGATCGCCGGCAGGCCCGATGCCGGAGCGCAGCAGCATGGCCGGGCTTCCGAACGCCCCGCCCGACAGGATGATCTCGCCGCCGGTCAAAACCTCTCCCGTCACCAGCCGGACGCCGGTGGCCCGATTGCCGCTGAAGACAACGTGATCCACTTCTGTCTCGCCGCGGATGGTGAGGTTCGGGCGGGCGCGAACCTCCTCGGTGAGATAGACGATGCCGGTATTCATCCTCCTCTCGTCGACGACGTTGAGCGGATAGGCCCCTGCCCCGTCCGCAGCCGCGCTGTTAAAATCCGAAACGTCAGCCAGACCCAAGGCCCACGCGGCGTGAACGAAGCCGCGAGAGGACGCGGTCAGTTCCTCGAGGGTTCGCTGCCGGACCGGAAAGGGGCCGGATCGACCATGCAGGGTATCGTCGCCGGTCGGGGTGTTTTCCAAAGCCTTGTAAGCGGCCGACACATCGTTCCAGGACCAACCTTCGATCCCGCGCGCCGCCCAGCGTGCGAAGTCGGACGGCCGTGCCCGCATGGCGACCGTGCCATTGACGGCGGAACTGCCACCGACCACCCTGCCCCGCGGCAATGGAATGTCATGGCCGAGCTTTGTCGTGTCGTCGCTGTGATAGTGCCAATCGAAATCCGGAGTCCCCACAGTGCCGGCATCGGTCAGGCTCTGCGGATAGGCGCTCGGCGCGAAATCAGGCCCCGCTTCCAGCAACAGTATGGTGCGATGAGGATCGGCGCTGAGGCGCGTCGCAAGCACCGCTCCGGCGGACCC
>SECS01000286.1 GCA_004211435.1 Novosphingobium sp. | reverse complement strand
AAGATACGCGGCGACCTCGGTGACAAGGAGGCACGCTCGGGCACGACGATCGTTACCGCCTGGCTCGAGGGTACACGTCTTACGGTCTTCTGGATCGGCGACAGCCGCGTCTATCTGATCCGCCGGGGATCGGCGCGCTGCCTCACGCACGACCACAGCGTGGTTCAGGACCTGATTGATGCTGGCGAGATCACGCTCGCCGAGGCAGCGCGACATCCTTTCGCCCATCTCGTGACCCGCGCGCTGGGCGCTGCGCAGAACGTGAAGGCCGACAAGGTCACCATCGACCTCGCTGTGGGCGACCGCCTGCTGCTGTGCTCGGACGGCATATCCCGCTCGCTCGACACCGAGGAGGCTGCCGGCAGTGACGCTTCGCTCACCCTTCTTGCAGACACGCTGCTCGACAGCGCGCTACGGCGCGACGGAAGCGACAATGCGACGCTCGTCGCGATCGAGATCCTTGCCGGTTCGCCGCCCGGTCCTGATGCCGCCCCCGCGACGGTTCCCGCAGCATCATGACACGCGCACGTTCGCCAGATATGCAGGCGGTCGCCACCCCGCTCGACGACAAGGACGACGAGCGCCGGCTGAGCGATCGGTTCGCCCTTATGTTCAACACGCGATGCCGTACAGGCGATGGACCGATGCCGGAGGTCTGGCTGCTCGACCTGTCGCGTAAGGGCTGTCAGCTCTTTGGGCGCCAAGGGACGTTTAGGCCTGGTCAGAACGTCATCCTCCTCAATCTGGCCGGGGCCGCGCGCAGCGGCCGCGTCGCCTGGACAGCGCAGATGAAGGCGGGAGTTGAGTTCGATCAGGTTATCTGCGCCGAACTATTGGCTGGAATGCTCGATAATCCATCGATCGCGGAGTGCGAGCGCTCGGAAACCGAACCGATGGAAGACCAGTTCGGACGCAAGCTCGCCCCCCTGCCCCCGCTCGGCCGAGCCTTCCGCGACCGTCGCTGAAGCCGAAGGGCCCCGCGGGCCGGTATACCTGGCCGCAGCAGTCTCCGAGGTCTGGTGGCGCGCAACGCCGGCAATGGCCTCGTGTCGGACATATCGTTGGTTTCATTTTCGACAGGGTTCAAACCGTCGGTCTCGGCACGCGCATCGTCGATCTTCGCGTCTCGCCCATTCCGCTGCCAGCCATCCGCTTTGCGTACTGGAGGTCGGCTCGGAGCAGCACTATCGTCAGGATCGGGTTCCAGGACCAACGAAAGGGTCGGGAGCCTCTTTCCGCTTCGCGCGCTTAAATTCGTGTCACTTCAATCGTGGCCTCATCCAGGAGACGAGCATGAGCATCGAAGGCAAAGCCAAAGAAGCAGCTGGCTATATCAAGGAAGAGCTGAACGAGCACGGCAAGTCGCCCGAAAGTCAGAAAAAAGCCCAAGAAGGCCGCGATCTGCGCAATGAGGGCCGTGTCGAGGACGGCAAGCCGCCGAAGAACGACAAGCCAGGCACCAACGCCTGACGAAATTGGCCTCCGCTTCGGCGGGGGTCATTTCATTCCCGGATCGGTCGGGCGTTTCGAGCTGGATCCGTCGAACGCGAAGACGCAACCGGTCCTTTCGCACTCGACCCAATGATGCCGCCACCTTGCCGCTGCATAGGCCCGACCCTTGCAATTTCGTCTTCGACGAGCGGCATGTCTTAGAACCGGCTCGCTCCTGTTGCCGCGTCCCAATATCGGCTCGTGGTCCGGTCCTGGCAGTTCGATTGCCGCAAAGCGCGGCTCCGACGGAGCAGCACGTTGAGGTCTAGAGGCGGGGATTGAGCAGCCGTTATGCGTAGGCGTAGGGTCCGCCGCTCGCGAGTGCTGCGCGATAAGCCGGACGAGCGTGAATCCTTTCGAGCCAGGCTGCAGTCGCGGGCCGCGATTGGTCGAGGCCAGGCCGCTCCGCCGCTGCCTCAAGCGGAAAGCTCATGATCACATCGGCAGCGGAGAATTCATCGCCTGCAAACCATGCTCGG
>SECS01000128.1 GCA_004211435.1 Novosphingobium sp. | reverse complement strand
CAGGACCGCATCGACAATTCCTGGCAGAAGCCCTTCGAGTATCTCTCGCAGACCTACCCGGCGGGACTGCTGACGGGCTGCGGCCTGGGCTGCTTCTCCTATCCCATGACCTATACCGAGATGGCCGGCTATGCCGTGCCCGTCGACAACTTCTACATCACGACCTACCTGTTCCTGGGCATTCCTTTCGGGATCCTGGTGATCGCGCAGGCCTTTGCCGTGCGAAACCTGCGCGACCCGAGCAAGCTCGCGCTCGTCGCGATGCTCAACATCTATACGATCACGGTCGCCTGCTACGGCCCGTCCTTCGCCACGATCATCGCCGGCTACGTATTCAGCGGGCTATTCGGCAAGGCGGCCTTCGGCCCCAGCTATTCGCGCAAACACCGATCGGCCGTCACGCCGATCGCCCCCGCTCCATCCGCCGCGGCAGAACCCGCGCTCCGTTCAGGGATCTCCGCATGACCGAAGCACGCCCGAAGCACAGGCTCGACCACATCGACGGCCTGCGCGGCCTTGCCGCATTCGCCGTGCTGCTCGGTCATTGGGCCGAATATGTCGGGCACGTCACGCCCTTCCGCCCGCTCGGTGAACTGCTCACCGGCGCCTTTCGCGAGTATTTCAGCACCGGCCGGCTCGGCATCGTCGCCTTCTTCTGCATCAGCGGCTTCGTCATTCCGTTCAGCTTCAGCGGTCCCGCGCCGATCGGCAAGTTCGTGATCAGTCGGTTCTTCCGGCTCTATCCCGCCTATTGGGCCTCGATCCTACTCGCGATCGTCGTCATCCCCCTGTTTACCGGCCAGATCTTCGGATCCTGGCAGGTCATCGCCAACCTCACGATGGTGCAGATGCTGCTGCGCGCGCCCGACATCCTGGGCGTCTACTGGACGCTGTTCATCGAACTGATCTTCTACGGCATCTGCTTGGTCGCCTTCGCCGGACGCCTGCTGCACAATCCGCGCTTCAATCTCGCGATGATGGCATTGTTCCTGACCCTCGCGCTGGCAATGGGCGGCTATCGCTGGATCAATCCGCAAAGCGATCTGCCCGTCGGCCTGCCGACCTACCTAGCCGCGATGCATTTCGGCACGATCGCGCGGATCTGCGTCCTCGAACGCGATCCCTTCGCCTGCCGGATCTTCTGGCCATCGGCGCTGATCCTGGCAGCGGCGACCACCACGGCGAACACCTTGGCCTACCTGCACGCGAAGAACGAGTTGGTCGGCTGGGTCGCCGCGAACACGGGCTATCTGGGCGGGCTGGCCCTGTTCCTGCTGTGTGCGCTGAAGCGTTGGTTCGGCGGCGCGCTGTTCGCGTGGTTCGGCCTGATCAGCTATTCGCTGTACCTGTTCCACCCGATCTTCCTGCACATGTTCGTCGGGCTCTGGCCGACCATGCCCTGGCTGGTGTCGCTCGCCGTGCTTACCCCGATGCTGTTCCTCGGCTCGATCGGCACCGCCGCGCTGGTCCAGCGCTATGTCGAGGCGCCCTCGATCGCGATCGGTCGCGCGTTCGACCAGCGCTACCGCGACTGGATTTCGCGCCGCGCGCAAAACGCCTGAAACCGGGGCTACCGGATCAGAACAGCTTTTCCTTGATGACCAGAACGTCCTCGGGCTGGACGACATCGTCGAGCTTCAGGCCCTCGACGCGCTTGCCCTCGCGCCGGACCTCGATCTTGCTCGATGCCGCCAGGGTCGGACCGCCCGCCTGCGCCATGGCCTGGCGATAGGTCATCCCGGGCTGGTACTTGTAGCCGCCCGGCTGGTTCACCTGGCCGTAGACGAAGAAGCGCTCCTGCGGCGGCACGAACAGCACGTCGCCGGGCTCGAGCCTGCGGGTGGCCGCGCCGCTCATGTCGTTGAGCGAGATGCGTGCAGGCGCGCCGCCGCCGGCCGGTGTCAGGATCACCGCATTCGCCCCCGAATCCTTGATCCCGCCTGCCAGTGCGATCATCGAGGCGACGGTGTAGGGTCGGTCGAGCGGATAGTTGCCCGAACTCGGCACGTCGCCGAGCACGGTCACGGTCTTGCTGATGAAGCTCGTCACGTCGACGTTGACCGAGGGCTTCACGAGGTAGCCCCCTGCCTCATAGGCCCGCGCTATCTCGCGGCTGAGATCGCCGGTCGTCTTGCCGAGCGCCTGCACCGGTCCGAGCAGAACGAGATTGACCGTACCGTCCGCCTTGATCCGGGTTTTCACCGCCATGTCCGGTTGCCCGAAGATCTTGACCTCGACCTCGTCGTTGGGGCCCAGCAGATAGTCCGACGCAACGCGCGGAGCGGCCATCGGCGGGGCTGTGACGGGTTGGGCCTGAACGCTCCCGATAGTGCCGAGAGCCAGGGGAGCGACCAAATACATCGCGGCGATCAGATCGCGCATCTGCTTGTCTCCATGTTTAGAAAACCGCTTCCGCCCCGAGCGTCACGGTGAAGGCCTTGTAGCTTCCGACGAGCGCATCGTCGGTCGACCGGTTGTAATAGCCCGCGCCGCCGACCAGCTTGAAGCGCTCGGTCAGCTTGCGCCGCAGGGTCAGTTCGGCCGCCCAGACGCGATCGCTGTCGATCGGCGAGCGGTTGGTGATCGTCTCGTGCCGGAAGCGACGGTCGCGCCGTTCGACATTGCCCTCGATCTCGGTGAGGCTGCTCAAGGGCAGCCGCAAGCGCGCGGTATAGGCGTTCTGCAGCACGTAGCCGGTGGTGATCAGGCTGTCGTTGACCACCGTCCTGCGCGATCCGAGCGTGATGACCATCGGGCTCAGCAATCGCGTCGTGGCCGAGACGTCCCAGCCCACCCCGTCATGCTTCTGGATCGTCGGCACGGTCGGCCGGACGCGCAACGCGTGGACGTCGATATGCGCGGACAGGCGCGAGGAGATCGCGCGATCGAAGATCACGCCCGCACGGTCGACGCGATTGGTATAGCCGAGCGTGTCGCGCCGGGCCTCTTCGCGCTGGACGGCCAGTTGCAGGACGCCGAAGCTCGGCTTCGCGAAGCTCAGGCTCGCGGCGTAGATGTTCGAGGTCTGGTCGGCGAAGTCGAAGGCATCCTCGTTGCGCGTCGTGGTGCGCAGGTAGGACGCCTTGGGATAGATGCCCGCGGGCCTTTCGCACGACACGGCGATCCCGAGTTCGCTGAAACGCTGCTGGTTCTCGACGGCGCCGTTGAGATCGCCGTAGTTCGCGCGCTCTGCACGATAGCTCGCCTTGGGGCTGACGGTGCAGGGATTGAGCACAGCGATCTTGCCGCCGATCCGGCCGACGAAGCGCGGCTTGCTCCGCTCGCCGTTCGAAACGAAGCGATCGTAGCCCGCCAGCGCCGAGAGGTTCAGGCTGTTCGGACCGATCGTGCGATTGAACCGCGCCTCGACGGTCGGGGTGACGATGATGTCGTCGACCCGCTGGGCGACGTCGTCGTTCGTGCGGAAGATGTTGCTGTCGTAAGTGGCCTGCACGGCAGCGCGCAGGTTGAAACCGTTCTGCTCGATCGCGGGCAGCGCTTCGAGCTTCTCGCGTTCGGTCTGGGCCGGAGCGGGCGAAGGCAGCATGGCGGCCACGAGCAACAGCGCCGCACGGTGACGCGATGCCAGGCGGCCGGCAAAGCGCCGCTGTGGATTGAGTGCCGTCATCTGCGGCTTTTACTGCGCTGCAGCGCGGCGCCCCGCCAGCGGTTTGTCGCCAGCCGTTGCTGGATTGCGACGGATCAGCGCAGCGCCGCTCGGGACCGGGCTGAAAAATTGTGCAGCGCACCGTAAACGGCCCCTCCCGATCGCGGAAGGGGCCGCCAACGGTCAGAGCATGAAGGATCCGGCGTTCAGCGGTGCGGGCGAGTCGACCCAGAAGCTGAAATCGGCCTTGCCGTCGCCGTTCACGTCACCCTGGACGAGGAAGTGATTGGGCGATTCCGCAACCGCGATCAGCTGGCCGGCCTTGCCCGTGAAGGCGCCGGTTTCGACGAAGGTGAACTTGTCATTGTTCGCCGTGCCCGCGATCGCATCGATCTGCGAGAGATCGATGATGTCGCCCTCGGCGCGGTTGAAGTCGCGGATGGCGTCGCGCGCCTCGTTGGTCGACTGAGCCATCGTCTGGAGCAGGAAAGTATCCGCCCCAGCACCACCGAACAAGGTGTCGGCACCGCCGCCACCGATGATCCGGTCGTTGCCCGCACCGCCCATGATGACGTTGTCGCCGGCATTGCCGAACAGCACGTCGTCAAAGTCCGAGCCGGTCAGGTTTTCGAAGCCCGAGATCGTGTCGATCCCCGCGCCGGTAGTGTCCTGCCGGCCGAGACCGAGATTGACCGTCACGCCCGCCGTCGCCGAAGCATAGGACACCGTGTCCGCCCCCGCGCCACCCGACAGCACGTCGTTCCCCGCGCCGCCGTCGATCAGATCGTTGCCCGAGCCGCCGATCAGCGTCTGCTCGCCGGAGCCGCCGATCAGCGTCGAATCGGTCGATCCCGAAACGGCATGCTTGGTCAGCGCACCGCTCGTCGGGTCGAAGCTCTTCGAGACCGTCGTGCCGGCGAGATCGGTGATGAGCGAGCTCAACTTCGCGCCGGCCGCGTTGTAGGTGAAGACCTGCTTGGTGCCATCGGCCTCGATCCGCGTCGAGGTCGCGAGCTTGCCCGCCGTGTCATAGGTCGCCAGCGCTTTGGCGCCGCTCGCGGCGTAGTTCTCGGTCGAATAGAGCGTGCCGTCGGCGCGCTCACGCACGACCGCGGTGACCTTGCCCGTCGCGTCGAAATACTGGTGCTGCTGCGTGTAAGCCAGGCCCGTCAGCTTGTAGGCGAACGATTCACCCGTCCCGTTGACGTTCACGACCGTCTTGTGCGTCAGAGCGCCCGTCGCAGCGTCGTAGAGCTTGGTGGTCTTGGTCCCCGACACGTCGATCTGCAGCGTCGAGATCGCCACGCCCGCGCTGTTGTAGGTCGAGATCAGCTTCGCGCCATTCGCCTCGATCCGCGTGGTCGAAGCCAGCTTGCCCGCCGTATCGTAGCTCGAGAAGGCCTTCGCACCGGTCGCGCCATAGTTTTCGGTCGAGTAGAGCGTGCCGTCGGCTCGCGAGCGCACCACACCCGTGACCTTGCCCGACTGGTCGAGGTACTGCTGCTGCTGCGTATAGGGCAGCCCGGTAAGATTGTAGGCGGTGGCCTCGCCGCTGCCGTCCGCCTTGGTGACCTGCTTGTTGGCCAGCTTGCCGTCGGCGTCGTAGGTCAGCGCGGTCTTGGTGCCGTCGGCGCTCACCGAGTTGACCGTGCGCGCGCTTCCGGTGCCCAGCACCTCGACGCTGCGTTCGCCGGTCGCGGTCACCTTCGAGATGCTGGTCGCCAGGTTATTGGTGAAATTGGTCGAGATCGACGAACCGTCGGGTGCCTCGGACTTCGTCCAGAGCTTGAAACCGGTGGCCTGGTCGAAGCTCGTGGTCACCCGCACACCGGCCACCGACACGTCGACGCGTTCGATGATCTTGCCGGCCGTATAGCGCGACACGCTTCGCGAACCGTCGGTGCCGACGGTCTGCTCGTACTGCTTGACGCCACTGACGAAGGCGATGTCCGTCGTCGCCACGAGCTTGCCGCTCGCGTCGAAGCTCTGGTCCTTCTCCCAGTTCGGCCCGGTCAAGGCCACGACGAACGAATAGCCGCCCTCGACCTTGGCCAGCACGTCACCGTAATTGGCGATGATGTACTTCAGCGTCTCGGAGGTCGATACGGCCAGCTTGTGCGTATCGCTGAGAATGATCTTCTCGAGCTGCGGCTTGTCCGCCAACTGATCGAGATGCGCCACGAAATCAGCGGCGGTCATCGTCACCTGCGCAGGCGTGGCCGCGGCCGGTTCGGTGACCGGCCCAGAAGCGCCGACCTCGACGATCAGCGGCCGATCGCCGACCGCCAGCGTCACCGAACTCACGTTGTGATAGACCGCGACCGGGCTGGAGCCGTTGATCGGATCGTAGACGTAGACGCTCTGCTGGACCGAACCGAACTCGACCTTGGTCTGGACGGCAGCCGTATTCCTCTCGACGTTCTGCACGTCGTCCCAGACTTGCACGTCGCGCCACAGGACGATGTCGTAGACGCCGTCGCCCTTGGCCAGGGTCAGCGCATGTCCGTCAGACGGCAGCCCCGTCGCCGTGAACTGGGTCCCGCTGGCCACGGCCGAACCGCCGCTGCTGGCATTGCCGAGCACCGTAGTGAGATTGTGCAGCGCCACGGCCGCGAGCTTGGGCGTACCGTCGCTTTCGAACAGACCGAAGTTGCGCTCGCGGTCTCCCTTGTCGGTCGTCTGGTTGCTGTCGAACAGCTCATAGAGGAAGGTCTGTGCCGAACCGTTCTCGAAGGCGTTGAACAGCGCCGTCAGAGTCAACTTGGCCTGGCTCGTCGCATTGACGCCGAGCCGGTCTTCGGTCTCGTGCGTGGTGTAACCGGTCTCGGTGATGAAGACCTTCTGACCGCTGACGGCATTCGCCGCGAGCGCCAGAAGACGTTCCTGCTGCGCATCGGCGCTGCCGCCGGTCGCGGTATAGGCATGCGAGTTGCCATAGTCGGCATACTGCGAAAGATTGCCGACCGCTGCATACTTGCTGGCGTCCTCGTGACCGATCGAGAGGTTGATCACGGGCACGTCGAGAAGATCGGCGTTGGCCTTGACCGCGCCATAGAGCACGCGCTGCGCCGCCGCGGCGCCGGCCAGCGTGGTGTTGCCGTTGAAGTTGACCGCGTTGAGATCGACCTCGTTGAGGCCTTCGACCGCGATCACGGCACCGGGGTTATCCTTGGCGAAAGTACCGACGTTCTTGACCCAAGTCTGGACATCGGCCGTCGTCGCCTGCGGGGAAAGGATGAAATCGAACTTGATGCCGGCATCTGCCAAGGCGCCCAGCGCCTGCTTGGCCGCGCCCTGTGCCGAGAAGGCGTCACGGACAGTGTCGATACCGAGATAGTTCAGGCTTTTGATGACCAGCGCCGTATTCGCGTAGCCATCCATGACGAAACCCGAATGCGTATTCACCCCAAGAGTGGAAAGAAAGTCCGACGCCGACAGCGAACCGGCGGTAAGATTTATAGACATTTAGGAACCCCGTTGCAGTGAACGGGTGTATGACTTGTTCCGCTCAATCTTGTGTGATGATCGACGGTAAATGAAGATTAGGAATCCCGCCTAAAACGTTCAAAAGTATACAAAACTCGACTCGTCGAATCTGGCCTCAAACACCCGAAGTATCGGTCGAATCGACATTCAGCCGGCATCACATCGTCCAGCCGCAAGCTGGCCGCGATCGACGCAATTCTGTCGTAATTTTATATTTCCGATCCCACCGCCGAAGCGCACCCGCATACGACGTTGATGCGGGACCCGCTTGTCGGCAAGTCCACCATGGACCTGCCGCACCGGGCAAGCGGCGAACCGCGTGGGCCGGTCCAACCTGTCCGAAGAGCGCCCAATGTGTTAACGGCTTCCGCGTTCCGTCATCGTTCCGCTATATCGCTCGCCAAGGTGGCGCCGCAGGGTCGGCCCATCGGACATGACTGAAAGGGAATGATCTTCGAATGCGCATCGCGATGATAGGATCGGGCTACGTGGGACTGGTTTCCGGCGCCTGCTTTTCCGATTTCGGACACGACGTCGTCTGCGTCGACAAGGACGAATCGAAGATCGCCGCGCTCAATGCCGGCGAAATCCCGATCTTCGAGCCCGGCCTCGATCACCTCGTCGCGAGCAACGTCAAGGCCAAGCGCCTCTCGTTCACCGCCGATCTCGCCGCCGCGGTGCGCGAAGCCGATGCCGTATTCATCGCCGTGGGCACGCCATCGCGTCGTGGCGACGGCTATGCCGACCTCTCCTATGCCTATGGCGCCGCGCAGGAGATCGCAGAGGCGCTCGACGGCTTCACCGTCATCGTCAACAAGTCCACCGTACCCGTCGGCACCGGCGACGAGGTCGAACGCATCATCCGCGAGACAAATCCCAAGGCCGAATTCGCCGTGATCTCGAACCCCGAATTCCTCCGCGAAGGCGCCGCCATCGCCGATTTCAAGCATCCCGACCGCATCGTCATCGGCGGCGAGGACGAGCGCGGGCTCGAGGTCATGCGCGAGATCTACCGGCCGCTGTTCCTCGGCGGCAAGTCGCCGCTGGTCGAGATGAGCCGGCGCGGCGCGGAGCTGACCAAGTACGCGGGCAACGCCTTCCTCGCGACCAAGATCACCTTCATCAACGAGATCGCCGATCTCTGCGAAAAGGTCGGCGCCGACGTGCGCGAGATCGCGCGCGGCATCGGCCTCGACAATCGCATCGGCTCGAAGTTCCTCAACGCCGGCCCCGGCTATGGCGGCTCGTGCTTCCCCAAGGACACGATCGCCCTGCTCAAGACCGCGCAGGACTTCGAAGCGCCGCAGCGCATCGTCGAAGCCGTCGTCGCGGTGAACGACAACCGCAAGCGCGCGATGGGCCGCAAGGTCATCGCTGCGGCCGGCGGCGACGTGCGCGGCAAGCGCGTCGCGATCCTGGGTCTGACCTTCAAGCCCAACACCGACGACATGCGCGATTCGCCGTCGATCGCGATCATTCGCGCGCTGCAGGACGCCGGCGCGACGATCGCCGCCTGCGATCCCGAGGGCGTGGACCAAGCGCGCAAGATGCTCGACGACGTGACCTTCACCGACGATCCGTGGGAAGCGATCGAGGGCGCCGCCGCCGCGGTGATCGTCACCGAATGGGACGCCTATCGCGCGCTCGACCTGCGCCGCATGCGCGAAAGGCTCGCCCAGCCGGTGCTGGTGGATCTGCGCAACATCTACGACCGCGGGACGGCCGAAGCCGCGGGCCTGGTCTATCACGCCATCGGCCGCTGAGCGATTTGCGAACCGGGCAACCGGTCCGCAAAACCTGCCTCAGTCGAGGAGGCGCCGCGCGATCTGGCGGATGTCGTCGGCCATGTCGGGACGTTCGAGCGCGAGTGCCAGGGTTGCCTCGACGAAGCCGATCTTCGAACCGCAGTCGAAGCGGCGACCGGCGAAAGTGACCGCGTGGAACGGCTGTTCGCCGATCATCCGCGCCATGGCGTCGGTCAGCTGAATCTCGCCGCCCGCACCCTTCTCCTGTCCCTCGAGCGTGCGCATGACTTCGGGCTGGAGAATGTAGCGCCCCGAAATGATCAGGTTCGACGGAGCGTCTTCGACCTTCGGCTTCTCGAC